>JBFRWK010000094.1:0-95119 GCA_051439545.1 Xenococcaceae cyanobacterium | reverse complement strand
GTTCAACCCGTAAAGACTCATAAACTTAATCATTCCAATCAAACTCGAATAAGCTGGATTTACTTCTACCACTTGGATAGCAGACAGTCTAGCTTTGGAGTGAATAAGTTCTGAAAACTTCCCATGGCATAAGCTATTTTATAACGAATAAAACTTACTTAATATCAAGTTTTGCAGAACAAATAAAGACTTTTGCTTAGTTTTACTCAAGTTTGCCTAAGTATTTGCTGTGCAGCCACGAGCCGATCGATGCTGAAATTAAATGTCATGTTGGTGGTGCAGAATCTAGAGACACACTAGAAATTAAAGGGCAAACCTCTTGAGAGTCTGACTTGAGATCGGGATTATTTATCCAGCTTGTACGATAGTCTTCCAACTCCTTTTTAAACAAGCTCATTTTCTTAATCTGAATTTCTAGTTGCTCGATCTTTCGATCCAATAAGCCTTTTACCAAGCTACAGGGTTTTTCCCCGCGATCTCTGACATCTAGAATTGTCTTAATTTCTTCGAGGGTAAATCCAATAGCCTGAGCTTTTTTGATGAATTCTACTTGTTTATTAGCATCCTGGCTATAGTAACGATAGCCATTATCTCCTCTTTCTACTGGTTGCAGTATTCCTAAATCGCTGTAATAACGTAAAGTACCTACCGCTAAACCTGTTTGCTTGGCTAGTTCGCCAATTTTGAGATGAGTTGCTTTACTCATAATTCTTAGGCTAGATATGGCTAATGCCTTTTTATTGTAAACTCTTTAGTTGGCTGTAGAGTCAAGTAATAATTAATCAGTAATAGGTAATAAATGAATAAATACTTCTCAGGAGCGATCGCTTTTTTAGCAACCCCAATGATAGCCCTAAATGCTTATGCTGAAGACGTAAAAATAACACCACTGGGTAGTCACGATGGCGAATTTTGTAGATTCGATCGCGCTTTAATCTTAGAAGACCCCAACGGAACACGTCTTGTTTATGATGTAGGACGAACCGTTGCGGGGGGAGGAGATGAACGGCTTGGTGACATTGATGTAGTTTTGTTGAGTCACGTCCACGGAGATCATTTGGGCGATCGCCGTATATCTGAAGTCAATGCAGGGGAATGTGGCGAACCAGAGGTCAATGAGAAGATCATCCCTAATTCTAATACTGTCGATATTGCCTTAGCTAAAAACGCCATAATTGTCGTCGGTAGTGAAATGAACGGTTTTTTGGCAAATAAGGTTGAAGTTAATGGGGGCGATCGCGAATCGGTGCAACTCGTTCGCTTTGGTGCATCCGTTGATGTTGGTGGTGTCAAGATTACGACTGTACCTGCGGTTCACTCCAACGGATTGAGTGGTGATTTTATTGAAGGGGAATTAGGAGAACATCTAAAAACTGCTGGTCTTACTGCCTATGTAGGGCCTCCCACTGGTTATGTACTCACATTTACTAACGGCTTAGTAGTATATCTTTCAGGGGACACTGGCGTTACTGCCGAACAAGAAACCGTAGTGCGTAACCAATATAGTGCTTCGTTAGTGGTAATTAATATAGGAGATACTTTTACCACTGGTCCACAAGAAGCTGCTTATGTGGTCAATGAAATAATCGAACCTACATCGGTCATTGCTTCCCATGCCAATGAAGCTGCTACAGAAGAAGGAAAGCTTATAGCAGGAACAAAAACAGAGGAATTTATTAAGGCAACTGAGATGCCCGTTTATATTCCTTTAAGCGGACAAACCATGCAGTTCGATGGTTCGGGACAGTGTGTGGCTGGCTGTCAGGATATTCGCTAAAACAATCGAAAGCCCAATCCAAATTTAGAAGAAAAAAAAGGCGGACATTGCCCGCCTTAAATTCCAGGTATTTCTCTTATTTAAATTTTGCCCAAAAATAAAAAAAATATAACATTTTCAACTGAAAAAATTCTAAATTTGTTTAGGTAACTTAGAAAAAGCTATAAGCCTTTAGCTATTAGCTACTAGCTTTTTTTACTCGATTATCTGTAATTTTGAGGAAAATGATCCTAAATATCCAGATATTGCTTTTTTATCAATCTAAATTCAGGTTTATCTAATTCTCATCTATCCAGAAAGTTGATTTTCTGTCTAAGGTTATTAAATCCTACAAGGTAAACTTCGGGTATAGGAATCGGTAATTAGTAATCAGTAATCAGTAATGAGTGTCCTAATCTAAGTGTGTAGTGCTATAATATGTCGTTTGATATTATTAGTTGCAGATATGGAGGAAGCGATCGCTTACTTCAACAACTAAATACGTACCCTAGATCGGGTAGCAAGAGATATTTTGAAAATATATAAAGATAGGTAATGTTATTAGTTATTAGTCTTGTGTGATTTAGGTTAATAATCATTACCTAGATAAGTATCTGCCAGTGCCATTACTCATCAGTGATGAGAGCGATTTTTTTTGTTCGATCGAGAACTAACTGCTATGACGCTTAATCCTAATAAGCTAACCATTATAGATGGTTCGGGAACATTAACAACTCTCAATTGAGTGGGAAAACGAATCGAAACAATTGGATCGAAAGGCCCAAAAGGATCGGAGACAGAAACAAAATCGGGTACAACCCCTGTATCTTCACTTACTAACTGTACTCGATCGTTGCCTACATCTGCTAAAAACGCATCAGCCAAGCCATCACTCAACCCGCTTAATCCTTCAGTTTTGAAAGCACGAAAGGGATCGCTAATAATAGCTTCAGAATCATCATCGGCTGCTACACTTCCTCCATATTCCAAAAAGGAATAAATATCACTGTAGCCAAAATTAACAACTTTAGTATCATCTAGCAGCAGAAAAATTTCTATATCATCGGGATTAGCAGAATAAATTCGCTCTTCTAGGGTGGAAGTGGGAGAAGAAAAATAGTTCTGTCCGTTGATATCTGCGCCTAAATTCCAAGTTTTAGTAAAATCCCCATCTTTTGGCCCAAAACTAAAACCAATGCGATCGACTGAAATATCATTATCGGTTAAGAAATCGTCAAAGTTAGAAAATCCCGTAATATCATCGAGTAAAGTAGCTGCTCGTCTCGCCCCTGGAAGATTTTCTGGGCTAAAATCAATTCCTGCTGCATAGTAAGGGGCAGGATTACCAGGAGCATTAAGACTTGTTTCGATATGACCGAAGCCATAAGCAACAAATCCTTGAGGATCGGGGTCATTTTGACCGACTCTTTCTCCAAAAAAGCGCAAACAGTTATTGGAATTAATCGGTCTAGTATCGATAAAGTTAATCGAATCAAAATCGAATAAGTCACCAGTTTCACAAGCAGCAGCATGGACTGGAAGAGAAGGAACTATGGTTGCAGTTGCGATCGAAGTTAAACCTAATATTAGGAAAGTATAACGATTAGACATGGCTTTTCTATGATGATAAGTGTTAATTTTCCAGAAAATTACTGAGGATTGTTGTGTACGGGCGATCGAGTTTTTGTGACCGTAACTATTAACGCTTAAAGCTGTTATGAGTTTAGTTATTGTTACTTTAGAGCAAAAAGGGGCTAGCAAGATAGAGAATCTTTAGCACGATTTGCTGATTATTTTCCCATACTTCTGGGAGAATCTGACTTCTGACTTTTGCCCCTTTACTAAGTCTCTGATGATTGATTGAGAATTGATATTACTTTATTTTATGGTAAAAAATACTTCCTCCAGCTAGAAGAAAGAGAGCTAAAGCGGAATGATATTCTGGAATTGGAGCAGAAGCAGTTGGAGCAACCGCGCTTAAAGTGAAAGGCAAGTTAATATTATTAATGGCAAAACCGTCAGATTCCGTAAATTCAGCAAATAAATTGGGGTCTTCAGAAACAAACTGAACTCTTCCCCCTGCATTAGAAACATCTGTTAAAAAAGCATCAGCAGCCCCTGAATATAGAGGACTTAAACCAGTTATTTTAGAAACGGGAACGGGGTCAAGAAGAATTACATTAAAGTTATCGACAAAATCAGGCGAATCACCATTATCGGCAACAAAAAATACATCAGAATAATCTAGAGAAACTATTTTGGTATCTCCCAATAAGATTGACATCTCCACTTCATCAGGATTAGCACGATAAATTCTTTCTTCTACTGGTGAATCAGGACTAGCAAACCAATCTTGTCCTAATTTATCTTCTCCTAAATTCCATGAATGTCTGAAATCTAGACCTTCTTTTTGACCATAACTAAAACCGATTTCACTTAGAGGAATATTATTAGAATCTAAGTACCTTAAAAAGGTAGAAAATCCTTCTGTTGATTCTAAAGAAGCAGTCCGATTTGCATCATTTGCTAGGGGACTTCCTTGAAGACCTGTTGTGTAATATCCAGCAAATCCTAAACCATTAATTGATATAGGCAAATGTCCAGCATCGGGAGATGTTGGGTCTAAATTATATGAGGTAATATAGCCTTCATTATTGGCAATATCACCAAAAAAGGTAAGGACATCATCCGATTCTATTGGTCTGGTAGAAAAATTTGTGACCTTATCATAATCGAATGTAAAATTAGCAGCAGATACTTCGAGTGGAGCTAACACAATACTTATGATAGAAGCCAACCCTAAAAAACGAGCAATTTGTGATTTATTCATGGTCTGATTTGTTAATTTTTTGTGGTTGTTATGGTTGAATAAACGCTAGAATTTATTGATTCATAGAATATTTTGGCTATGGAGTGAAAAACACAGGCTCAATTATCTACAAAATCTTTTGAGTAGGGAAAGCATTGCCGATAAAGCCAATAAGATATACAGAGTAAGAGCAAAACTATAGGTGCTAATATCGAATCTGGTATTATCCATTCTTTTGCTAAGATAAAAGACAAACAAGCACCTAATAAATTAAACGTAAATCCAGCATAAGCCCATTCTCGCCATCTTTTCAAAGAGGGAGTTAAGAGAACTAAAACTCCAACAATCTTGGCAACGCCAAGTAATCTAGCTAAATAATCTGGATAACCTAGTTTCTGAATTGAAATCATGACAACTGGATTTTGAGAAATTTCCGAGACTCCCGCTCCTAGTAAAAAGACTCCTAGTCCAATTCTCAAGAAGAACTCGTATTTATTTAAACGAGGATAATTTGTTGGTAAATTACTATCCGCTAATTTAGAATTCATATTCTTTTAGTCTCTTTAGTTGAAAGTTTTTTATTTTTTTATTTCTTGTCCAAGCGATGGCATAGATAACTAAAAAAACAGATTCCAGAATTATAGTTAAGCCGATCGAAAAAAGCGGATTTAGTCTAGACATAAATTAAACTCTCACAATTTTTTTGCTTAGTTTAGTTGATTTCTTAAACGCGATCGCACAGATGACTAAAAGAAACAGTGCAACACCATTTCTGGGTTCGGGAACTGTAACTTCTTCTGTCACTTCTACAAATGAACGGTTTCCCCTCGCATCAGCAAACTTTAAACCAGCTACTGACTGAGTTGCACCAGCATTCTCTAAAAGACTATTAAATTCTTCAGAAATAAAAAATTCCAGACCTTCAAGCACCCAAGTCTGAGAGTCAAGATCGACATCAGGAATTCCTGATGATGAAACATCTAAAAGGGGTAAATTAGTAGTTAAGGTATCGGTAATCGAGAAGCTAAAGTTTTCATCAAAACCATTAGAAAAATTACCAATTGTAAATTCTGTTCCTAACCCACTCAGTTTATCTGTATCTACATCAAAAATGAAACTCCCTGAAAACTCTTCTGTTCCTCCTAAGGGGACGTAAAGAAGAGGATCTTCATCATAAAGGAAGGTAAAGGTTGTGCCTCGAACCCCAGGAACTGAGCTAGGAGGAACTAAAGCAGCACCAATCGAAAATCCTGGGGCTGGAGTTGTGGTACTAATTGTTTCTGTTAGTGTTAAGCCGATATCTTCTAAAATAGCCAGAGTATCGGGATTTAATTCGATGCTTTCTCGACCTCCAGTTTCTAGATAAACTCTAGGTTCGGCTTGCACAGAAGGAGCTAGATTAAGAGCAATGACAGAAGCTAATCCTAATACAGTCGTCCAAGATGCTTTATTCATTTGTAGACTCCGATATGTTGTGTTTAGTTTTAAGCACAAAAATTTAGCAAACTATTTTTTCTTGTTTCATAGTTGCCGAAAATTTATCTTTTTTTAGTCGCTCGACTATAGCAAGAGCAGAGCTAATGCCACTTTCATGAAAACCATAGGAATCAATCCCGCGTTTTTTGATATGAAAATAAGTACCTGAAAAATAGATAGGCCCAGTTTCATTTAACTGATAAATTTGTTTTTGAGCCTCTAAAGTATTCATGTCATAGGCAGGGTGTCTATATTTCAACACTCTAATTATTTTGTTTTCGTCAATAGCGATCGGCGGAGTATCTAAAGAAACAAAATAATCTTTTTTTGCTACGAAATTATGTACTTTATTAGCATAATAAGTTACATAAGTATAAAGCCGTTCGTCTTTAACAATTTGTCCATAATTCCAAGATTGCCATTTACTTCGGTCTGGGTTCATAATTACTGGATCGGTATGAACCGTTACGGCAGTTTGATTATATTTAAAACAGCCTAATATTTTTTGCTCTAATTCATTGGGTTCTGCTAGAATTTCTAGGGCTTGGTCAGCATGAGTTGCGATAATAACCTTATCAAAAACAGCTTCATCTGTTTTAGTCTTAACAATGACTTTACCATCTTCTCTTTTCTTTACACTAAGAACTTCTTGTTCTGTTTTAATCGGACGTTTTAGAGCCTCTCTAACCTTTTCTACATAACGACTACTCCCTCCTTTTACTGTTTCCCATTCAACAGATTTTCCGCCTAAACCTCCTTGGTCATGGGTCATAAAAAAGCTAATAAAAGTCGAAGCAGGAAACTCCATTAGTAGTTCAGTTGGAATCGACCAAACAGCCGAACCCATTAGCATTACAAAGTTATCTCGAAAACCTTGACTATAGTTATTAGTATCTAAATATTCCTGCATAGAAACTCGCGTTTTCCCTTCCCAAAAGTCAGCGCGAGCTTCTCTAAAAAATCGTTTGGCTTCGTGATAGCAAGCTACTAATTCTGGAGGTTGTTGCTGCTTAAATTCTTCTAGTGGAAGTTCTAAATCTAGGGAATTAAACTGCATCCCACTATCTAGATTATAGAAATTAAAACCACCTAAATGGCTTTGAGTTTCTACCCCTAAATCTTGAAAAAACTTCATTAAATTGGGATAATTTGGTTTATTACAAACAACGAACGCTGTATCTAATGAAATTGTTTTTTTATCTTCATCTAAATCTAAGGTATGAGCATGACCCCCAACACGACTACTTTTTTCGTAAATTTCAATGTCGTATCGATCTTGAAGATAATAGGCAATAGGAGTACCTGAAATACCAGAACCAATAATTGCTAATTTTTCCATGATTTTTTTGTTGCTGACTACTTAGGTCTATATATTGGTTAAAGACTAAGAATATGCATTGTCTTTATTCCAATCTTGACTTTGCCAAGTTGTATTCACTATTTAGTTTCAACGAAA
The DNA here is from genome assembly GCA_051439545.1 of Xenococcaceae cyanobacterium. Classification (GTDB taxonomy): domain Bacteria; phylum Cyanobacteriota; class Cyanobacteriia; order Cyanobacteriales; family Xenococcaceae; genus JASJDJ01. The sequence goes on along the minus strand of JBFRWK010000094.1, from coordinate 87,622 downwards.
ATACCTTTATTGAGATGGAGAATTTTTAGCAACTATGGCAAATTTCCTAGATTTTTTACAGTTATTAGCTACTAGCTTTTGATTATCTCTAATTTCCTAGATCATAAACTTCAGCTATTTACTTTCACGTCTTGCTTCTCAGCAACACTGTAATTTCTAACCGCGTCTGGGCGGTCACCGCTTTTATGGCGGTGTAACAGTGACTTTTGTCTCCTGAGCTTACATACTGTAAAGTCGTTATAGAGAATGTTCCTTTTGGGGTTTTGTCTTCTGACTACTAATTTCTGCCTTCAAAGCTTCAATTTTATCTATGATTACTTGACGACGGCTTTCATCTTTGATGTTGGGTAAAATCATCGACCATGCCAGAATTTGAGATTCTCTAGTATCGGGATTACTGTCTAGAAATTTAGCTGTTTTTAAATTTCGCTCGGCGATTTCTGTTCCTAAACCGTCTTCTCGCTTACTCGCCCAGTTTGCTGCTGTTAAATAAGATTTTTTAGCTGCTTCAATGTCATCTAAGTATAATAATTCATCTAACCCTTTATATGTCCAGAGAATAGATACTTCAGGAGCAATCTCTGGAGCAATTGACTCTAAAACTCGGTTCATCAAATTAACTGTTTTTTTTGGTTGACCAGCATACAGAGAATTCGCAGTAGCCAAAGTTAGATATGCTTCGGTAAAATTGGGGTCGTATTCAAGGATAGTTTCAAAATAATCGGGTATGAGAGAGTAGCCAGTCTGATTTCTAGCTTCTTTGTCCCCTAAATACTGAATGTAACTTAAATAAAGCCAGTCTGCTTTTAAGTTATCTAAACCAAAAGACGGGATTATTTTCTGTAAATTAATTGCTTGTTTTTGCTTGGATTCTGCCAATAAATAATTGGTCGATTCAGCTTGTTGGAGAGAATTTTGATAATGCTGACTTTGTAATTTAATTATCCCTGCCGTGCAAATTCCTAAAATTAGATATGTTAAAACCTTAGTGCTTTTCTCTGTTAGTTGAAATAGCATACTTTAAATAAATTTTTCTATAAATTTTCAATAAATTACTTAGGTAGGTATATTACTTATATCTAAATAAAAAATTAGTATAATTACCCAGATATTACTCATTAATTATACTAATATATCATCTTATTTAATAATTGCAAGATAGCAATTATTATTTTAATGAGATACGATCGAGTCTTTAGTTTTTAGTCATTAGTCGTTAGTTGTTAGTCACGGTTAAAAATAATTCTTTTTCTGCTTGTCTTCTTCTAGTTAATCCTAGTAAAGGAACTAATCTACCGCGAGAATGGGCTTTATTCCAACGCAGAAATTCATTAGCTGCACCATGATAATCGCCTGAATTGAGTTTACGGAGTAATGTACTATTTTTTAATCCATAAAAGCCCGTGTTAAAAGCAAAAGAAGTAAGCGCACCTAATTGATGATCGCTAATTTGGACTTTAACTACAGATTTAATCTGTTTTTGTAGGGCGTGAATTTCTGCTTTGAGGGCTGCATCTGCTTGATGAGTCGAAATACGATCGCCCATTCTTACTTTTTTCCCTGCAATCTTAGATAAACCATAGCCAATCACAGGTGTACCGTCGGTATCTCGATAAGCATGAGCGCGAAAACCTTCAAATTCTTTAATTAGTTCCATGGTTTTAGCTAAAATTAATTCTGAATTAGTTTTAGCAGCGATCGCTTTTGCTTGAGTATTTATTTCTGTCCTAGCTTCATTTTTAGGTGGAGCATAATTAGCTTTTGTAGCAATTTTAGTCGATTCTTTAGCTTTTGAAGTATCGAGATGATGATCAAATTGATTAAAATGTAAGAAGTTTTGAACACCGCCAATTAGTTCTTCTTCTAATAGCTGTTGCCCCACAATTGCTTTAGGTAAAATTTCATTTTTGAGGTGAACATGAGATTTTAATATATCGTTTTTGTGAATTTGCTCCTGAGCTAAAGCTACTTTTTCTTGGAGTAAAAAAATGCCCAAAAGGCTAGTCAGCCAACTACTTAAAAAGATAATAGTTAAATTCAAATGTAGATTTTTATTCAAGATTACTAACACTCTTACTTTTTTGCTAAAGATGTTGTAGTCGATAAAAGTAAAAAAGTCAGTAAGTAAAATATATTTTTTTGTAATCTTTTTTTAACTAATAAAAATATAAATAAAAAGAAAAGTTGCGATTTGTTAGTAATTGTATAAAGTAAAGACAAAGAGTCCATTACCTTTAAATTATTTTTGTTAAATATTTAATAATTTTAGATAAAAAAATAGCCATCTTGTTTATAGACAGCTATGATTGATAGTTTTAGCTTTAAAGCCGTTGTAATACTAAATCCACCAGCCGAAAGTATAATTTTAAAGATTTGATTAACATTCTTTTGGCATCGAGCCTTTATATTTCAAGAGGATTGAGTATTACATCAGTGAGGTCAACTTCGAGCGAGCGTCAACTTTTAACTATTAACAATACTTAGAACGAGGTTGTTTATATTTACTTAAATTTAGTAAAAAGAAGCTAAAAAGTATTAACATCAGGGTAAAAATAGATTGAGTTCCCACGAACGTCATGACTATGGCTGAGAGGATCGGCCCTGCTGTACATCCCGCACTATAAGTAGAGGTAAATAAGGCACTACCAGAAGATAGTTCATTGACTGTAACTCTAGAACCGATGAGAGCCAAAGATAAGGGGAAAATAGGACTCATACCAACTCCTGAAATTAAAGCCAACAGAGGGATAAGATTTTGGTCTTGGACTAAAGACAGGCCAAGTACGGAAATAATTACGACGATTGTACTGCCAATTAGGACTTTAATTTTGCCCAGACGATCTGCTAAATAAGTTACGGGAACTGTAGAAATCAAACCACCGACAATAAATAGTCCAAAAATATAACTAATGCGATTTATCCCATAATTTTGTTCTAACAGATAGAGGGGATAGAGAGAGACTAGAGTTGCTTCACTAAATCCATAGGCAAAAGAACCCTGTAAAGGAAGTTTCAGCTTTTTCATAATGTGCAAACGAGGCTTTTGATACCTAATTTTCTTTTCTGGCAATCCGAAATAGACAACAATAATGCCACTTAAGATCAAACCACCCCCTAATGAAAAGGTAATTTGAGGGTCAAGCTCGTAAACCATTGCACCGATGACAGGGCCAAGACCAAAACCCAAACCCAATGCCAAAGCATATAAGCCATTAACAGCAGCACGATTGCAATCGTTACAAAAGTAATTGATGGCTATTTGTCCTGAAATAATATATAAACCACAAGCTAATCCCATAAGCGCACGAATCAGAAACCAAATAAAGAGGTTATGTGTCATTGGAAATATCGGTGCGCTGATTCCCATCAGGAAAAACCCTAACATCATAATGCGACGCAAGCCAATTTTACGCATACCGTTAGGCACTGAGGGGGTGATAATCGCAATGATAAAAAAGTATAGAGTAGAATTAGCTCCGATAACAATATTATTGAAACCATTCTGTTTCATGAGGGTAGAAATAAAGGGGTTAAATAGTCCCAAAGAAATACCCGATAGAAGTGCCACGATATAGAGGGCAGGAAGTCCATTGGCAAAAAGGGAATCAGCGTTTTTAGCAGATGACATAAGAATTGTTTGGAAATTAGAGTTGAACGGGATAATAGTGAGCGTATTGAGCAGGTAGGTTTAGACCTTGCATTTGTAGGTTTTGGAGGCGATATAAGTAGGCTGCGCCTGTCATAATGTGGGTAGCGATATCAACGACTTGACGATTTTCGGGTAATTCTAAATAAGAACCCCGTACCCATTCGTTAAATGAACCCATAGCGGGGCCACACCAAATTTGATAGTCCATTTGCCGTTGTGCTTCTCCAGTGGTCGACCAGCGAGAAGATAGACCCAAGTACCAGCGAAAGATTAGAGCCATTTTACTTTGGGGGTTTTGCTCTGCTCGTTCGATTTGTTGGGGGTCGCGTTGTTGAAAATAAGCAACGGTTTCTGACCAAACTTGTTCTAAACTTTTACGGAAAATTTGCTTTTCTAGGGTTTGACGGATATTGCTGGGAATTTCTTCAATACTTTTATAGGTTTGATAGAGGTCGTACAGTTTTTGCGCCCGCATGGGAAATAAACTTCCCCGTTTGAGCAGTTGCACTTTAACCCCCATCTCAAACATATCCGCACAAGGAGCCATGACTACATCTGCCATTCCTGCTTGAGCGAGGAGTTTTTTAGTATGGTCGGAAGTTCCTGCTTCTGTGCAACTATGGTTAACCGAACCCGTGACGATATAACTAGCCCCCATCATAAAGGCAGCTAGGGCAGCTTCGGGATTACCAATTCCTCCCGCAGCACCAATTCTGACAGGACGTTCGTAATGATATTTTTGTTGAATTTGATTTCTGAGAGTTAGAATACTCGGTAGCAAACAGACTAGAGAGCGATTGTCTGTATGACCGCCAGAGTCTGCTTCGACGGTAACATCATCTGCTAAGGGTACTTTTTGGGCTAAAACAGCTTGTAGTGGGGTAATTTGCCCTTTTTCGACTAGATGCTTCAGGAATTTGTCTGGGGCAGGTTGCAAGAATTTTCGGGCTACTTCTAAGCGAGAAACCTTGGCTATAACTTTGTTATGAGTTTCGATATCTCCTTGAGAGTTGAGATAAAGTCCCGCTACACGATAACGAACGATATGGGGAGTTAAGTCCATGTAGGCAGAGGCTTCTACCGTTCTGACTCGATGTTTTAGGTAAAGTTCTACTGCTTTTTGTTCTAGGGCTTCTTCTGAAGGACTATGAATTAAATTAAAGGCGTAAGAGCCTTGGGGTAGGGCAGTTTGAATAGTAGCGATCGCTTTTTCTACTCTTTGGGGTAATAATCCTGCTGCCCCAAAACTGGCTAAAATTTTGGCTTTGCCCAGGGCAATAACTAACTCTTCGGAGGATATACCCCCTGCCATTGCCCCCGCAGCATAGGCGTATTTTACTCCATGAAAGTCTAAAAATCGGCGATCGCCTAATTGTTCTGGTAATAAGGCATTTACCATCATTTGAGGCTGAGTATCTCTGAGAGGTTGATGAGAAATACCGATTCGATCGTTTTCTAAAAAAACATAGCAGGGTCGATCTAAATTTAAGAGTTTTTGTTGTATTTCTTCGGGAACGAAAGTAATAGAATTATTGACTTTTGCAAGAGGGGATACAATCGATCGATCTTGGGCTAACATTGTTTGATATTACTCCAATTTTTAGTTAGTTTTGTAGTTGCTAATAACTGATAACTGATAGCTGATAACTGATAGCTGATAACTGATAGCTGATAGCTAATAGCTAATAGCTTTTTTTACCCTTCTACTAAACAGAGGGCAAGGTCTTTAATTTCATAAATTCTGAGGTCTTCTTTCCACAGGCTGGCATCACCAATAATGGTTATTTTTTCCGATTCAATTTGAATTTTTGATATATGAACTTCTAAGGACATCAAGTTATTTTCTGGGGTAATTTGTCCTCGATATTTCCAAGTTATTTGATGATTAATTGCTTGAGCAAAGCGAGGATTTTTGAAAGTTTTGCCTAAGTCTAGGTGTAAAGCATAGGTTTGCATTGCTTGGATAATAGACTCTATTCCTAATGCTCCTGGCATTACTGGGTCTCGATCGAAATGGAAAGGAAAATACCAATCGTTAGTGCTAATTAGTTTTGTCCCGTAAATATAGCCTTGTTGATAGTTTCCACCTTCTTCAATAATCATGACTTCGTCGAGAAAGTCTAGATATTTTTCCGATAGACGGTAATGGGGTTTACTGGGATTTATTTGATAGAGTTTTTCACGCCAATTGGGATTTTTTAAGGCAATTTGCGTCAATTTTAGGTTAGAAAGTTCGCGGTCTTTATACCAAGGCTTGAGTCTTTTCCCACCATCTAAGCCGACTTGATTGGCTAAAACTGCGGTACTAAAATCACCGAAAACCATATTACCTTGATAAAATATTTCTCCTTCACAAGCTAATTCAAACTCGAATTTTTGAATAATTGCTCCTTGAATGGCGGTGGTAGAAATAAGACGAACTTTATCTGTGATGGTTTTATTTCTTAGGTCTATTTCTTTAAGAATAGTTCCTTGTCCATCTAAGTTACGAAAATGCAGATCGTCATCGGGAGATAATAAGGTTGCCCCCATATAAACCCCTAAGAAAATGCAAGGTTGTCCTGCTATTTCGATATAGGTACAGTAGGGTAAAGTTGGATAGGCATTATGTTTGTAAAACCAGGCATCGGGTTTAACATCAAATTCGGTAATTATTTCGGCGGGTTTTTGCAGTTCGTGACGTTTTCCTTCTATTTCTAATACTCTACTTACTAACTGAAAATCTCCATTAGGTAAGCGAACGCATTGGCGATCGTCATAGATAGAAAATTCCGAACCGAGACAAGCAGAAACAGAACCTTTAGCAAATTGTTTTAGTTGTTCTTCATTGAATAAAACAGATTTTGGTTGAGATTGGGGAAGAGTATTTTTGAGGGCAACTGGCTTTTCAGCAAGTTTAACACCAATGTTTTTAATAGTAGCAATGGTTTTTCCGCCAAAAATAACATCCACATTAGCGATAATATATGGTTGAGGAGAAAGTCCAATTTCTAGCACCTCCATTTGATACATGAGTTTGCCTGTTTGGGGGGTTACTTGTCCGCGAAAACGGGCTATTTGGGTCTTGCCAGGAATGATTTGAAAACGAGCATCTTTGGTTAGAGTTTGTAATCCTAAAAACAGACAATAAAATTGCACTAATTGAATACATCCTTCGATCATCAAATTGCCTGGTAAAGTAGGATCGTTACGAAAATGACAGGCAAAATACCAGTCTTCTGGGGTTATTTGTTTTGAACCAATAGCTAACCCCAATCCTGCTATTCCTCCTTCCGTATCGATCGCGATTACATCATCTAGCATTAGTAGTTTTTCTGGGGGTAATCTGAGGGAGGGATTTAAGCCAGGTTGTCGATATTTATTATCGAAGCAAGCTTCTTTATTTCCCCGAACTAAATGCAATATATCTTCTCGGTTAAAACTAGCTTGAGAACAAGTTAAAAGAGGAGTAAACTGTTGTTTTTGAATTTGTTCTCTTTTTTTAGCTTCACTATCAGTCAGGACAATACCTTGTCCTTGTTCTAATTCTTCATCAGAAAAGATTCCCGCACAGCCATCATGGAGTTTCATCCAAACTCGATCTCCGATTAATGCTTCTCCTTGGAAAAATACAAGTAAACTATTTTCGGTGGTAACAGAAGAAGTAATCTTAACGCGACACTTCAAAGTTTTGATATTTTCTGGTTGTTCAAATAAGAAAGTTGCAGATAAATCTAATAACCTGAAAGAACGTTCTCCTTTACTGGTAAAATCCGTTCCCAGATAGCTTAATAACATTAATAAGCCATGTCCAGCTTCTTTACAAATACCGACGGTTAATTGACCATCAACGGCATACCAAGCATCGGGGGGAATGTCGTATTCTGTTTCGATAAAACCCGATCGATAATTACCTAATTCTCCTTCTAATTGCGTTACGCGACTGACAAATAGAAAGGGAGGAGAAGGCATTCTTACTCTTCGGCTATAGTTATCGATTTCTCGATATTTTTCACCAAAAACCTTGGAAACTTTCCCCTCAATAAACTCTAAAATATCATTCTCATTGAATAAGCAAGAATTAGGTTTTTGACTATCTTTTAAAGGCACGATCTCTTTTGCGATCGCAGGATTTTGAATCGATTGCTTCGACTGCGCTGTCACGCCTTCTGCCTTCTGGGCAAGATAAAGCGGGGATAAATCTACATCTACTTTATGACTGACTAATTGAGCCAACATTTTGACAATACCAGCTAAATCATCTGCACCGCGACGGTTGATACATAAAGCCAGATGTTCTTTGCTGTTGAGGGTTTCTGTGATCCAACGAGAACAACTACCCCCCGATCCTAACTCTAAGAAAATTCTCACTCCATCTTCATAGGCGCGATCGATTAAACGGGGAAATTTTAAGGGTTGACAAACTCCCTGACTCAGATGTTGGGCGATGGCATTTTGTTCTAAAGGAATGGGAAGATAATTAGCAGAGGAATAAAATACTGTATCGGGTGGCGTACCCATAGTTACCGTATTTAGCTGCATAAAAGCAGGAAATTCAGACTGCATCGCTTCACAGTGTAATACCATATCGGAAGGGGAACGAAAAGAATCGCATCCCAAGCGATCGATTACTCTTAAACAGCCTTGTGGATCTCCTGCGATTACTACTTCTTGGGGTGTATTAACATGAGTAAGATAAACTCGTGGTTCTTGTTGTAAGCATTCTCGTACTTCTGCGGGGGTAGCTATTAGTACATGACTACTCCATAACTTTTCTGCGGTAGATTCGTTCCAATATTCTAAGACTGCTTGTTTTTCACCCATTAAACGGTTGTCAAATAAAGGGGAAGAATGGACAAATTGACTTCCTTCATCGGCATTAGACCAAACTCCTAAGGCATACATCATCGTACTTTCCCCCATGCTGTAACCAAAAGCTGCCTGGGGTTTAATGCCAAAAGTATTTTGCATAATGTCGGTGAACATTACGGCAAAGCCAGTTCCCGTTTCTAAGAGAGATAGAGGATTACTAGTAAATTCGGTTTCTAGGGTTTCTAAATCTCGTTTGGATAAGGCGGTTTGACTGCGGGGATAAAGCTGTTTTGCCTGAAAAAATTCCCCTGGATGCTTGACTAAACTCGCTGCCCGTTCCCAGAGTTGGGGAAACAATTGCCAGAGGTTGCGTCCCATACCCAAATAGGAGTTAAATGCACCTGGATAGACAAAAGCAATTTTGCCTTGTTGACCGATAGGTTTAGGGGTAAAATAACTTCCTTTGGGGCTTTTCCAGGGTTTTTCTCGATCGAAGGCTTTCTCGATTCCTTTTTTCGCCTGTTTGATTTCTTTCAGTAGGTTTTGTTTACTATCGCCAACAATAGAAACTACATAGGGAGAGGATTTCTCACTTTGAAATTGTTTAAAATTTTCTAGGGCAATATGGGGTAAAAAAGAACTTCGATCGATCTTGGTTGCTAATTCATCTAGTTGACTTTGCAAAGATGAATAATCTTCCGCAGCAAGAGGAAAGAGATAAAAAGAGGCGTAGGGTAAGTAAGCATTACTAGGAATAGTCTGGTTAACGGCTTCTGAGAGAATAATATGACCATAACTATTATTTCGATGGACTAAATCGATCGCAGCTTGGCGTTTTTGCTGTCCTCGCTCTAAAAACCAAGGATGGGATACTTTAGGCACGTAAAAAGAGCTATTTTGCCATATTTCGGGATTTTCTGGTTTATCCCATTGGGGTAGGGCTGGTAAATAACGGTGATACAGACATAAAGCCGTTTTGATTAAGCTAATTATACCTGCGGTAATACCCAAAGCATCTAGATTTGCTCGTACGTTACCAACGGCATAGGTAAGATTGTTTTCTTCTCCAGCATAAGCCTTAATTAGACCGAGAAATTCTGGACTATTTTCTGGGGTACTTACTTCGAGATAACCAATGTCTGTAAAATTAATTTGTGCTGTTTCCCAAGCTTGCTGACAACTTTGTTTAATCTCCTGGGAAGAGGGAGAGAAATTATCGGGAATACGCTTGGCAGTTTCAATTACAGCATAAAGGCGATCTGCGGAAGCAGCAGCGAAGCGATCGCTATTTTGTTGGGCTATCTGGTAATCTTTAACAATAATAGCTCCAGCGTTAGTAATATTTTCCTCAGAATTAACCGCAGCAATAATAACTGTATCTACTTCTTGGGCTTCTAACAGTATTTGAGCAATTTCTAAGGCTTTTAGTAAACAATCTGTTTGTCCATCTAAATTAAAAGCCCTAGCAGAAAAATTCCAAGTATTGGACAATTTTTCTATTAAAAGAGCGACGGAATTTTCGTCAGATTGTGCTTGATTATTTGCTGTAATTAATGCGACTTTATTAAAATTATTAGAGCGACAATCTTTCAGAGCGCGATCGATTGTTTTAAATAAAATATCTCTAGAATTTGTGGGAGATGTCGAGCTAGGCGGATCGATTATTTGAGCTTCTTTAAGTACTTTACCCTCATAAATTAGAGCCGAAAATTCTTGAGAAGTAAAAGGTCGATTAAAGAAGCAGTCAAGACCAACAATAGCAAGTTTAGAACGTGACATGAGTAATAGGTGTAATATTAGGAAAAGCAGAAGTGTAGGAGTACGGAGGGAGCAGGGGAGAATAGCAAGTTTTCTATCTTAGATTTAATTATGTCCAGCTACTTAAAAAAATGCGAAGAGTGAGGGCGAACCCGAAGGGCTAAAAACTAATAACCAAAAACCTACAGACAAAGACTCTTAGAAGAACTAACAGTATTATCGAGAAACAACGAATTCAAACTAGCACTAGCCGTGACTTGCATATTAGTAGCTTCTAGATAAACTTTACCCTGACGATCGAAAGCAATTCCATTGGCAATAATCTTAGTTTCGTTATGTTTTTCGATAGACAGTTTAATCAAAAATTCTTGCTCAAAAGGAAGCTGAAAAAACTGTTTGAGACTAGCACATTCTAAAGGCAAACTACCTAAACCATAGGTTTGATTAACCCAAACTAGTAAACATTGAAACAAGAGATCGGCAGTATAGGGATTAAAAGATTGGATGGGAAATTGCCCCCGATCTTTTATCGATATTTCTGGATATAAACAGGAAGACACTAAATGATTTTCAGAAATTTCTAAGATATTATGAATGCCCCTAAATCTATTAAGATGAAAAAGAATACCGTCTTGATAAACATTTAAATTCAAAGCAGATCGATCGCTCGGTGGTGGAGTAACAACCAAGCTCGATCGCGAACTAAATTCTTTGGTAATCTTAATAATTCCCCGATAATGATATAAAGGAATTCCTTTAGCTGTCTCACTCCAAATTAAGGCTTCTAACTCAATTGTCTCCTCAGATTTTTCTATTTCGCTTAGATCGAGACAGTATAAATTAGCTAAACTTTCATCAAAAACAATCCCCTTAAGTACTTTATAATTTTGGCAATTCAAAAAATGATAACCAGGATAAAGTTGCTCGCAAATATTTGCCATCCAGGCTAAGGCACAGACGGCGGGTAAAACCGCATTGCCACCAATTACGTGATCGTACACAAAAGGATTACTAGCTAAAGTTAAACGACGGTAAAAACGATAACTATATTTTTGCGAAGTTACATTTTTAGCTGTTACCGTAATTGGTTTACTCATAACCAAAATCTGAGCTAATTTTTCTTGAGTTTGGGTTAATTCTTCAGCTAATATTTCTGCTCCTACTCTTTGGGGAATAACCTGAATATTTTGTTTTTCAAATAATTGTTTAAGTTGTGGGGTTACCATACCCCCATCCCAAGGCCCCCATCCCAAAGAAACTACATGACAATGGGGATATTTTTGTTGTAAGTAATAGGCATATTTGTTCAAAATTTCATTTGCTAAAGCATAATCAGCTTGTCCTGGGTTGCCATAAAAAGAAACAAAAGAAGAAAATAAAGCAATGAATTTTATTCGATTTAAATTGACAGATTTGAGTAAACTTTCTAAGCCTCCTACTTTAACACTGTAAACAGATTCAAAATCTTGTTCGGTTTTATTTTCAATTAATTTGTCTGCTAATGTTCCCGCACCGTGGATAATTCCTGTAATTTCTCCCCAGTTTTTAATTGCAGAATTTACAGCAGACTTAAGGGCAGAATAATCGGTAATATCAACAGATAAATATTCTGCTTCACCTCCTCCTTGTTTAATCTCAGCTAAGGTTTGACGAATCTCTCGACTTTGGCACAATTGTTTATAAATCTTTTGGACTTTGAGTGGAGTTGGTTTTTCTTTTTGAGCAATTAAATGTTGCATAATCTGCTTTTTTAATTGCGATTCTTCAGTACAAGAAATACTCCATTCGGGTTCGGTTTCTAAAAGGGAAGAACGACCAAGTAAAATAAATTTACACTGATATTGTTGAGCTAAATAAATAATACATTGGGCTGTTATTCCTCTTCCACCACCACTGACAAGAACGACAGATGATGAATTCAGTTGAGTATCAGTAATCATGGGTAATATCTAGGGGTTAATAGTTGATGGTTGATGGTCGATCGCTACTCTTAACAAAACTTTGGTGGAGTTTAAAAGCTAAGAGGTTGTCTGAAAAGTCTCATCTGCTACATCGATGCCCCCTAAATCCCCTGCGGACGTGACCCTTCTCGCGCATTCCCTTGCGCCTTTCGTCGGCGCGGGGTCGCTCGCCAATATTGAGCGTGAGGGATGCTTTCGGTCAGAAAGCATATCCAATCACGCTGTTGGGGGTATTTTTGGGGGACTTTCAATTCTTCTCCCCCCAGCCCCCCCAGAATTGGGGGGATAAAGGGGGGCAGGGGGCTGGGGGGGCAAAATCAAAAACTCAAGTGTAAAAAAAGAACTTTGGCTGATGTCCTCTAAAAGCTAATAGCTAATAGCTGATAGCTACTCACCAAGCTTGTGTAATTAATTGTGTTTAGGTACTTAAGGAAACAGGTTCACAGACTAAGGAGACACGTCCTTGAGTGGTATAACCGATGTCTTGAATCAAAGCGTTAGGATCGTGTAATTCTCCTAGTACAATTTGAGCAGTAGTAGCTCCATCTAGTTCGGGACTAATATCGATCGAGCGACAAAAAACAGAGGGCCATTCTAAATTTAAGGTTTTGGTTAATCCAAATAATCCGCCACTAATAGGACTTAAATGCTCTTGTCCAGTTAGTCCAAACTTTCCATCTAAACGAGTCAGGGTAAGAAAACAACTGCGTCCTTGGCTTGCTGCCTGAGTTAGAGAATGTTTGAGATGTTTGGCTAATAAAAATACTTGTTTGAGAATTGCTTTATCTGGATTAATTAAAGCATCTACCTGATGAGAAAGCCAAGGCTTGATGGGGTGTAGATGAATAAAAGTGCCGATCGAACCATTAGTCTTAAAAATTTCGGTTAACTTAGCTTGTAGATGTTCCTCACTTAAATTGTTAAGAGTTACACGACAAACGGAATTAGGAAGAACGGGACGTTTGGCAACTAGAGACTCAGGAAAACTCAGGACGATAACCTGCCATCCTCGATCGATCAAACATTGTGCTACTTCGGTTGTTGTGGACGAACCATCATCGGTTAAGAGACAAGTCTGATAGGGAGTGGGGGGAAAATCCCAGAAATCGGGTGCAGGGACGGGTATCGGTTTGATTTGATAACGAGCGATCGCACCATGATTTCGAGGAGTTGCGCTGACTAAGCTATTTTTTTTTCTGCTACAGTCATTTGTCCTTCCAAATACTGGACAATTTGGGCTAAGGTGCGCTTTTGGGCTAGTTCTTCGGGGCTGAGTTTGGGTAAATTGGGGAAAGATTCTTGCAAAGTTCCCATAATTTCCACCCGTTTGATAGAATCAATGCCTAAATCTGCTTCTAAATCCATCTCTAATTCCAGCATTTCTGTCGGATAACCAGTTTTATCACTAACAACTTCGAGTAATGCCTGACTCATAGCACTGTCTGACACCTCAGCCGTAGGATTTTGGTCTACAACTGGTTCGGCTTTAGGAGTTGGTGCAGTATGACGGGGTTCTAGATAATTCGCAATTTGGGGAATATGGGCAGATTCATCTGTTACCTGAGGAGTTTCTGCTATTTTTGGTTCATCTGTTACCTGAGGAGTTTCTGCTATTTTTGGTTCATCTGCTACCTGAGGAGTTTCTGCTACTTCTGGTTTATCCGCTTCGGTAGGTTGGATTACTTTAGGGGTAACAGAATTAGTTAGAGTTTGAGCAACAGTAATATCTTTTTGTTGCAGCATTTGTAAGAATGCTTGGAAATTCTGAGATTGGCTAGTTACATATTGTTCGTGTACCTTGAGTACATCTTTTTGGTGTTGGTAGAACTGTTGAAATAGATTAACGATATGGTTAGAAGTTGAGTTGTTATTCATGGTATTAATTTCATCCTGAGAAACGACAAAGTAATCGGTTTGAGAGTTAAATTTAGCGAGAGACACAGACTCTTCTGGTAGAGAGACTTCAGTTGGCGATAAAGCGGTTACGTCGGCTAGGGGTAATTCTGGCTCTTCGATCGCTATTTCCTCGGTAATATTTGTTGCGGGTTGCACTACGGGTTCGGCTTGTAGGGCTAATTCAAAGTTAGTTTTGGTTTTCTGACTGACATAATTAGTAGCATTGAGTTTAATCGATAATCCTTTCCGTTTACTGGTTTTTGCTTTTACTTCTACAGGCGTAGTATCGAGAGCTTTAAGGGATAATCCATTTACTCTTAGTTGCATCAAACCCTGACGGAGTTGCAGATCGCTATCTTTTTGCCGACTGGGGTTGAGGGCAATAGCTAAATGAGGTCGATCGCCCAATATCTGCTTGACTAAATTAGTGAGAATTTGCCGAGGGCCAATTTCCACAAAGCAATATCCGCCTTGGGCATAAATATTTTCAATTTCTTGGACAAACTGAACCGCATTGAGCATTTGGTCTTTTAAAAGTTGTCCCATAGCTGCCGTATCTGCGGGATAAGCTTCCCCCGTCATGTTGGCATAAACGGGGATTTGGGGTGAATTGAAAGTAACGCGATCGAGTGCCTCGGCAAAGGGCTTACTGGCATGACTGACAAAAGGAGTATGGAAAGCAGCCGAAACAGGTAAAGGGGTAACATTATAGCCCTGTTTGCTCAAAATTTTCTCTAAAGTGGCGATTTCTGGCTTAGAACCAGATAATACTACTTGTTCTGGGGCATTATAATTAGCAATCTGAACTTTGCTCATATTACGAATCAATTGCTTGACTTTAGCAACATCACCACTAACAGCTAACATTGTCCCCGCATCGCAATCATTTGCTCCTTGGGGGATAGTCATGGCTTTACCCCTCTCTTTAATTAGATAGTAATAATCTTCATCATTAAAGACTCCTGCTGCCCAAAGGGCTGTTAGTTCCCCAAAGCTATGACCTGCAACGAAATCAGGCTTGAATTCAAGTTTTTGTAATATTTTATACAATCCCGAGCTAAAAGCTCCAATGGCAGGTTGAGCATTTTCCGTAGATTGCAGTTGCTGTAATTGTTTTACTTCTGCTTCTGGGGTAAAACCAGGGATAGGATAGACTACCTCGGATAAAGTTGACGAACCATCTTGCACCATCAAGTTATCTAGAGCTTGATAAGTTTGGGATATTTCCCCACAGTTAAAGGCAATTTCTCGACCCATATTAAGATATTGAGAGCCTTGACCTGGGAACAAAGCTACTACTTTACCTTCAAGGGACAAACCAGTTTTGCGGTAATAAATTCCTTGGGGATGTTCCCAAGCTGAAGCTTGAGTTTGTATTTTTAATTGCTTAATAGCTGCTTGTAATAATTTTTGGGTTTCTACTAAAGAAGTTGCCACAAAGCCAACACGGGCAGAAGTTTGAGGAATTTCGGATTTACTCTCTTGTTGTAATTGATTATAGTATTCTTTCCCTTTTTCCCCTTTAAGTTGCTCTAAGGTGGTTTGGCATTTTTGGGCTAGTTGTTCTGGGGTATCTGCCCAGAGTAAAATAGATTGAGCAGTAGGATGGACTCGATCGCTTCGGTGGGGAAATTTGGCTGTATATTCTTCTAACACCACATGATAATCTGTTCCCCCAAACCCAAAGGAACTAACCCCCGCTCGTCTGGGAGTATCTTGTGGGGCAATCCAAGGACGAGTTTCTGTATTGAGATAAAAAGGAGATTCTTCTATCTTAAATTGGGGATTGGGTTGGGTAATATTAATGGTCGGTGGTAAGATTTTGTGATGTAAGGCTAGGGTTGCTTTAATTAGACTAGCCGAGCCAGCAGCAGCTTTAGTATGTCCGATTTGGGATTTAACACTACCCAAAGCAATCTTTTGTGTTTCTGCCCGATTTTCTTTTAAAACTCGATCGAGAGCCGTAAATTCACATAAATCTCCTGCTGCTGTTCCCGTGCCATGGGCTTCCATCAATCCTAGAGTAGCAGGGGAAAATCCCGCATCTTCATAAGCACGGCGTAAGGCTCTCATTTGCCCTTCGGGACGAGGAGCGTAAATACTCTTATAACGACCATCACTAGCAGTACCGATACCCTTAATAACAGCATAGATGCGATCGCCATCTCTTTCTGCATCTGCCAACCGTTTTATAACTAACATTCCCAAGCCTTCTCCTACCATCATGCCATCGGAAGTAGCATCAAAAGGATTGAGATAATCTTTTTTGGAAAAGGCAGGAGTTTTACTAAAGCACATATAGTTGAGGATGGAGTTATCTGTATCGAATCCCCCCGTCAGCATCATGTCACAACGACCTTCAATTAGTTCGCTGATAGCCATTTTTAAAGCACTTAGAGAACTAGCACAAGCAGCATCGACTACACAGTTTGTCCCACCTAAGTCCAGACGGTTAGTAATTCTTCCTGCTACTACGTTAGGCAGCATTCCAGGAAAAGAATTTTCTGTCCATGGCACATAGGCAGCCTTCATTTTTTCGAGAATTTTGGCAGTTTGCTCTTCTGATAAACCACTATTTTTTAAAACTTTTTCCCAGAGAGGATATTGTAGGCGACTGGTTAGGGGAGTAATACTTTTCCATAAACCACTAGCCCCTAGAATTACCCCTGTGGTTTCTCGATTGAATTCTTTACCATCACCATAACCAGCATCATCTAAAGCTTGTTTTGCCATAACTAAAGATAGTAAATTGGCAGAATCTAAAGCTTCAAGGGTATCGGGGGGTAAGCCAAATTCTAAAGGATCGAAATCTACTTCGGGGAGAAATCCACCCCATTTAGTATAAGTTTTATCTGGTGCTTTAGGATCGGGGTCGTAATAATCTTCAATCTTCCATGCTGTTTCGGGAACTTCAGTAATACCATTGACCTTACCTAAGATATTTTGCCAGTATTCTTGTAAATTTTTGGCTTTGGCAAATAAGGCTGACATCCCAATAATGGCAATGGGCGTTTGTTGCAAAGCAGATGGTTTTGAGGTTGAGTGTTGGGGAATCATATTGGTTTTGTTCGTCATTAAAGAACAATAGAAAAAGACTAGTAATTCTTAAATAAAAGAAATTTGGAGTTTACTTATTACCTGGAGTGGGAGTTATAAAATCTACTCAAATTCCCTAAATTAGTGCTTTTAGCTCTCGATCGATTCAGGGCAATTTATCTTTGATGTTTTTAGTTTAGTGCTTTTTTTGGGGTACGCCATAGATTATTTACAGTCAAACATGGATATTTTTTATATTTCGGTTTTTTATCCATAAATTTGTCAGCTTTAAACCCCTCTCTTGCAAATATTCCTTAAATTTTTGGCCTAGAAAATTATCTATAAACTCAGGCAATAAAAAAAATTTTGCCTAATAAAGTAATTTCTCAAAGGAAATTAGATTGTTTTCGTATTTACGATTAAATATAGACAATCGCCAAAAACTAGCCCTCTAAGTATTGTTAAGCAATGTAACAGTGATGCATAATCTCAATCATCTCAGATATAAGTAACTATGTTGATTCACAACGAGAAGTTAATCGAACAATGTTATCAAGCCTGACTTTTACCTCCGAGCCTGAGTTAAAACTATCTAAATCCTTCTCTTTAATTCAGCATTTAATCGATCGAGCGACGGAAGCCATCTTTTGCATAGATGCTCAAGCCCGTTTTTGTTATATTAACGATTCTGCTTGTTCTCTTGTTGGATATCCCCGACAAAAATTATTAGAAATGTCGATCGATGAAGTTGAATTAAATTTTTTACCTTCTGATTGGTCATACTATTGGCAGTTAATCGAACAAAAAGCTTCTTTGAATTTTAAGACTTCATGTTCCTGGCAAGATGCTCGAACTCTAGATATTACAATTAACTTTTTAGAACATAATAGTCAAGGTTTGGCTTGTATTTTAGTTCGTCCTGTTTCTTCCAAGATCGCAGAAGTATTCTCCCCGCATAAATTATCTTTAGCTGCTAAAAACAAACAATTACTTTCATCTAATAAGTCTTCATCCTTATATCCTTCTTCCCCTCAACTAAAACCAATTTTTGAGTTTATCGAAAAGAACTATCACCTACCAATAACTCTTAATGATGTTGCCGAGGCAGTAGGTTATTCTCCTGCCTATTTAACTAATTTAGTTAAGCGTAGAACCAAACGAACAATTATCAATTGGATTCTGGAAAGAAGAATGCTAGAGGCTCGTTCTTTGTTAATTACAACAAATCGATCGATAACAGAAATTGCTATTAATGTTGGGTTTACAGATGCTTATTACTTTTCCCGTCGTTTTAGCCAGTATCATAAAATATCTCCCAGAAGTTGGAGACAAAAGCATCAACTTCAATATGCTTAATCTTAAAATAAACGTTGTGATTCATTAGTTTTTAGTTATTACTTAGAGTGAATAGAGTTTTAGACTGCAATCGAATACAATAGCTTATTCTGAGGGATTATTCTTAATATTTTTGTACGATTAAAAGCTAAAAAATAATTACTAAATCCTAAATATAATGCTTTAATGGGGCTATAAATTCAATAATTTTTGAACAAAATAAAATCCATTTTTAGCGAAAGAAACCATAGTTTATCAAAAAAATATAACGATAAACTAGGTATTAAATGGAAAAAGCTCTTTACTTAAGTCGATCGAGCGATAATTTATCGACATTAAACGCCAAATATTTAATGCTAGATATTTAAATGATGAAAAATTTTTCATTGTATACAGGACTAAATAATTATGACAACTATCAAACAACCCCACACAGTAGAAGATATTCAAAACTGGCTAATCGAGCAGTTTGCCCAACAAGTTGATGTCGAGCCAGATGATATTGATATCGAAGAACCTTTTGATAATTATGAACTCGATTCTAGTAAAGCCTTAATTCTATTAAGTAGATTAGAAAAATGGCTGGGTAAAGAGTTAAATCCCGTTTTAATTTTTAACTACCCAACTATCGCCGAACTAGCCGATCGCTTAGCAGAATTATATATTTAACTGTTTATCCAATTGTCAACACCAAGGGTTGGATATGGCGAGGAAACCTCGCCATCCCTCTCGGTCAAGCCAATATTCCTTTGCATAAAAAACAATCGCAACCATAGTAGAGAATTAGGTAAAGGAATTTACATTAATAGTTTAGGCAGTGAGTGTTATTTGAGATCGATCCTCTGGCGGATAAAGTTTAGCTATTCTCAAATAAATCACTACATTTTTGCAATTACTTATAACGGATTTTTACAATGAAACCTATCGCAATAATTGGTATTGGTTGCCGATTTCCTGGAGCAAATAATCCTCAAGAATTTTGGCAATTGTTATCTAAAGGAGTCGATGCAATTACGGAAATTCCTAACTCGCGTTGGGATATTGATGAATTTTATGATGATAATCCCGATACTCCTGGAAAGATGAACGTCCGTTATGGCGGATTTGTTTCCCAAGTCGATCGCTTCGATCCAGATTTTTTTGGGATCTCTCCCAGAGAAGCACAAAAAATGGATCCGCAACAAAGACTACTATTAGAAGTAGCATGGGAAGCCTTAGAAAATGGAGGGATAGTAAGAGAACAACTTGCTGGTTCAAAAACTGGCGTGTTTGTTGGTATTTCCACTAATGATTATAGTCGTATCTATCCTGAATATAATTACCAACCTCAAGGCTACGACCTTACTGGAAATAGTATTAATATTGCAGCAGGGCGTTTATCTTATTTATTAAACTTACGGGGTCCTAGTTTAGCCGTAGACACTGCTTGTTCTTCTTCTTTGGTTGCAGTTCATTTAGCTTGTCAAAGTCTTCAGAATAATGAGTCTACCATGGCGATCGCTGCTGGAGTTAATTTAATTCTTTCGCCTATTGGTAGTATTGCCCTAACTAACCTTAAAGCTCTTTCTCCCGACGGACGTTGTAAAACTTTTGATGAGAATGCTAACGGATATGTGCGTAGTGAAGGGTCTGGTTGTGTTATTCTTAAACCGCTCGATCGAGCCTTAGCCGATGGCGATCCGATCTATGCGTTAATTCGGGGTAGTGCTATTAACCATGATGGTCGGAGTAAAGGACTCACTGTTCCTTATGGGCCAGCCCAAGAAAGCTTAATTCGTTCCGCTTTGCACCAAGCAGAAGTTACCCCAAAAGAAATTAGTTATGTAGAATTACATGGAACGGGAACACCCCTAGGCGACCCCATCGAAGCCATGGCTTTAGGAGAAGTTTTAAAAGAAGGACGAGATGCTAATAATCCTTGTTTGGTGGGTGCAGTTAAAAGTAATATCGGACATTTAGAGGCTGCTGCGGGTATTGCTAGCTTAATTAAAGTAGCTCTTTCCCTCAAATATCAACAGATTCCTCCCAGTCTCCATTTCCATAAACCCAATCCCTATATTCCTTTCGATAAATTACCTTTAAAGGTGCAATCTAGTCTTATCCCTTGGACTAAAAATAAATATGGTGCGAAAGCGGGAATTAGTTCTTTTGGATTTTCAGGCACTAATGCTCATGTTATTTTAGAAGAGGCTGCACCGCCTCAAGCTTCTGCTCGACCCACTATAAAATTTCCCCATTTACTACCTCTATCCGCCCATACTCCCGCAGCAGTGCAAACTCTGGCACTAAGTTATCAGGACTCAATTGCAGGGCGAGAACTTACTCCAGAATTTGGACAAAATCTTTGCTACAGTGCTAGTGTCAGACGCACCCATCATGCTTATCGTCAGGCAGTAGTTATCAATTCTCCTGAAGAATTATTAACATCTCTGCAAACTGTAGCGGATATCTCTCCCGATACCTACCCCAAACCCTCGAAAAGAAAGCCCAAAGTTGTCTTTGTTTTTTCGGGACAGGGGCCTCAATGGTGGGCAATGGGACGGGAGTTATTGACCCAAGAACCTGTTTTTCGATCGATAATCGAACAATGCGATACTTTAATCCAAAAATACGGGCAATGGTCGTTATTAAAAGAGTTAGCAGTATCTGATATGAAGTCTCGCTTACAAGATACAGAAATTGCTCAACCTGCCTTGTTTGCTTTACAAGTAGGATTAGCCCATCTCTGGCGGACTTGGGGAATTGAACCCAAAGCAGTTATCGGGCATAGTTTAGGAGAAGTAGCTGCTGCTTATTTTGCTGGAGTTTTAAGTTTAGAAACTGCCGTGCATTTAATTTGCCATCGGGGAAGATTGATGCAGCAAGCTACGGGTAATGGTAAGATGCTAGCGATCGAATTATCGGCGACAGAAGTCGAACCTTTACTGGCTGACTGGGTTGGTAAATTAGAAATCGCTGCCATGAATAGTCCTACTTCTACGGTAATTTCGGGACAGTCTCGGGCAGTAGAAGCCTTTAGCCAAAAATTAGAACAACAGCATCCCGATATTTTTTATAAGGAATTACCCGTTAACTATGCTTTCCATAGCCAACAAATGACTCCTTTTGCTCCCGCTTTAGTAGAGGAATTAGGCGATCTTAACCCAGAAAAAGAAACTATCTCGATTTTCTCTACAGTTACGGGCAAAAAACAAGCTGGAAAGACTTTTACTGCGGATTATTGGGGTCAAAATCTGCGTCAAACAGTACGTTTTGCTCCCGCGATCGAAGCTTTAATTAAGTCTGGTTATACTGTTTTTGTGGAAATTAGTCCCCATCCTGTCTTGTCGGGATATATCAATGGTTGTTTGCGAAAACAGGCAATTGATGGGGTAGTGTTACCTTCTCTAAACAGAAAACAGGGAGAAAGGGCTACTCTGTTGACTTCTTTGGGTAAACTTTATAATTTAGGTCAGTCGGTGCATTGGGAACGTTTATATCCCGATGGTTGTTCTAAGGTAGATTTACCCCTCTATCCCTGGCAAAGGCAGTCTTATTGGGTAAATGAGTCTCAATCTTATGTTCCCGAATTAGCCAACTCTTCCCCTTTACTCAAGTTATTAGTCGCAGGAAAAACAGAACAACTCAGCCAAGAATTAACCCAACATAACCAGTTATCCCCAGAAGCTAAACAATTTCTGCCCGAATTATTGCAATTATTAATAGACCGTGAGAGAGGCTCCCGGTCAGGGAGCATCTCTAATCACGGTGTTGACGAAAAATCTAAAACAAACATCACTCAAGATTTAACGGGGCATACAAGCGGAGCAATTCGATTCGGGGGACAGCCCCTCACTAATGCCCGCTATCAAGTTGAATGGCAACTCAGTCCTTTAAATATAGAGAATAAGTCTTCTAAAAAAGAAAGTTGGTTGATTTTTACCGACTCTCAAGGAGTAGGACAGAAATTAGCTAATACCATAACCGACCCCTGTATTTTGGTATCTTTAGGAGATAGCGATCGACTATTAGCTTCCAATTATTATCAAATCGCACCCAACTCCGCTAGGGATATACAAAAGTTATTACAAGCTATAGATACCCCAGTAACTAAAATAGTTTATTTATGGGGTTTAGATAGTTCGATCGACTCAGAACAGTCTCAAACAAAATGCTATGGTAGTCTCTTATATTTAGTACAAGCATTAGCCCAAACTAAAACTAAGGCTGCACCGCAACTATGGATCGGTACAAAACAAGCTCAACCCGTTACCTTACCTTGCCAACAAATTAATTTAGCGCAAACTCCCTTATGGGGTATGGGTCGAGTAATAGCCCTAGAATATCCTCAGCTTTGGGGCGGATCGATCGATCTGGGTGAGGATAATTTTAATCCCGATGCCATCATTGCCGAAATTACAGGGCAAACAGGAGAAGATCGGGTAGCTTTCTGGGATAACAACCGTTATGTTGCCCGTTTACTGCCTTGTTCTACTCCTTTAACCAATCCTAAAGCTTTGAACCCTGATGGTAGTTACTTAATAACAGGAGGCTTGGGCAATTTAGGACTGATGCTAGCAGAATGGTTAATAGAAAAGGGCGTGCGCCATCTAATTTTAACCAGTCGTCGGGAACTCTCACAGCATTCTGAAGCAAAAAAAGCTAAAATTCGGGCTTTAGAAACTAAAGGGGCAAGCATAACGGTAATAACTGCGGATGTTAGCGATTATCGCCAGATGAGCCAAGTTTTCGATCGCATTAAGTTTAACTGTCCTGAGTTACGGGGTATCATTCACGCAGCAGGTATTTTAAACGATTGTTCGATCGCCCAAATCGACCTCGACAGCTTTGCTACGGTGTTTGAACCCAAAGTAAAAGGGGCATGGAATCTACACCAACTCAGTCAGGATTTAACTTTGGACTTCTTTGTCTGCTTCTCTTCTATCTCTGCGTTACTCGGTTCGCGAGGGCAAGTACATTATGCTGCTGCTAACCATTTCTTGGATGGATTAGTCTATCACCGTCAAACCCTCGGCTTACCAGCCTTAAGTATCAATTGGGGCCCTTGGGCAGAAGGTGGCATGGCAACTGAAGGTTACGAAGAGGGACTAAAACGAGTAGGCATTCAACCCCTAGCCCCCCAAGCTGCCCTAGAAGTACTGGGTAATTTACTCGCCAGTGAATCCAGACAAACCATGGTGCTAGATATCGATTGGTCTGCTTTTGCCAAAATTATGGCTGCCAAAGGAAAAACTGCTTTTCTCGAAGCATTATTACCCAAAAGCGATCGTAATAATAAAGTACATGAGTTAAATTTCCGCCAAAAACTAGCCCAAACGCCCATTCATCGTCGCCAAGAATTATTAACCACCCAACTACAACAAGAAGTAAAACAGATTTTAGGTCACAGTGGCACTTATTTACCAGAGATCGATCGAGGCTTTTTTGATATGGGGATGGATTCTTTGATGTCTTTGGAATTAAAACATCGTCTAGAAACTTTACTCTCGGTATCTATTCCCTCAACTCTAGCTTTTGAATGTCCCACCATTGAAGAAGTAGTTACTTATTTAGTTCGAGAAGTATTTGCTGGAGAACTAGAATTTAGTGCTACCTCGACAATAGAGTCGCCCGCAACTATAGACCAGGAACAGACCATAGCGGGACTAGAGGGACTATCGGCAGCAGAAACAGAAGCCCTGATTGAAAAAGAAATCGCCGAACTAGAAGCATTACTAAATTAAAGGAAAAACTTGAGATGGATTCTATAGCCAAAAAAACGGAACAATTAACCTCCCTCCAAAAAGCAATAATTGCCTTAAAAGATGCCCGTGCTAAAATCGAAGCCCTAGAAAAGAAAAACCACGAACCAATTGCCATTATCGGAATGGGTTGCCGATTTCCAGGGGGAAGCAATAGCCCTGAAGCCTTTTGGGAATTATTACGTCAGGGCAAAGACGGTATTACCACTGTACCATCCCAACGCTGGAATATAGATGATTATTACTCTGAAGATGCCGATGCCCCCAATAAAATGTATGCTCGTCATGGCGGTTTTATTGAAGAAGTCGATCGCTTTGACCCACAGTTTTTCGGCATTACTCCCAGAGAAGCGATCGCCATGGATCCCCAACAACGACTATTATTAGAGGTAAGTTGGTCAGCCCTGGAAAATGCGGGAATTGCCCCCCAAAAGCTAGCAGGAACGCAAACAGGGGTATTTATGGGTATTGGGATAGATGACTATGTCAAAAGACAAATTAAACACCAGATTCCCATCGATGCCTATACAGGATCGGGTAATGGTTTCTGTTTTGCTTCGGGACGTTTATCTTATCTCTTAGGGCTACAAGGGCCGAGTTTAGCTATTGACACTGCTTGTTCTACCTCTCTAGTTACCGTTCATTTAGCTATAAATAGTTTACGCAATGGGGAGTCTAATTTAGCTTTAGCAGGAGGGGTCAGTTTAATGCTTTCCCCCGAAGTTACCCTTTATCTCTCTAAAACTAGGGCTTTATCCCCCGATGGTCGTTGTAAAACCTTCGATAAAGATGCTAATGGTTATGTACGCGGGGAAGGTTGTGGCATAGTCGTACTAAAACGCCTATCTGATGCCCTTGCCGATGGCGATCGCATTTTAGCTGTAATTCGCGGTTCGGCAGTAAACCAAGATGGGGCAAGTAGCGGGCTGACAGTTCCCAATGGTTCGGCACAACAGGCAGTAATTCGCCAAGCTTTAGCTAATAGTCGGGTAACACCAGAACAAATTAACTATATTGAAGCCCACGGTACTGGGACTGCTTTAGGCGATCCCATAGAAGTACGGGGAATTCAGAGCGTTTTCGGTGGAAGACGTTCTACCGATAACTCCCTAACCATTGGTTCGGTCAAAACTAATATCGGTCACTTAGAAATTGCAGCAGGGGTAGCCAGTTTGATGAAAGTAGTTTTAGCCCTACAACATCAAGAAATCCCGCCCCATCTCAATTTTAAAGAACTCAATCCCAATTTAGCTAATTCAGTTGAGTCGCTTCAAATTCCCACAAAAACCATACCTTGGCAAAAAACCGAAAAGCCCAGAATGGCAGGAATAAGTTCCTTTGGCTTAAGTGGTACAAATGCCCATATTATCCTAGAAGAACCACCTCAAATAACAGTTAAGCCCAATGAGATCGATCGCCCGCGTCATATCTTAACCCTATCCGCCAAAAGTGAACCAGCCTTAAAAGCATTAGCGATCGAATGGGAAGAACATTTACGCAACCATCCCGAACTCGATCTTGCCGATCTAGCCTTTAGTGCCAATACAGGAAGAGGCAACTTCGATCGACGTTTGGCAATTGTAGCTCAATCGAATAAAGAAGCACGACAACAGTTAGAAGCATATAACCAGCAGCAACCCTGTCTTAATCTTTTTAGCCACCAAATAATCCCAGGACAAAAACAAAAAATTGCCTTTCTCTTTACAGGACAAGGTTCTCAATATGTTGGGATGGGGCAAAAACTCTATCAAACCCAACCCACTTTTCGTAAAGCTTTAGACGAATGCGATCGACTATTGCAACCCTATTTAGATATATCCTTAAAAAATCTTATCTTTTCCCCTGCCTCCTCTGCTCCCCCTGCCTCCCCTGCTCTCCATCAAACCCAATACACCCAACCCGCCCTCTTTGCCCTAGAATACGCTTTGTGTAAATTATGGCAATCTTGGGGAATTCAACCCCAGGCAGTGCTAGGTCATAGTGTCGGTGAATATGTAGCTGCAACTATTGCGGGAGTTTATAGCCTCGAAGATGGCTTAAAATTAATTGCCCAACGAGGAAAACTAATGCAAGCCTTACCCCAAAACGGGTCTATGGCTGCGGTTTTTGCCTCTCCCGAAATAGTAGCAAAAGCGATCGAACCTTATACAGATCGGGTTACTATTGCCACAATTAACAGCCCACAAAATGTAGTCATTTCTGGAGTTAAAGCAACTATCGCTCTAGTACAAGCTAATTTAGAAGAGCGAGGAATTGAGGTACGTCCTCTTAAAGTATCCCACGCCTTCCATTCTGCCCTAATCGAACCGATGTTAGCAGAATTCAAACAAGTAGCCGAACAAATTGATTATCAGACTCCCAAACTCGATTGGATTTCTACTGTTACGGGAGAAGAAATTCACCAGAAAATAGACGCAGACTATTGGTGTCAGCAAGTACGCCATTGCGTCCAATTTGCCCCTGCCCTGGAAACCTTAGCCGAGCTTAATTACAATCTATTTATCGAAATAGGTTCCCATCCCATCCTAACCAGACTGGGAAAACAAACCCTACCCGATCCCGAACTTCTCTGGCTACCATCTTTGCATCGAGAACAAGATAATTGGCAAACTATCTTACATACCTTAGCTACTCTAGCAGTTCGAGGAGTAGAGATCGACTGGTTGGGTTTCGATCGAGATTATTCTCGTCAACGCCTCAGTTTACCCACCTATCCTTTCCAAAGACAAAGCTATTGGTTAGCAGAAACAGAATCCGAACAGCCAGAAATTGCCTCAGTTCCCCATAATATCCCTCAAGCAGAAATTATCGAACCAACAGCAACTTTAGAAATAAAAATTCTCACCTTAGTTGCTAATATTACTGGGATCGATCGCCAACAACTCAGCCTCGATCTCACCATGGAAGGGGGTTTGGGCTTAGACTCGATTATGATGACTCAATTAATGAATGGGATAAATAAATTAATTCCTGAAGCCCAAAGAGAAAACTTTCACCAAGTCTTTTCTCTGCGCGATTTGATGCAGGTATCAACCTTAAAAGAACTTTTCCAAGTTTTAGAACCATGGCAAACCAAGGCAGAGAGAGTGACAGCCCAGAAGGAAGACAATAATTATTATCCCGAATCTTGGGAACAAGTTGCTATCTTTAATCAACAAAATAATCTTGTGGAGATCGATAAAGATAGCGATCGCGTAGACATTCTCCACAGTCAAATCCCCTTATTAATGAGTTACTGGAGTTTCAAAGGCAATGGCTTATTTACCAAAGTAGGCATTGAAGGAGACTTCGATCTAGAAATTGCCCGACAAAGCTGGCAAGAACTTATTTCCAGACATCCCATGTTAAGGGCGCGTTTCCACATTCCCCAAGATGCTAGCAGTTTTGGCGATTATAAACTAGAAATCCTCAAAAATCCGACAGTTCCCCCAATCATCTTTAAAGATATCAGACATCTCGACAGTAAAGCACGAGAACAAGCGATCGCCAAAGAGATAAACCATTGGTTAAATTATCCCTGGACATTAACCCAATGGCCTTTACATCGCTTTTCCTTACTGCAACTCTCCGATACAGAGTATCAACTATTCTTAGGAGACGAACATTTAATTGCCGATGGTTTGAGTAATCATGTGATTATGCGGGAATTTTTAGAAATCTATCGCGCTCGTATGTGCCAAGAAACGCCGAATCTTCCCCCTGCCTTATCCGTTGCCGAATATCAGGCACAAGTTAAAACCATCAACGCCTGGCAAGATCGAGACGAAGATCGAGCCTTAGCAAAATATAATAATGCTCAACGCCATCTTTCCTATCATTGGAATCCCCAAAAACAGCAAACTAGTTATCAAACCCCCAAATTTGCCAATCAAAAATATCTCCTTTCCCCAGAAACCACTAGCAAGTTAAGCGAAAAAGCCCGTCAATGGCGTGTTTCCATGAATGCCCTCCTTGTAGGCGCGTTTATTCAAACCATGGCCAAATTAGATACCACCGCCGAAACCATTGGTATCCAAATTCCTACCAGTGGTCGTGTCTATCCTGGATTAGATACCTCAGGGGTAATTAGTAGTTTTGCCCAAAATTTAGCCCTAAGTTTTGCCCC
The DNA here is from genome assembly GCA_051439545.1 of Xenococcaceae cyanobacterium. Taxonomy (GTDB): domain Bacteria; phylum Cyanobacteriota; class Cyanobacteriia; order Cyanobacteriales; family Xenococcaceae; genus JASJDJ01. The sequence continues at coordinate 59,350 of JBFRWK010000094.1, read as the reverse complement.
CTCCCAAGGAGATTGGCAGACATTTGTTACTCAAATTCAACAAACCATACAACAACATATTAGTAGTGGTTTAGATCGCGCTCAAACCCGTCAAATGGGAACGATTTTCCGCGATAATATCGTTCTCGAAAATGGTGGGATTCCCTCTCACAGTCTTGCTCTGATGCAAGAAGCCTTAAAATCCAATCTCTATCTTCCCTATACAGGACAAACTCAGATTAAGCCTAACTATGATTCCCTATCCATTAGTGGATATCAAGCAGGAGGAATGAATGCCTCAGGCACGATCGATATTCTCCAAGAAATCTTCGATGGGCGTTTGCACCTCTTTGCCAGCTACGATGACAACAGCTTCGATCTATCTACTATCGATCGATTAATGAATAGTTATCTAGAACAAATTGAAGCATTAGCATCTCTAGAAACAAAAACTAAAACTTCATCTACCATCAAACCAACTCTAACTATCGATCGAGATATCAAAGCAAAACTATGTCAAATAACCTCCGAAATTTGTCATTGGACGATCGAAGAAGATGAAATAGAAGACGACCTAGAAGCAGACTTAGGTCTAGATTCCTTAGAACGAATTCGCCTAGTCACCCGTCTAGAAAGCATTTACGGCAAACAACATCGTCAAGCACTTTTAAATTGTCGCAGTTTACAAGAGATGATTGTGGTGCTTAGTGAAGAGTCGGTAGGGGCGCAAGGCTTGCGCCCAGTTAGTTGTTAGTCGTTAGTCGTTAGCAGTGCGCGGGGAGGGGGGTTTAAGAACTAGATAAATCGAGGGAGAAAATTAGACTTAAAACTATTAAAAACCCCCCTTCCACCCCCGCGTCGGCGAAAGACGCAAGGGAACGCGCACTGCCCGAAGGGTTGTTAGTTGTTAGCATATTTTCTCGTAATGCGATCGAGAATATTAAACCAAAGCGAAAAGACTTTCTCTGTGGTTCATTTGTCAAAAAAAATCGGGATTTCAACGTCTACCAATTCAGCCAAAAACTAATAACTAATAACTAATAACTAATAACTTAAAACTCAAAAAAAGATCGGGATTTCAAAGTCTACCAGTCTAATCAAACACTAAAAGCTAATAGCTAATAGCTTAAATCAACCCCATACTCAAAAATACCCATTATGTTTACACCAGAAATTCCTTACTACCAAATCATCGAGCAAGCACAGAAAACCCCCAAAGCGATCGCCGTACTCGACCCAACTCAACCCCTAACCTATCAACAATTAGACCGCCTTTCCAATCAGGTGGCTGCCTATCTACGTACCCAAGGAGTTAAACCCAATACCAGAGTAGGTATTATGACCCAAAGGGGTTCGAGAATGATTGTCGGGATTTTAGGCATTCTCAAAGCTGGAGGTACTTATGTTCCTCTCGATCCTGCTTATCCTGTCGATCGATTACGATATATTCTAAACCACGCGGATATCCATACCTTACTTACAGAACATCAAGTCAGTCAACAATTAATCTCTTGTCTCGAACCCTCCTTACCCCTACAAACAGTAATGTTTTTAGACGAGGGTGAACCCTTAGCCGAAATCCAAGCTGTAACTCAAATTACTACAAAAATTTGGCAAAAGCAGAGTGATGCAGCTTTAGAACTGTGTAATCGCCCTGACGATCTGATGGTTATCCTCTACACCTCTGGTTCGACAGGTCGTCCTAAAGGAGTCATGCTCAATCATCGCGGTTATATGAATCGCCTTACCTGGATGCAGAATACTTTTAGTTTACAGCCAGGCGATCGCGTTGCCCAAAGAACTTCTTTTTGCTTTGATATCTCAGTTTGGGAAATTTTCTGGACATTAATGGAAGGAGCGACTATTTGCCCCGTCCAACGAGATGTAGTTCTCAATCCTTGGGAATTTGCCCGCTGGATCGAACAAACAAAAATTAACGTAATGCATTTTGTCCCCTCCTTGTTTGGAGAATTCATTAATGCCCTAGCCAATGAAACTTGGACTTTCCCTCAATTACGTTGGTTAATTTTTAGTGGGGAAGCATTACCCATGTCCTTTATCCAACAATGGATCGATCGCCATGGACTGAAAACTGGACTAGCAAATCTTTATGGCCCAACCGAGGCATCTATTGACGTAACCTGCCATCTAATTACCGAGCGTCCCGACGAACGGGTGATGAATCAAATTCCCATTGGCAAGGCGATCGATAATGTCTATATTAAAATTCTCAACGATCGGATGCAGCCAGTTAAACCAGGGGAAATGGGCGAACTTTGGCTAGGGGGAGTTCAATTAGCTTTAGGCTATCTCAAAGAACCCGAAAAGACTGCTAAAGCATTTTGTCCTAACCCCTTTAGCGATATTCCTGGAGATTATATTTATCGTACGGGAGATTTAGTCAAACAACAGCCAGACGGAACGATCGAATATCACGGACGCATCGACCATCAGGTCAAGATTCGCGGTTTCCGTATCGAATTGGGTGAAATTGAAAATGTTTTAACCACTCACCCCAATGTCCATGAAGCAGTGGTACTAGCTATAGATTACGAAGAGGGACAAAAACGGCTAATTGCTTGTTTATCTGGGAATAAAGTTAAAAATCGTTTCCTTAAAGAACATTTAGCCCAAAAACTGCCTCATTATATGATTCCTCCACGATATCTCTGGCTAGATAGCTTACCCAAAAATCATAATGGGAAATTAGACCGCAAAGCCTTAACCGCCCAATTAAAACCTCAATCTCCCACCACTACCCCTACTTCGTCACCTGCTCTTTTCCCTCTAGGCCCCGCACAACGTTGGTTAGTCAAATATTTCGAGCCTCCCTATCAATGGTTGGGATATACTCGTTTTCTCTATCATCAATCCCTCAATCTAGATATTTTTAATCGAGCAGTTAATCTTTTGGTTCAACGCCATGGTGCATTTCGGACAGCCTTTGTACAACAAGAGGGACAATGGCAACAACATATTCTCGATCGACCCGAGCCTATTGTCGCCCAATATTGGGATGGTAGTAATTTAAGCCAACAAGAGCGCGATCGGCAAATCGAGCAACAAATGAAAGCCATTGCTCGAGAAATTAGCCTCGAGCGTTGGCCTTTAACTGCAACAATTATCGTCAAGGTAAGTCCTACTTGTTACGATATCACGATGATCGCTCATCACATAATTGCCGATATGTTAAGTGCGACTATCTTATTTAAAGAACTTTGGAATGCTTATCATCAGATTTTATTAGGTGCTTCCCCCCAATTTTCCGAGTCTCAGCCCAAATCCTATCAAGACTTAATCGAACTGTTAGTTAATGAAGATAAAAAAGGGACTTTTGAGAATCACCTTAAATATTGGCAATCCCAGTTTCCCGATGTTACTAGCAAGTTTGAAGTGCCTGTCGATCGCGTTGACGGACTTAATATTGAGGCATCGGCTGAAAATGAAGTATTTACTCTCAGTCAAACCCAGACCGAGCTTTTACTAACCCAAGGAAAATCTTATTATGGTTCTAATGTCTATCCCATTTTACTCGCGCCTTTATATCGTTTAATGGCGAGTTGGAGCGATCGCTCCCAGGTAACTATTAGCCATCGCAGTCATGGCAGAGATTTAGGGGAAGGAACTAGCTTTATGGAAAGTATGGGCAATTACGCCGTAAATTTCCCTATAGGTATCACTTTAGATTCCCCTGCTACTTGGCAAGAAATCATCGACAAAATTAACGAGCGATTTGATAATCTCCCCATGAATGGCATAACCTATGATTGGATTGGCGATCGCTTACCCGAATATCTCTATCCTGACAGTAATTTAACTCCCATTCGGGCTAATTATCTCGGAAATCGTTCTGTACCTCCTTCTAACCTATTTGAGTTTGTCTACAACGATCGCGATTGTCGTCTGTCACCTCCCGAACAAAAACGTACCACCCTACTAGAATTTTTCTTTTTAGTAGTCGATGGTTGTTTAGAAATTAGAATTGAATATTCTCGCAATTTTCATCAAGCAAAAACAATTCAATCTCTAGGACAACAATATTTAAAACTTTTAGAGGAACTTTTAACTCCTGTTTCTCTACCAAAAGTGATTGTTTGAATAAAGCTATTAGCTATTAGTTTTTAGCTGTTAGCTCTGAAAAAAAAGCTGATAGCTGATGGCTGATGGCTGATAGCTACCTATCCAATAATCTTCTCCCTCTCGAACTCAGGTTAGGTAAAATCAAAACTTGTCAAAGCACACAAAATAAAAGCTTCTGACCACTCAACCACTGCCCCATAGGTATCCCCTGTATGCCCTTTAAATCGATAATAAAACCAATATCCCACCAAAAGCACGATCGCGCTACTAAGCAGAGCAATTTCTATAGCCTTCCACCATTGTGCTGGTTCGAGCCAAACTACAATACTCGTACAGCCAATCACACAAAAAAAGCCTAAAGTAATATCTGCCCAAAACTTAAAATTCTGTTTGTGAAAAGCTCCTTTACCTTCTTTACGTAAATAAGGATAAAAAGCGATCGCTAAAACTTGTCCCCATCTTGCCCAACTAGCAGCAAGCATCAATGCCAACCAACGCCGATGAGTCAGATCGCTCAAAGCAGCAATTTTTAACAGTAAGATGACAGCTACCGCCATCGCCCCAAAAGCACCTGTCACACTATCTTTCATTACTTCTAGCCTTCTTTCTGGGTTGGTAACGGCTAAACCATCGGCGGTATCGATCGCTCCATCTAAATGTAATCCCCCTGTAATTGCTATTTCTAAAGTAATAATTAAAACACTACCAGTCAGAATGGGTATATGTACCACTTGTAAAATCCAATCTGTCAAGCCTAATATACTACCAATTAATAAGCCAATCCACGGAGCAAAACGAGCAATGCGGGCAAAGTCTCCTTGCCATTGGTTCGGTACGGGAATTAAAGTATAAAATGATACGGATGTTAGTAAGGAACTTACAAATAGCCTAGATCGTTGTAATACTAAAGAAAAAACAAATTTTTGCATAATCTAGTATTTAGTTAAAATTTCTGAGAACAGCATCGGAATATTAGGCTAATATTGTTTCATAGACTACTTTATCTGCAAAAATCAATATTTGTCTGGCAATATAAGCCGTCTAACCTTAAAAACTATTTATTATGAGCAAAGAGGAAACACCCCGTCAGCTACCTGCACCTTGTATAATTGACTTCGGTACAATTGTAGGTAAAGATGATATGAAACGTTTGCTGAACGATCTCTGTCATGTGCATTATGTTCATAGCATTGATGGAAAAGTACAGAGTGAAGGCAAAGGTTGGGTATTAGAGGTATTTAATCATCCTTGTCAATCTACTCTAATAGCTAATGGTAATTTGTATATCAATATTCAGAGTTTTGATTACCTACAATTACATAAATCTCTAGAGCAAACAACTTATTTCGATCTGATTCAAGATAATCGGCAATTAAGACTGATTCCTCTAACTAACTCTCAACCAGAACAAGAGTCGATGAAAAATGTCGATGCAGCAACGATCGAAGCGATGGTGACAGAAGTGCTTTCTGCTCGTTGGGATGTACAACTTGACGATGAAGATTTCTAAATTCTTATTTTAATTTTTAATCTAAACTAAATTGTGCGATTTTCATTTGTCACTCAAGCAACTTGTTCGACTACCCAGGCAAGAGCAGGGATATTCTATACTCCTCATGGCATAGTCGAAACTCCTCGGTTTATGCCTGTGGGTACTTTGGCTACCGTTAAGGGCATCACTCCAGAGCAACTCCGACAAGCGGAAGCACAAATGATTTTGGCAAATACCTATCACCTCCATCTCCAACCAGGAGAAGCCATTGTTGAAGCTGCGGGGGGTTTACATCGGTTTATGGGCTGGAATTCTCCTATTTTGACAGATTCTGGAGGATTCCAAGTCTTTAGCCTGAGCCAATTACGCCAAATTTCCGAGTCTGGAGTTATTTTTCGCTCTCCCCGTGATGGCAGTATGATTAATCTAACTCCAGAGCGATCGATCCAAATTCAAAATAGTTTGGGTGCAGATGTAATTATGGCCTTCGATGAATGTCCTCCTGCCAATGCCACCAGAAAAGAAGTAGAAGAAGCTACTCAAAGGACTTATCGCTGGCTTACCCGCTGTATTCAAGCCCATCAACGTCCTCAAGAACAGGCTTTATTTGGAATCGTACAAGGGGGAATCCATTTAGATTTACGCGCAAAAGCCGTCAGTCAATTAACTGCTTTAGATTTACCTGGTTATGCTATTGGTGGAGTAAGTGTAGGAGAAACGACCGAATTAATTAATGCTACAGTCAAAGCTACTGCCCCATTACTACCAGCGAATAAACCCCGTTACTTAATGGGAGTGGGGACTTATCGCGAAATGGCACTAGCGATCGCCTCAGGCATAGATTTATTCGATTGTGTTATTCCTACTCGTTTGGGTAGGCATGGTGCAGCTTTAGTCCAAGGTAAGAGAATTAATATCAAAAATGCCCAGTACAAAGAAGACTTTCAGCCTCTAGACGAAACTTGCCCTTGTTATGCTTGTCAACATTTTAGCCGTGCCTATCTCAATCATTTAGTACGCTCCAAAGAAATGCTCGGCTATATTCTCTTGTCAATTCATAATATTACTGAATTACTTCGTTTTACTCAAAAAATTCGTGCAGCGATCGTCAGCGATCGTTTTGTCACAAAATTTTCTCATTGGTTAAATTAATATCTATTTAACTTTTCCACCTCAGGAATTAGAACCCGAACACCTTATCTACCGCACCGAATCATGATACGATCCTAATTAACTTAAAAAAAATTGTTGAAAGGTAGATAAATATATGGAAGCAGCAATGCTATTAGCTGACCTACCAGAAGCTTATGCTATGTTTAAGCCCTTGGTAGATGTTTTACCTCTTATTCCCGTGTTTTTCTTGCTCCTAGCCTTCGTTTGGCAAGCAGCAGTGGGATTTAAATAAATTTTCTCTCTAGTTAGTTACTTACTTAATTTATTTGATTATTTGAGGCATCCGATTAGGATGCTTTTTTTAGCAAAGCTAAAAGCTGATGACCAAAAATAATTGTTATTTTTCTTAATTAACCTTAAGCTGACTCACCCTATCTTGTAGCTGTTGCGTAACTGCTAATAGCTTTTTAAAGGAGGTAGATACATCCGTAGCGGAAATAGACGTTGTACTTGCCATATTTGCTACTTCATCCAATCTTCGGTTAATTTTCTGACTGGCGTGAGATTGTTCCGAAGCCGAAAAAGCGATCGAATTAACCAGATGAGCGATCTGACTACTCATGGTAGCTATTTGATTGAGGGCTTGACGAGTCTCTTGCACCAATCGAGTTTTCTCCTGACTCTGAACCACATTATTGTTAATTAAATCGATTTCTTCACTAATTATTTTTTGAATTTCAGCGATCGATTTAGCAATTTCTTCATTAGCTTGTTTTGAAGTATGTCTTAAAGAGCGATCGAAAATTAAGGATAGATTTTGAGCATCTTCATTAACTCGTAATTCTTGCCCTGAAGACGGTACTACGACTCCGTTAGCTTCAAAAGTAACTTGATGAATTATTTCTGTAATTTGTTTGATTTTATGGGAACAGAGTTTCAGTTTTTTAATTCTTTCATTAGTTTTAGCATGACTACTAGAAGTCGAGAGCATTTCCTCTACTGCACGCTCGATTAGTAATGTACCTTTTTCTCCAGTATTTACCATGGGAGCGACTAAAGCCTCTGCTTGTACTGCTTTAGATGCAATCTGATGAATTGATGCTGCCATAGCTTGAATATTCTCTCTAGCTATAGCAATGCTATCTCTTTGCTCTTTAGTATTTTCTGATAATTGCTGGATAGCGATTTCGTTACTTTTGATATCATTAACTAATTTTTGCACTACAATTTGTACTTGAACGATAATCTGGCGCAAATTTTCGAGAGTAGAATTATAAAATTCAGCGATTGTTCCAATTTCATCGTTAGTTACTCTAGCGCGGATAGTCAAATCACCGCGACTAATAGCAGCAATCTCTGTTCCCAATTCTCTTACTCGCCGTTGTAGCTTTTCTTTAGCTCTGCGTTGGGTTTTCTCAGAAAGACATTCTTGCGCCCAAAGCTCGCTAAGTTGAGCGGTACGCTCTTTGACTTTCGCCTCTAGCTCTCCATTCATTTTTTGCAACGCCATCTCTGCTTGTTGGCTTTTATGCAATAATCTTAAAGCGCGATTAATAGCTAAATAAGAAATCCAGCCTAATAAAATTAAAGACCAAGCATAGGCAAAATGACGATAGATGCTGGTTTGGTTTACTGCACTTTGGTAATAAGAATAATAGGTTTTATTTAGTTCTTCACTGCGTTGCGCGCTTAGTAAGTTAACTATTTCTTGAGCCAAGCGGTCTATCCGTGGTTTATAACTAAGGATAATTTCTGCATGACGATTAGCTAAACCAATAAGAGAACGCTCTTCTTCACTAATATTTCCTTCACTAATCGTTTGTAGTGTTTTAATGGTTTGCTTAACGGTAGAAGTTAAGTCTTCATTGGATGTAAGATTGTATAATAAGATGTTTTGCACTAATCGATCCAAGGAAGTTGATAAATTTTGTTCTACCTCGCTAGAATAGCCTTGACTGGATATTTCTGAAACTAAAGATGGTAAATAGCGCAAAGAGTTTTTAAAAGCAGAGTTTTGGCTTTTAAAATCTTCTATCAGTCTTTCCGATTCTTCGATCGCCTCTGCGCTTTTAGTCAATATTTGCCGAAAATTTTCGCGGTTTTTGTCTTGAATAAAATTAGGAATTTCTGCTAGCTTTGCTTGAGTATTTTTTAGTTCTTCTAAATAATTAACTAAGGGGTCATAAGAGAAAAAAAGCTCATATCTTGCTTTGAGCAATTCTTGATTAATAATGGCTTTTCTTTCATTTTGATGCGATAAAGCCGTTTGATACTGCTGATGATGCTCTAGATTGATAGACAAACTTTTGAATACCAAAAAAATCAAAAAAATAGCAGCACTCACAATTGTTAAAATGTTAAACCATCGCTTTTTTTTCATAACGGTTTTCCTTGGTATTCACCTGTGAGAGTTTTGAGAAATTTGACGATCGATTCAGTATCTTCCTGGGAAAGCTCTCGTCCCAACTGATATTTACCCATCAGAGTTACTGCTTCTTCAAGAGTTTCCGCTGTTCCATCATGGAAGTAAGGAGGGGTTAGCTCTACATTACGCAAACTAGAAACCCTAAATTTGTAGCGGTCTTCTTCCTGACCAGTAACATTATAACGACCTAGATCGGCTTTAGTGAGATTACCACGCTCTTCAAAATAATTACCAAATAAACCAAACTGCTGGAATAGATTACCCCCAATATTTATACCTTGATGACAACTAACACAGCCATAAGCTTTAAAGCGATTGTAGCCTTCCTTTTCCTCCTCTGTTATGGCGTTGCGCTCTCCTCGTAAAAATCGATCGAATCGGGAGTTAGGAGTATACAAAGATCTTTCATACGTGGCGATCGCGTCTTTGATATTATCGCTATTAAGACCATCTCGGTAGATTTTGTCAAACATGGCAGTATATTCGCGAGATTTTTCGAGTTTGCCCACAATTTCTTGCCAATTAGAAGCCATGGCTCTCTCGGAATAAATTGGTTTATCTATCTGTTCTTCTAAAGTGTTAACTACACCATTCCAATGCATTTTAAAATTAAACTCACTATTAAAAACAGTCGGTGTATTAATAACACCTATAGCGTCGTTAACACCAAGAGAATATCTACGTCGATCTACACCTCCAGTTTTGAGACTATGACAAGAAGCACAGGAAATAGTATTGTCTTTAGAAAGCTTCGGCTCATTAAATAGTTTTTCCCCTAGTTCTACTTTTCGACTATCTAATTTTCTTACTAAAGGTATTGGTTCAATTGCCCCACTATTAAGAGCAACAGCTACTGGTTTTGCTTCTTCCTCAATTTTCGGTTTATCTAGTATTAAGGTTGACTTCCATAACCCTACTACCATCAAACACAGAAAAATAATTGCAACTAAGTATAGCCATCTACTTCTTTGAGCGGGATAAATCTTTTTCATATTTACAATTAGAACCTATATTAGATCTTTTTAATAGGGGCTATTTAACATATCAATCAAATACGTACGATTATACTTACGTAATTTGTATCAGATTTTAGCAAAACAATCCAATAAATTCAGTATCGACGAAGTACACTTATTGTAAATTCAGTAAAGTAATCTGTAACAACAACAATATAAGCTGTGGATTGTCAAACTTTAAGTCGAGCCTACCAACAAATTGCCCGTGAAACTACCTTAGAACAACTGCTGCTCCAAGCTCTTACTCTCATCCGCAATTACACTGAAGCAGAGTTTGGCTGTATTTTAATTGAGTCAACAGAGCAATGGCTCGTTAAAGCAATAAGCACGGTAGATGAAGCAAGCTGGCGAGGGAATTTTACCACTAATAATCTACCTCGATCGATTATTAATCATGTCGATCGAGTTCGAGAAGTTGTTTGTCTCAATCACCCTATCGATGAAATCAAATTTGTTGACGCTCCTTATTTAAACAAGGGAAAGCCGAAGTCAATTTTATGTGTTCCTCTGATCGCTCGAGGCTCCCTAGAAGCAATTGTTTATCTTGAGAATAATTCCAAAAAGCAAGTTTTTACTTCTGAGCATTTAACTAATTTAGAATTATTAGCCGAACCAATTGCTATTTCCATCTCTAATACCAAAATATACGAAAATTTAAATCGCAATCAACAACAACTTCATCAATTCTTAGAAGTATTGCCTGTAGGAGTAGAAGTACTCGATGCAGCAGCAGGTCTTTACTATACTAATCGTCGGGCAAAAGAATTGAGAGCCAAAGGAATTATTGCTGAAGCTTCCCCCAAACCTTTATTAGAGCCAGAACTAATCTGTTCTGCTGCCAATAATAGCTTACCTACAGATATTTTTGCTCCAGAAAAATCTACCCCCATTGCCGAGTCAGAAAATAATATTACTTTAGTGGAAAGTTGGAGTAACTCAATTATTGACGAACGAGGAGAAGTCCTTTACATAATTAATGCCTTTCAAGACATTACCGAGCAGAAAAAAGCAGAACAATTACTTGAAGAGTATAATCGCACTTTAGAAATACAAGTTAGAGAGCGTACCCTAGAACTTTCTCAAGCTCTAGAAAATTTAAAAACGGCTCAAAATAAACTAATCCAATCTGAAAAAATGGTCGCTCTCGGACACTTAGTAGCAGGGGTAGCTCACGAAATTAATACACCTTTAGGAGTGATTCGCGCTTCTTCCTACAATAATATTAAGGCTCTAGCCGAGTTTCTAGAGCAAATGCCTCAACTGTTTAACCGACTTCCGCCTCCAAGACAAGAGTTATTCTTTACTTTTCTCGAAAAATCACTCCAGAATGAATCACCAAGTAGTTCTAGAGAAAAACGGAAACTCAAACGTAATTTACAAGCTCAATTAGAAAAAACTGATATTGCTAAAGCCAGACAAATAGCCGATATTTTGGCGGATATTGGTATATACCACGATATTGACCCTTTTATTCCTCTACTTCAAGATAGTAATGCCGATCTGATTTTGCAACTTGCTTATAATCTCTCTCGTTTACAGGGCAATAGTAATAATGCCATCATCGCTGTAGAAAGAGCCTCTAAAGTAGTTTTTGCTCTCAAAAATTATGCTCGTTACGATCCCACAGGAGAAAAGCAACAAGTAGACATAACCGAAGGAATAGAAATTGTTTTAGACTTATATCACAATCAGCTTAAGCATGGTATCGAAGTGATTCGAGATTATGCATCTTTACCCTTGATTTTCTGCTATCCTGATGAATTAATTCAGGTATGGACTAACCTCGTTCACAATGCGATTCAAGCAATGAATGGCAAAGGTAAACTAGAAATTAGCGTTAAGCAAGAGAACGATCGAGTAATTGTCAGGATTACTGACTCTGGTTCTGGTATTCCCCCAGAACTTAAAGAAAAAATATTCGAGCCTTTTTTTACCACTAAACCGATGGGAGAAGGAAGCGGTCTGGGTTTAGATATTTCTCGCAAAATCATCGATAAGCATCACGGTCAAATAGAAGTGGATAGTGTACCAGGTCGTACTACTTTTAAGGTTTCGCTTTCAGTTAATTTGTAATTTTTTGTAGTCTTTTGGTTCGGCTAAAATAACCGCTAAGATTAATTTCGACAAATGTACATCGGGTAACAGAAAATATTTATAAATAATAGTAATATAAGCTTCCATTTTTATTACTTGGCGGAAATGGCAGAGTCTCTACCGCTGAGAATAAGCTTAAGTGCAGATATGAGAGCAAAGCTGCTGCAATCTCTAGGAGAAAATGACTTTTTTGTGAGAGGAAATAAGCAATGACTAATCTAGTAATTTTATGTGTTGATGATGAGGCAACTATCCTTGAAAGTATCAAGGAGCAGTTAAGACGCAATCTGGAAAATGAGTATGAAATTGAAACCGCTGAAAGTGGAGAAGAAGCTCTAGAAATTATCGAAGAATTTAAAGAAGACTCGATGGAAGTAGCTTTAGTTATTTCCGACCAGATTATGCCGAGGATGAAGGGAGATGAGCTACTAATTGATGTTCATGCTCATTACCCGAAAATTTTGACAGTAATGCTGACAGGACAGGCAAACGCTCAAGCAGTTGGTAATGCAGTTAACTCCGCTAATTTATATCGTTACATTCCCAAACCTTGGGACGAAACTGACCTTATCTTAACCGTAAAAGAAGCTCTGCGTAGCTACCGTCAACAGCAGCAATTGAGCGAGCAAAATAAACAATTAAAAAAACTAAATCTATCTTTAGAACAAAAAATAGAAGAGTTGCGGATTACTGAAGAAAATTATCGGAGTATTTTTGAAAATGCATTAGAAGGGATTTTTCAGTGTCATCCCGATGGCACATACATCAAAGTTAATCCCGTGATGGCTCGTATTTATGGATATAAATCTCCTGATGAGATGCTTACCAAAATTAAAAAGCTCGCTCGCTCGCTTTATGTAGATTCTAATCATCGAGAACAGTTGCAAAAGTTACTAGAGCAACAAAATGAAATTAAAAACTTTCAATATAAGATTTATCAGCAAGATAACACCATAGTTTGGCTGGAAGAAAATACTAGAGCAGTACGCGATCGCCATGGCAAGTTACTCTACTATGAAGGTATTATCCAAGACATCACTCAGCGTAAGCAAGAAGAAGCAGCATTATTACGCCAAGTCAAAGAAATGCAAATTGCGATCGATAAATCTAGGCAAGCTCGAGAAGTAGCTCAGATCGTCAAAACTGATTCTTTCCAAAAAGTAAAACAAAAACTCAAAAAACTAAGAAATTAATTTAACTAGATAGCATCGGAGTTTTAATTATTGAAATATTTTTGTCATAATTAGACTCTTAATAACCAAGGAAAAAAGTAAATAATATATTACCGAGATTTCTAATATTTAAGTGTATATACTTAAATATTTAAAACAAATTAATCATTTATACTACGTAATTATTGCCAATTTTAAAAATACCTTAGGTGCATTTTCTGATTCAATGTTATTGTTAAAACAATATAAAGAAGGTCTAACCTTTTTTATTACCAAAAAGCGATAACTTAAATAGTTAAATGCCTGAATAAAGTGAAAATAATCTTCTTTTTTTTAAGATGTTTACTGACAGCTAATTTCAATTACTGATAATTTAGCTGCATATAAGGAAAAATATGACTTCTGCTCAATGAGATTTCCCTCGTTAGTCTGGCATTGCCAAGGCTTGTAACTCACCAAGATGGAAAGAAGCCTGCAATGAATGCCGAGTCGATCTCGCAACCATTATATTATTGTAATTTGAGTTGTAGTATTAAGCTTATAGCGTGCTAATTAACTATGCTGGATACCATATCTGAAAAACAGATGCATCGTGTTAGATGGGTACTAACAATTTGTTGGTTGCTCCTGATTCTTTTGATAGCTTACGATCCCATAACACCTTGGTTAACCGAACCAGACAACTTAATGAGTCCGTTTCGCAAAGACCCCAATGTGTGTGTAAAGTTACAGGGAGTATGTATTCAAGAACAGCCCCATTCTATAGCTGCACAAGTATTTTGGGCATTGATTGTTCCTATTGGCGTGATCATTCTGTTAGTTTTTGGTCATGAATTATGGCGACGCATTTGTCCATTGTCCTTTTTATCTCAGATTCCTCGTGCCTTAGGAATTCAAAGAAAACAGAAACGAGTCAATCCTCACACGGGTAAAGTTAGCTACGTACTTGCCAGAGTCCAAAAAAACGCTTGGTTAGCTCGAAATTACTTATATTTACAATTTAGCTTGCTCTATTTAGGGATATGCGCTCGAATACTATTTGTAAATTCTGTCGGTTGGGTGCTGGCTCTGTTTTTGCTGGGAAGTATTGGTTTAGCTATACTAGTGGGCTATTTATATGATGGGAAAACCTGGTGCAATTATTTTTGTCCCATGGCACCAGTGCAGAAAATTTATGGCGAACCAAGAGGAATATTAACAAGTAAAGCACACGAACATTCTAATAAAACCATTACTCAATCTATGTGTCGGGTTATTGATAGTGATGGGAAAGAACAAAGTGCTTGTGTTGCCTGTCAAACTCCCTGCATTGACATAGATTCTGAAAGAACTTATTGGGATGGTATCGATAAGCCAGACCGAAAACTACTTTACTATGGCTATATTGGCTTAGTTTTCAGTTTTTACTTTTACTATTACCTTTATGCAGGTAACTGGGATTACTATTTTTCTGGAGCTTGGACTCATGAGGAAAATTTACTCGGTACTATCTTTAATCCTGGTTTCTACATATTTGACACTCCTATCCCAATTCCCAAATTATTTGCAGTTCCTTTAACTCTGGGGTTTTTTACTTTGGCTAGTTATTGGCTGGGTCTTAAGCTAGAAAAAGTCTATAAAGCATATGTCAGGAAGAAAAATAAAAATATCTCCCCAGAGATTATTCAACATCAATTGTTTACCTTCTGCACTTTTTTTGTATTTAATCTCTTTTTTTTATGGGGTGGTCGTCCTACTATTAGATTATTGCCCCCAGTAGTAGTTTATTTATTTAATATTTTCGTCGTTCTGGCGAGTACTATGTGGCTGTCTCTTACCTGGGTACGCAGTCGGGAACTATACTCTAGAGAAAGTTTGGCTAGCCGACTACGTAAGCAACTGAGAAGACTTTCTCTGGATGTTTCTCAGTACTTAGAAGGGCGTTCGTTAGACAGCTTAAGCCCCAACGAAGTTTATGTTATTGCCAAGATTCTGCCTGGTTTTACCCGTGCCAAAAAAATGGAAGCCTATAAGGGAGTACTAAAAGAATCTTTAGAAGAGGGCTACGTTAATTCTTCTAGTAGCTTGGAGGTATTAAAACAAATGCGTATGGAGTTAGAAATGAGCGATCGCGACCACGAGGAAATATTAACAGAACTAGGCATCGAAAATCCCAGTTTATTCGATCCTCATAAGCAAAGAACTCGTGAAGATGTGGCTCGCCTACAAGGTTTCCGCAACCGCATCCAAGGACTGGTTAAACCGAAGCGAAGACGAACTGCAAAAGGTTTAGGGCGAGAACTTTTAAAAGTTGTCAAGAAAGAAAAATCTATGAATGATGTTTTCGAGAATAAAAAGCAAGCAATCAAATCTTTAAGCTTAGAATATTCTGTCACTCCTGAAGAAGCAGCAGAAATTATGGCAGAAATAGAAAAGACATCTAATCCTATCGATCGAGCTAACCCTCAGACTATTAAATAATCATGACTCAAATTATCTCGATTCACTCCTATCGTGGCGGTACTGGTAAATCGAATATAGTCGCTAATTTAGCTACCCTCCTAGTATTAGAAGGAAAACGAGTTGCTATTTTCGATGCCGATATTCAATCCCCAGGAATTCATTTACTCTTTGGGCTAAAAGATCGACAAATTAAGAACACTCTTAATGACTATCTCTGGGGTCAATCTCCACTGATCGAAACCGCTTACGATGTTAGTCAGGCTCTTAATGAACAGTTGCCAGAGGCTAACATCAAAGCAGGAAGTATATATTTAGTGCCTTCTAGCATGAAACCAGAAGAAATCGCAACAGTACTCAGTGAAGGTTATGATGTAGAATTGCTTCATCAAGGATTCCAAGAACTCTCTCAGCAGTTAGAATTAGACTATCTTTTTGTCGATACTCACCCTGGTATCAGTGAAGAAACCTTATTAGCTATTGGAATTTCTGATGCAACCCTAATTATTTTACGTCCCGATTACCAAGATTATCAAGGTACTGCTGTAGTTTTAGAAGTTGCTCGCCAACTAGAAGTATCTCGTCTTTTACTAGTGGCAAATAAAGTATTACCCGAAGTCAACCGAGATGATTTAAGTCAGAAGCTTGAAAAAACTTATCAAGTGCCAGTAGCTGGAGTCTTAGCTATTTCTAACGAGATGTTTCGCTTAGGAAGCCAAGGTATTTTTTCTCTCTCTTATCCTCATAGCTCTTTTACACAAGAACTCAAAAAAATTACCCAGATCCTGAAAACAACTTTACCCCAACCAGTAGAACTTTCTCGCTAGATAATCTGGACTTACTCGGAGATAACTGTAAGATGAGCATTAGTGGATTTCTAGAGAATTTTTCTTTACCCGAATTATTGCGATTAATCGATTTGGGTTCTAAATCTGGGCGATTGATTTTGCAAATACGCTCTGCTCCCGAACGTCCGGATTTAGTTGGTTTGTATCATATTTGGTTTCAAGAAGGTCAACTAGTTACAGTTATCGATCGTTCTCAGCCCCAAAGCTTAATTAAACAAATTGAAAACAAAGGCTGGCTCGATGAGGCTTCGCCCAAAAAGCTAGAACGTTTACATTTGCTCCAAGTTCCTTTGGGGAAGTATTTGCAACAAGAAGAATTACTAACAGAACAACAATTAAATGAACTTTTTCAAGAGCGGGTAGCTCAATTGTATCAATTATTTGAAGTTCCTGTAGGTTGTTTTCTGTTTCATGAAATATCTCCTAAATCAGATAAGCCGAGAAAAATCCCCTGGCTGGAAATGACAGGAAACAGGATTAGAGCCACCGAAGTATCTCTTAACGCCCTGCGCTTACAACAAAACTGGGATATTTTTGCCGAACAGTTACCAGAATCTCACTATGCTCTAACTCAATTGGTTCAACAGCCCGACTTCAAATTAATTCCCATAGAATGGCAAGTATGGGAATTTGCTAATGGTAAAAATTCCCTTAAAGCCATAGCAGGAAAAATCAATCAGCCTTTATTGAAGGTACAAAAGACAGCATTAAGCCTGATGATGGTAGGATTAGTAGATGAGATGCCGATTGTCTATACTCCTAACAATCTTACTCCCTCTAAAAGCGATCGCCTTGGTAGTTCTTTAGTCCATGTATCTTCAGAAAGTAGTTCTTTACAAACTATTTCTCAAAATCGCCTCCAAAATTTAAATAATAAGCTTAAAACTTCATTTTTAAGGACTGTGGTGGATTTTTTAAGAAGCAGATTTGGACAATCATCTTAGTAGCACACAATATCTCAAGGTTGTTTAGATGGAAATATTGAAAATTGGTATTGCTGGCACAGTTGGGGCAGGAAAAACTACTTTTGTCCGAGCCATTAGCGAAATTGATGTCGTAGATACCGAACGTATTGCTAGCGATGATACAGCTTTGATTAAACCCACAACTACCGTTGCTATGGATTTTGGTCGTTTGACTTTGAATTCTGGGCAAATTCTCCATCTTTATGGAACTCCTGGGCAATTTCGTTTTGATTTTATGTGGGATATTATTATTCCCCAAGTTCATGGTTACGTTTTTTTGGTCGATACCAGTCGTCCTCAAGATTTTCGCGCTAGTCGAAGATTACTCAATTATATGAAACAAAAGACCCAAAGTCCTTTGATTATCGGTCTAACTCATAGTGATTGTCAGGGAGCTTGGAAAGCAGAAGATATTGCTTTAACCTTAGGATTAGTCGATACTAATGCTCGTCCTCCCATGATTGAAGTCAATGCTACTAACTCCCATTCTGTAGCGGAATGCTTAATTCTACTCGTAGAACAATTATTGAAAATAGATGTGAATGTATTTTGAGCAACAACTCATCGTACAATTCTATAAACTTAACCTAAAATTTATAGAAACATAATCATGGTTCAAGCTTCAGTAGTTCAAGACTTATTACAAAAGTTTGTTACTAGTACTTCTGATATTGAAGGAGCAGCATTAGTTAGTCCCGATGGCTTACCTATAAGTTCAGTTTTATCTATAGGCATGGATGAAGAGAGAACAGCAGCTATGTCGGCAGCAATTCTTTCTTTAGGAGAGAGAATTGGACAAGAACTGGCTAGAGGTATAATCGAACGGATCTTTGTTGAGGGAGAAAAAGGTTACAGTATTTTAGTTAACTGTGGTAGAGATGCAGTACTCCTAATTTTAGCGGGAAAAGGTGTCAAGCAAGGATTACTATTTTTAGAAGCCAAGCGTTTAGTTGCAGAGATTAAACCCTTGTTAGACTAGATTGATTCTTATGAACGAGGGAAAAATAAGAAAAATCTAATGATTAGACTTTATACCTCCTCATACTTTTGCTAGGGCGTTTTTGTCTTCTAAGCTAGTCAAAAAATATGTTTAATTACTTAAATAATAACTTGCCGAACTTCTGATTAGCGGAGATTGCGAAAAGATAGGTTCGGTTATACTGCTTTGTGAAAATAACCGAGACCGTTAGTATATTAACAAAGGTAAAACGAGAACCAAATATTTATTTTTTTAAACAGTATTTATTTAAAAAAAAATTGAAAGACTAATTTAAGGAATTAATTAGATGTTAGAGGAGGTCAAAAAGGAGTGCAAACTTGGTTATTGCAAAACTTGAGTGATGTTTTGAATAAACATCAACAAAGCAAAAATTATGGTGAGACTATCACAATAGAGCAACAAATAGATAATAGTCAAATAGAGTTAAATTCTGGTGAAAAAAGTCGTTTGGCTCGATTAAAAGCTCAAAGAGAATGGGTAGCTGCTATCTTAGCTTTAGAAAAATTGCTGCTATCGCAACTCAATTTGAGCAATTGCGATCGAGAAGATTACCAAGGTTTAGTATTCTCTGCTCCAGCCCCTATTTTAAGTAACTTAGAATTGGTAGGTCGTTTCCCTACAGGTATTTTTACGACGGATGCTTTTAATGCAAGAGCTTTGATGCCTTCTGCCCCATCATCTTTTACCTATAAATCGCCTCACGATCTTATTTCTCCTTGGGTTCAATTACCATTATTACCCAAAGACCCGATCGCTACAGAACAATTTTGCTTAATTTTTACAGCTAATTTTGCTCTCATTCTGGTTTTAGGCAAAGATGTAGATGGTGTTCCTGCTTTTAATTTTTCTTTCGATCCAGAAGTTATAGAACAGGTTTGGGCAACCTTACGCTCTCGTCTAGTCATTACCAATTATAATCAGTTAGCTCAACTCGATGAGTTAGTGCAACAGTTTGCGCCTCCTATTCCCGATTATCGGCTGGTGGGTCAGTTTACGCAGCAATTACTCAAGCATTTACCCGATCTAACTACTTTGGCGATCGATAAAACTCGTCAAGTAGAAACGATATCTTCTAATCACTCTAGTTTACCTTCGCCAGAACGGACTAAATCTTCATTATCTCTCAATTCTCAGGTGAGCAGTCAGTTAGAAATGGAATTATTACAAGCTCTCACCCATGAAATTCGTACTCCTCTAACTACTATCCGTACTTTAACCAAACTAATTCTCAAACGGGCGCAAGATTTTACCCCCAAGGTAGTTAAATATTTGCAGGCGATCGATCGAGAATGTACCGAACAAATAGACCGTATGGAATTAATTTTCCGTGCTGCCGAATTAGAATCTACTGCTCCTACTAATAATCATTATGTCCAACTAACTAAGTTTTCTTTAGAGCAAATCTTACAAAATACAATCCCTCGTTGGGAAACTCAAGCAAAAAAAAGAAATGTAGACTTAGATGTAGTTTTACCCCAACATCTCCCCAATGTAGTCAGCGATCCTGCTATGCTCGATCGAATACTTACTGGGTTAATGGAAAGTTATACTCGCAGTCTGCCCCATGGAGGACAAATTAGCGTTAATGTTTCTACCGCAGGTAATCAGCTTAAGTTGCAATTAACTTCTAAATGTAGTGTTTCTAATAACCCATTTAAGTCTCTCGGTCAATTACTCATGTTTCAACCAGAAACAGGTTGTTTGAGTCTCAATCAAGAAGTGACTAAAAATATTTTTCAGGTATTGGGAGGCAAACTCACTGTCAGAAAAAAACAGCATCAAGAAGAAGTTACGATATTCTTACCTTTGGGTAATCCTGTCAGTTAAAAGATGAGAAAAAAAAATTATTGCCCAATTATCTGGTTTTATTAGTTGTTGTCAATACTCTCGTTCTTTTTATTTGTAGTAGTATTCGACACGCTCTATTTCAATCCAATTTCGATCTAGCAATTTTTGACAATGCTATATATCTAATTAGCCAGGGAAATACACCTTTTGTTAGTTTTCGAGGATTACATATTTTAGGGGATCATGCTGCCTTTATTCTCTATGTCTTGGCAGGTTTATACAAAATTTATCCTACAGTTCACTGGTTGTTTGCGGTGCAAGCTTTTACCTTGACTTTAAGCATTGTTCCCCTCTGGTATCTTGCCCTCGAAGCTAACTTAGATCGACAACAGGCAAAAACAGTAATATTAGCTTATTTGCTGTATCCTTTAATTTTTAATGTCAATTTAGCTGACTTTCATCCAGAAGTTATGGCTGTCCCTGCAATTTTTGGTGCAGTCTTAGCAGCAAAGAAAAAGAAGTTATGGTGGTTTAGTTTAGCGATCGCTTTTATTTTAAGCTGTAAAGCCGTACTCGCTTTAACTGTAGTAGCAATGGGGATTTGGTTAATTGGATGGTCAAAACAATATTCCTATGGAGCGATCGCTATTATCCTTGGTGTTAGTTGGTTTATTATCTCCACTCAAATAATTATTCCTCATTTTAGTGGTAACGAAGCTGCTGCGGTCGATCGCTATAGTTATTTAGGGGATTCTGTTATCGAAATTATCAAAAATCTTTTTGGGCAACCTTGGTTAATTGGCAGTAAAGTTTTTTCTTTGGCAACTCTCGAATATCTATTTTTGCTAATCTTACCAGTACTTTGGGCAATTTCACCCCGTTCTAATTTTGCACCTTTAATCGGTGCTATGCCTATTCTGCTAATTAATCTACTTTCAGAATCTGCCAGTCAACGGAATTTAGTTCATCACTATTCTTTACCTATTTTACCTTGGTTATTTTTGGTGGTTATTGCTACTATAGCTGAAGATAAAACATGGTTAAAAAAACCAAATAGAATATTAATCTGGTCAGTTTGCACCTTTTTAGCTTTAGCAAAATACGGTTATTTTGGTTCACTCTATTTAGAATCGATCGATACTTGGCAAGCAACTAGAGAAGCGATCGCCCAGATTGACAGTAAAGCTGGAGTCTTGACTACTACCGATCTTGCCCCCCATCTAACTCATCGTCCTTTAGTTCAACTCGCTACTATCGGTTCGGAATCTAATGACTTTAGTAAGATTAAATATGTTTTACTTAATTCCCGTCATCCAGGTTGGGCTAGTTCTGGGGAAACTATTCATAATTTAACCGTAAAATTCCAGCAAATGCCAGAATATAAACTTCAATATCAACAAGATGGCATATGGTTATTTATTAAAAAAAGTTTTATCTTTGGCTACAAAAGCAAATGAACTAACAAAAACACCAAATTACAGCAGTTTTAATTTGGATAGACTACGTATCTATTATTAGCTATTAGCCCTTCAAGTTCAAATTATCTCTACTCTGTTCTACTCAAACCAAAAGCGCAGTAATCATATTGTTTTTAATTAAATTTTTATAAATATTCAGATATTCTCTTTTTTTAGTAAAAATTAACTTTTTTTATTGGGCTAATTCTGTGTCGATCGAGAAATACCGCAATTCAGACTGCATATTTTGTTGTGGGTTAGAAGTATATAACTTATAGAGCGGAAAGGATTAAGATCGTGAAGATTAGATGGCAGAAACTAGTAACTAATTTTTTTATTTGGGCGATCGCCGAAACTACTTTAAACGTTGTCGGATTAGATACGATCGCCGATTATAGCGAATTTCTGTCGGCTAAAGAAGAAATTAAAACCCTGACAACTGCCATCTATCTTCTATAAAAATCTTGAAGCTCTCTCTTTCAGTATAGTTTCCGTCTGGCTTAAAGCTAAGACGGTTTTTTTCTGCATTATTTTTTAATTTGTATATTTTTAGCTATTGTTAAAAATTTTTTTATAGATTAATATTCCCAATTTATTTTAACCAAGGCTATGCTGGTATCACTAAGTCTAAAAATATTTTCAACTAAAATACTGGTTAAGTAGCTCGTGAATAAATTAACTGATAAGTTACCGAATTTATCTTTAATACAACAAAAATTAAACCTTACTTTATCTGCCGAGCAATTAGAATTATTACCTACGCAAAAAGACGTAGATTTTTACCAAGAACACGGTTGGTTTATTACTAAAAAAGTCATACCTAGTGAAATTATCGATCGAATTTATCATGTTAGTCAGGAATTTTACGCAGGCATTAAAGATAATAATCTTCCTTTTTCCGATGGTTATGGTAATTGGCAAAAAGGTGATGGGGGTACTGTAAGGAATAATGAGCATATTTCTCTGCAAAAACAAGCTTTTTGTGAGCTTATATTACAACCAATAATTGGTGCGATCGCAGCTAAACTCGCTCAAACCAATCAAATCAGATTATTTCAAGACCAAATTATTACCAAAGAACCGACTCCAGAGCAAAATAACAGTAAAGTTGGTTGGCATATTGATAGTGCCTATGTTTCTAATTCTACTTCTAAAAAACTCTTAGGTGCTTGGATTCCCCTTCATGATGTTACTGAAGAACAAGGGTCTTTAGTAGTAGTCGATCGCCGTCATAAATGGACGGGAAATGAACATATGCGCTCGTTTAATTATGATAATCATCAAGCAGTAGAGGCAGAGTTTATTAAGCAAGGTAAAGAATTTAAAAAAATACCGATTGTCCTTAAAAAAGGTCAAATAAGTTTTCATGATGGTTATCTCGTTCATGGTAGCTATTCTAATATTAGTAATTCTCCTCGTTTAGCCATACTAGTATCTTTACAAGATGCAGATAATCGCTATCAAACTTTTTGGAATAACGGTAAGCAAATTCATCACTTTCTAGACTCTCTTTGTCGTCAACAACCTAATGGACTTCCTGACTATAGCGATCCTGCTATTTTTCCTGTTTTATGGTCAGAATAATCTTCTTTATTAAAGATATTAATTGATATGCAGTATTAACTAAGAGAGATGGAAGTAAAAATTTTAGATATTGGCGATCTTCAATGGAAAGATATTCTAACAACGATACGCCATGATATTTATCATTTACCAGAATATAACCTTATAGAAGCAAACAGAACTAATACTGTTCCTCAAGCTTTTTTAGCCAGAGAAGGAGACAAAATTTTTTTTCTACCTTATCTTCTACGTTCTTGCCAAGATATTTTAGATACAAAAGCTACAAACTTAGAAATATTTGACGTTATTTCTCCCTATGGATATCCTGGTATTTTACTTAGTGACTCAGCTAAAAGCGATCCTAAATTTATAAACCATGCTCTCGAATGTTTGCAAAATAAATTACAAAATCGAGGAGTCTGTTCTGGCTTTTTTCGTTTACATCCTATCTTAAATAATAATTTATTATCTCTTTTTACTCCCGATATTTTATGGAATAACGGAACGACAGTATCTATTAATTTAGCTAATTCTCTAGAACAGATTTGGAGCGATACTAAATCGAGTCATCGTAATAAAATTAATCGTTGCACTAAAAAGTTTAATTTGAAAGCAACAATTACTAAATTTTCTGAGGGGATAGATATTTTTTGTCAACTATATGAAGAAACCATGGCAAGAGTAGCAGCAAAAAATATTTATTATTCATTTAATAAAGATTATTTTGTAGCCATGAATGCTGCCATGGAAGACAACTTATATTTATGTATTGTCGAATCTGAAAGTCAAGTAGCTTCTGTTGGTTTGTATACAGAATGTTGCGGTATTGTCCAATCAGCTTTTAGAGGAATTAGAGATACATATGTGAAACAATCTCCGAGTATTTTAGAAATAGATTATGCTCGTCGTTGGTCAAAAAAACAGGGATATCAACATCTTCATTTAGGAGGTGGTGTTGGGGCTTCTGAAGATAGTGTTTATAAATTTAAAGCTGGTTTTTCTCAGGAAAGACATCAATTTCTAACTTTACGTTTAATTATCGATCGAGATCGATATAACTATTTACTAAAAGCTAGAGCAAAACAATTAAATATAGAACCATCGCAATTACAAAAATCCGACTTTTTCCCGAACTATCGTGCTACTTTACCTATCTAATATATTTGATTTTTTTTAAATTATTATGAATCAATTTAATATTTTATTTACTAGTGCAGGGAAAAGAGTTGCCTTAATTCGTGATTTTAAAAAAGCATTAAACGATCTAAATTTAAGCGGAAATATTGTTGTTGCAGATCGACAAAAAAATATCCCTACTGCTTTTGTTGCCGATTTTTATGAATCAGTACCCCCAATAACTAGCGATCGCTATATAAATTGCTTACAAGAAATATGCCAAAAATATCAAATTAGCTTGATAATTCCTCTTATAGATTCAGAATTATATATACTCTCTCGATATCAACAATTATTTGCCAATATGGGAGTAAGAGTTTTAGTTTCTTCACCGAGAACTAATGAAATTTGTTTTGATAAAAGAAATACTTACACTTTCTTTAAAAACTATAATATTGCAACTCCAGAAATACTCAATTTCCAAACAATTCTGTCTCAACAGACAAATAATTATCCTTTGCTGATTAAACCTGCCAATAGTAGTTGTAGTGTAGGCGTAACCAAAATAAATAATCAAAAAGAATTAGTTTTTTTTCATGATTATATATCCAATGCCATCATCCAAGAATTTGTTGTAGGGCAGGAATTTACGAATGATGTTTTTGTCGATTGGCAAGGGAATGTTAGATGTGTTGTTCCCAGACTGCGGGTAGAAACTCGTGCGGGAGAAATTAGTAAAGGGATAACGGTTAAAAATCAAGCAATTATGGCTGCAACCCAAAAAGTTGTGGAAGCTTTACCTGGTGCTGTTGGTTGTATTACCGTACAATGTTTTTTGCTAGACAATGGAGAAATTAAATTTATCGAAATCAATCCCCGTTTTGGCGGTGGTATTCCTCTTTCGATTGAAGCTGGTGCGGACTTTCCCCGTTGGATTATTGAAATGAGTCTCGATCGACCTCTGACAATCAATGAATGGCAAGAGGGAATTGTTATGCTGCGCTATGATGACTCTATATTTGTCACTCAAGAAATGATCTAACATTAATGCGTAATGCTATCTAAACACCAATTTAGTATGTCTGCTAATCGCGTTTTTGTATTTTTAGAAATATTTGCTAGAGAAGGTGGTATTCAGTCCTATGTTAAGGATATTTTTCAAGCATACAATCGGATAGATAAAACTAAAGCTGGCAAAGCAGAAGTATTTTTGCTGCGGGATGAACCTGGATGCCCCAATCCCTACGCTACAGAAACCTTAAAATTCCAATATTTAAAAGCCTCATCTCCTTGGCAGGGAAGATTAAAATTAGTTTTCTCTTTATTAAATTGTCTTCTTTTCCGCCGTCCTCGACATATCTATTGCGGTCATATCAATTTAGCTACCCTCATTAGTGGATTATGTAAACCATTAAATATTCCCTATACCGTCCTTACCTATGGCAAAGAAGTATGGTATCCTTTGCCTCAAATGCAACGTCAGGCATTACAACAAGCCGATCGCATTTGGACAATTAGCCGTTACAGTCGCGATCGACTCTGTCAAGCTAATGAGATCAACCCGAATAAAGTCAAAATTCTTCCCTGTGTAGTTGACGGCAATACTTTTACTCCTGGAGATAAATCGGCAGCGTTAGTGACTAAATATGGTTTAGCCGATAGCAAAGTATTAATGACTGTAGCCAGACTATGGTCTGGAGATATTTACAAGGGAGTAGATGTTACTATTCGGGCTTTACCCAAAATTTTATCAGTCTTCCCCGAAGTAAAGTATCTTGTTATTGGGCGCGGTGACGATCGCCCTCGTTTAGAACAATTAGCACGAGATTTAGGAGTAGCAGATCGAGTTGTCTTTGCTGGCTTTGTATCTACAGAAGCTTTACCCGCTCATTATCGTATAGCAGATGCCTATATTATGCCTTCTCAAGAAGGTTTTGGAATTGTTTATTTAGAAGCTATGGCTTGTGGCAAACCAGTATTGTCTGGCGATGCAGATGGTTCGGCCGATCCCCTCCAAGATGGACGTTTAGGCTGGAGTGTTCCCCATCGCGATCCCGAAGCTGTCGCTAGTGCTTGTATTGACATTTTACGGGGTGGCGATCGACGCTGTGAGAGTAATTGGTTACGAACAGAAACTCTAGCCAAATTTAGTAAAGAAGCTTTGGCACGACAATTAGAAGAATTATTGGAGTAATATTTTAGTACTAACAACTAACAACTAGGTAATTAATTTTGCACCCCTAGGTTCGACCTAGTTATGCTCTATCTTTGGAGTAAAAGGTTTAATTACCACCCATTCCAAGAGATCGATCGGTACATTTAACTCAATTTCTGCCTCTGGAGTTACCCCTCGATCCAAATGAACTGATTTAACCCGACCGAGAGGTAAACCCGCAGGATATAAATAACTAAGAGCAGAAGTAGTAATCGTATCCCCCTCCCGAACATCAACTACTTGAGTAAAAAAATTCATGACTGCGGTTTGAGAATTTTTGCCTTGAATAAAGCCAGGATGACGACTGCGGGTAACTATAGCACCAACACGACTGTGGGGATCGCTAACGAGTAAAACACGACTGGTATGGGGAGTAACCTGAATAACGCGACCGATAACACCACCGATACCATTTACTATAAATCCTTTTTTGACTCCATCTTTGCTTCCTTTCCCTAAGGTTATATGATTCCACCAAAGATCGGCACTACGTCCGATAATAGGCGCAGTAATAGCGGATGCTTCTTTAGCGATGGTAGAACCAACAAGTTGTTTAAATTGCTTATTTTGTTGTTCTAGTTCATCCAAACGCTGTTCTAGTTCTAAAATTCGCGCATTAGTTAATTTATTTTCTAACTTTAGCTGTTCCTTAGATTGAAAAGGGCTAACTAAAAAATAATAGGTTTCAGCGATCGCTGTTGCTTGGGTTTGCTTAAGCAACCAAGCTACCACCAAAACTAATATGGTTAAAGTTGTTTGCCAACCGTATTTATCCCACCAGCGATACATATATAGGTATTGACGAACGGCCGTTCGCCCGTACAAAAGTTATTAGTAATAATTTTTTTGCCGATTTAAATTAATTGAGAGCGATCGCTAAAAACTCGATCGAGGTCTTTATCTTCTAGGACTCTTCCCGTCCCCAAAACTACACATTTTAGGGGGTCGGGAGCAATATGAGTAACTACACCAGTTTCTTTACTAATCAGAGCATCTAATCCTCTCAATAATGCCCCACCTCCTGCCAACATGATACCGCGATCGATAATATCTGCTGCTAAATCTGGGGGAGTTTGTTCTAAAGTTCGCTTAACTGCTTCAATAATTACATTAACGGGTTCTGCCATAGCTTCCCGAATTTCTTCTACTTTTACAGTAACGGTACGAGGCAATCCCGATAGTAAGTGTAAACCTCTCACCTCAACCACCGAATCATCTTGTTCGACATTATAAGCCGAACCGAGTCTTAGTTTTAGATTTTCTGCGGTGTTTTCACCAATACTAAGATTATGTACTTTTTTAATATAGTGAGTAATCGATTCAGTTAATTCATCTCCTGCCACTCGCACCGATTCACTTACTACTTTACCTTGAGAGCTAACTACGGCAACTTCTGTAGTTCCTCCACCAATATCGACAATCATATTACCTGTAGGTTCGGCAACGGGTAATCCCGCCCCAATAGCAGCAGCAATGGGTTCTTCGATTAAGTCTACTTCTCTTGCCCCTGCCTGAGAAGCTGCCTCCATAACTGCTCTTCTTTCTACTTTAGTTACACCACTAGGAATACCGATTACCATCCGCGGATGAATTAAAGGGTTTCCTTCATACACTCTGCGAATGAATTCTTTAAGCATTATTTCTGTGGCATCAAAATCGGCAATAACTCCATCCCGCAAGGGACGCACCGCATGGACATTTTCTGGCGCACGACCGAGCATTAGTTTTGCTTCTTTCCCGACAGCCCTTGGTTCTTCTGTTTTGCGATCGATAGCAACCACAGAAGGTTCTTCTAGCACGATGCCTTTTCCTAATACATATACTAAAGTATTAGCAGTTCCCAAATCTATACCCATATCTCTCGATAGGGAAAAACGATTAAAAAAGCCCACGGTTGTTTACTGCTCCAAAAAAGTTATGCCTTGTTTTGCATGAATCGAATCTAATCTACACTTAACATAGTAATTAGGTAGAAGTGTAATTCTACTGAATTTTTGCCATAAATTAGCTAAGCTCCAGTATATACTCATATCTTGTCGCACATTCGTGTCTGAATATACTGAGATTGAATGCGTAGGCTTTAGATAATCAATTGCCCTAATCGATAACATTTGATTTTATTTTCTATTGCTGTAACTGTTTTTCTATCTTTTTTTCTGGCTATTTTCGTAGATTATATAAGATGACAAATGGGAACGCAAAAGTTTACATTCCCATTAATTTTTTACTTATTTGCTGGTGCTTTGGTCTATCTAGTGGTGTAGGTGTTGTTTATCTTTTAGCCAATTTTTTTGTCTTAATTTTTCGTAAACGAATCGACTCTGGTGTTACTTCCACTAATTCGTCAGAGCCTATATATTCTAATGCTCTTTCCAAACTCATTTCCATAGGAGTCTGTAATTGTACTAGTTCGTCTCCTGTTGCCGAACGATGATTGGTTAATTGTTTGGTTTTACAGACATTTAAGTCTAAATCTTGAGGACGATTATGTTCGCCCACAATCATTCCTTTGTAAACTTTTGTACCAGGCTCGATAAAAAATACACCCCGATCTTCGGCATTTTTCAGGGCATAAAAAGTAGCTACTCCTTCTTCAAAAGCAACAATCACACCATTATAACGAGTTTCTAATTCCCCAGAGAAAGGACGATATTCCAGGAAGCTATGATTCATGATGCCTTCTCCGCGAGATAGACGAATAAAGTCACCGCGAAAACCAATTAAACCCCGTGCGGGAATCACAAAATCTAACTGAGTGCGTCCGTTACTTCCCGTTTGCATATCTTGCATTTCCCCTTTACGCTGTCCCAGGCGTTCGATACAGCTACCTACTGCTTCTTCAGGCACATCTAAAACGAGATATTCGTAGGGTTCGCAGGGTTGACCGTTAATTTCGCGGTAAATTACTTGGGGTTGGGAAACTTGGAATTCGTAACCTTCTCTTCGCATAGTTTCGATGAGAATACCTAAATGTAATTCTCCCCTACCCGAAACCAAAAAGCGATCGGGAGATTCTCCTGATTCTACTCTGAGGGCGACGTTAGTTTCTAATTCTCGATCGAGGCGATCGCGCAATTGTCTGGAGGTTACAAACTTACCTTCTTGTCCTGCAAAAGGAGAATCATTGACAGAGAAAGTCATTTGTAAGGTAGGTTCGTCTACCTTAATTAAGGGTAAAGCTTGAGGATCGTCTGGAGAGGTAATTGTTTCCCCAATATTAGCATCGCTAAATCCAGCTACAGCCACAATATTACCTGCGGTGGCTTCTGTTAATTCTATGCGGGATAAGCCTTCAAAACCCATCAATTTGCTAATTTTAGCCTTAATAATTTTGCCATCTTCTTGGATTAAGGCTGCTTGTTGTCCAGCTTGGATCTTACCGTTATGAATTTTACCAATAACTATTCTGCCCAAATAATCAGAATAGTCTAGAGTTGTTACCTGTAATTGGAGGGGTTTTTCGGGGTCTCCTGCTGGTGGCGGTACTTGATGGATAATTTCTTCAAACAGGGGTTGCATATCTACCCCCTCGTCTTCTAATGCTGCTTTGGCATATCCTTGTAAACCAGAAGCATAAAGGGTTGTAAAATCACATTGATCGTCATCTGCCCCCAATTCTACAAATAAATCGAATACTTTATCGACAGCCGTATCGGGATGGGCATTAGGACGGTCTATTTTGTTAACAACGACGATAGGACGCAATCCTTTTTCCAAGGCTTTTTTAAGGACAAAGCGGGTTTGAGGCATGGGTCCTTCATTAGC
Organism: Xenococcaceae cyanobacterium; assembly: GCA_051439545.1. Classification (GTDB taxonomy): domain Bacteria; phylum Cyanobacteriota; class Cyanobacteriia; order Cyanobacteriales; family Xenococcaceae; genus JASJDJ01. Next base: position 28,823 of record JBFRWK010000094.1, on the reverse strand, counting down.
ATCGACAATTAAGATACAGCCGTCTACCATTCCCAATACTCGCTCGACTTCACCGCCAAAGTCAGCGTGTCCTGGGGTATCGACTATATTAATCAGAAGCTCTTTGTATCGAACTGCGGTATTTTTTGACAAAATGGTGATGCCTCTTTCTCTTTCGAGGTCATTAGAGTCCATGACACAATCCGGAATCTCTTCTCCTTCGCGGAAAATACCAGATTGTTTGAGGAGAGCATCTACTAATGTAGTTTTGCCGTGATCTACGTGGGCAATGATAGCAACGTTGCGAATCGGAAGAGACATAGGGACAGTCTATTGACCTATATAGTTTACATCTAAATATGAAAGATTTCTTAACAATTATAGCTTAGTCTGGTTGATGGATAGAAATAGCTAAGATCGATCGTAATATTAAACATTGGTAATTGGTGAGTTAAGAATGAAAAAAAAACGGATTTTCTGGACAGTTGCTTTAATTGGACTCATTCTCGACCAATTGACCAAATATCTAGTGGTTATCAATTTTGCCGATATTGGTGATACTCTGCCTTTGTGGGAAAATGTCTTTCATTTTACCTATGTAATTAATACGGGGGCAGCTTTTAGTTTTTTTCGGGGAGGGGTTAGTTGGTTACGCTGGCTTTCTTTGCTTGTCAGTTTGGGTTTAATTGCTTTTGCTTGGTATGTTCCTAAAATGAATCGAATCGAACAATTTGGTTATGGTTTTATTTTGGCAGGAGCTTTGGGTAACGGGATCGATCGCTTTTTATTCGGCTACGTAGTCGATTTTTTAGATTTCCGTTTAATCAAATTTCCTGTATTTAATTTAGCGGATGTGTCGATTAATTTGGGCATACTTTGTTTACTGATAGCTAGTTTCAAACACAACGAAAGAAAAAATGATGTCCGCTAGAAGTTAAGATGTTGGATTAGAAATGAAGGGGATCTTGTCTTATTTATCCCGTTCTTGGCACGCTACCCTAGCAATATCTCGGAAAAAGATATATTTATACTAGGTAGAAATAACAAAATATCCCGCTTTTGGATAAGCTAGTTAAGGATATCTAAATTATACGGGTGTCGTAGAGAGAGGAGTCGATTGAGTAATAACTTTACCTTAGTAGACAGAGTACAAGAGCAAGCTATTAAGCAGCCTGGCAAAACTGCTTTCACTTTTTTACAAGATAGCGAAACTATTTTAGATAGTCTTACTTTTGAGCAATTAGATACCCAAGCAAGAGCGATCGCTACCGTCTTACAAAGTTATGGTGCTAAGGGGGAAAGAGCATTATTACTCTATCAACCAGGCTTAGAGTTTATTTGTGCCTTTTTAGGCTGCTTATACGCTGGTGTAGTTGCTACTCCTGCCTATCCTCCCCGTGCCAATAATTCTATTTCGCGTCTACTTGCCATTGTTAAGGATGCAGAAGCCAAATTTGCCCTGACTACTCACTCTCTCAAAGAGAAAATTGCCACTAAATTTACCAACCATTCTTCAGAAGAAAAGGTTACTTTTATCGCTACGGATAAGATCGACCTTAATTTAGCTAAAGACTGGCATAAAACCAAGCTTATTCAAGATGACTTGGCTTTCTTGCAATATACTAGCGGTTCGACAGGGAAGCCTAAAGGAGTAATGGTAAGTCATGGTAACATCATTGCCAATTCCGAGTCGATCGCTCGTTGTTTTCAGAATAAACCAGAACAGGTCGGTGTATCCTGGCTACCTCCCTATCATGACATGGGTTTGATTGGTTGTATTCTTCAACCAGCATATATAGGCATCTCCATGTATATGATGGCACCCGTTTCTTTTCTGCAACGCCCCTATCGTTGGCTAGATGTAATTTCTCGCTATGGGGCAAATACTAGTGGTGGGCCTAATTTTGCTTACGAACTATGTGTCGATCGAATTACCCCAGAACAAAGAGACCGTCTCGATCTTAGTGGTTGGGAATTAGCTTTTTCGGGGGCTGAACCAGTTAGGGCAGAAACTATCGAGAAATTTGCCGAATATTTTGCTCCTTGTGGATTTAAAAAAGAGGCTTTTTATCCCTGTTATGGGATGGCCGAGTCTACCCTGATTATTACTGGAGGCAGCAAGCAAGCAAAACCAGTTATCGCTCGTTTTGATAGTCAAGCTTTAACCGAAAATAAGGCAATTTCCAGTAGCAATTCAGCAACGTCTACTACTTTGGTTGGTTCTGGTCAAAACATTCCAGGACAAAAAATTATTATTACTAATCCAGATAGTTTGACCCAATGCGATGATGGCAAAATTGGGGAAATTTGGGTCAATAGTAATAGCGTAGCTAAAGGATATTGGCAAAGGAAAGAACAAACAAAAGAAATTTTTAAGGCTTATTTAGCTGATACAGGGGATGGCCCTTTTTTACGTACTGGAGATTTGGGCTTTTTAAGTAACGGAGAATTATTTGTTACAGGTCGTCTCAAAGATTTAATTATTATTCGCGGACGTAATTATTATCCTCAAGACATCGAACTAACGAGTGATAATGCCCACCCTGCTATGCGTATTGGCTGTTGTGCAGCTTTTGCCGTAGAAATAGATGGTAAAGAACAATTAGTTATTACCGCCGAAGTTAAGCGTAGTTATATTCGTAAGCTGAATGTAGAAGAAGTAACCAAAGCAATTCGCACTAATGTTGCCCAAGAACACGAATTACAACCATTAGCAATTGTCTTACTTAAAACTGGCAGTATTCCCAAAACTTCTAGTGGTAAAATTCGCCGTCATGCTTGTAAGGCTGGTTTTCTAGAGGGAAAATTGAATGTTGTTGGGGAGTGGAAATTATCAGATCCCGACCGTCAAAAAATTACCAGCAAAAATTTATGGGTAGGGGAAAACGCCTCCCGTTTACCGCTAAATTCTTCGATCGATCCGCAACAAGAGAAGATTCAAAATTGGTTAATTGCTAATTTAGCAGGGAATTTGGGCTTATCTCCTGAAGAAATAGATATAAACGAACCTTTTGCCAACTATGGTCTAGATTCCTTGCAAGCAGTCAGATTATCGGCAGAATTGGAAGACTGGTTAAAAATTAAATTAAATCCTACTTTAGCTTATGATTACCCCACGATCGCGAGTCTGGCGACCTATCTTAGTGGACAACAGCAAGAAGAAATAGAGGTAATTAATAGTTCCAACTCGGCAACTACCGAACCCGTAGCAATTATCGGTATGGGTTGTCGTTTTCCTAATGCCAATAATCCCGAAGAATTTTGGCAACTACTCAAAGAAGGTAAAGATGCTATTTCTCAAGATACAGGGCGTTGGCAAGGAGATAGTTGGGGTGGATTTGTAGAAGGAGTAGACTTATTCGCTCCCCAGTTTTTCGGAATTACTCCCCGCGAAACTCAAAAGATGGATCCCCAACAAAGATTCTTATTGGAAGTTAGTTGGGAGGCTTTAGAGAATGCTGGTATAGCAGCCGATAAGTTAGCAGGAAGTTCTACAGGGGTATTTATCGGCATTAGTAGCAGTGATTATTCTCAGCTTCGACTCCATTACGATACTCCCATTGATGCTTACGCGGGAACGGGTAACGCCCATAGTATTGCTGCTAACCGTCTTTCTTATTTTCTCGATCTTAGAGGCCCTTCCCTGACAGTAGATACAGCTTGTTCCTCTTCTTTGGTAGCAGTGCATTTGGCTATCAATAGTTTAAAACAAGGAGAATGCGATCGCGCGATCGTTGGGGGAGTTAATCTCATGTTATCCCCAGAATTGACTCAAACTTTCTCTTTAGCGGGAATGATGGCCAAAGATGGTCGTTGTAAGACTTTCGATGCGGATGCGGATGGCTATGTGAGGGGAGAAGGTTGCGGGGTAGTTATTCTCAAACGTTTGGATAAGGCGATCGCCGATAGGGATAATATTTTAGCAGTCATTCAAGGTTCGGCAATTAATCAGGATGGAAGAAGTAACGGTTTAACTGCCCCTAATGGTTTGTCTCAACAGGCAGTAATTCGTCAAGCTTTAGCTAATGCCCGAGTAACTCCCGATCGAATTAGCTATATTGAAGCCCACGGTACGGGTACAGCGTTAGGAGACCCTATTGAGGTGAATTCTCTTAAAACTGTATTGATGCGGGGAAGAGAGAAAGGACAGACTTGTTATTTGGGTTCGGTAAAAACCAATATCGGCCATTTAGAAGCAGCAGCAGGAATTGCTGGTTTAATTAAAACGGTTTTATGTTTACAGCATCAAGCTATTCCCCCTAATCTACATTTTAAAAAATTAAATCCTCATATCGATTTAGAAGATGCGCCTATTGCCATACCTACTCAGTTACAATCTTGGCAAGCAGAAGAAAAACCGAGATTCGCTGGAGTTAGTTCCTTTGGTTTTGGTGGTACGAATGCTCATGTGATCTTACAGAATTCAGAATTCAGAATTCAGAAGCGGTGCGACCCCGCGGAATTTTTAATCCGCAAGGGAACGCGCACCGAAGAATTGAATAGAGATCGCCCATTACATTTATTAACCCTCTCGGCGAAGAATGAACAGGCGTTAATCGATTTAACCAAGCATTACACGAAGTTTCTAGAAGATAATCAAGATATTTCTCTGGCGGATATTTCTTTTACCGCCAATACAGGGCGAAATCACTTCAATTATCGTTTGGCTGTTACTGCTGAATCCACAGAAGAGTTAAAAACGAAATTAGCAGACTTTCAACCAAAGGGCAGAAAAAGCAGCTTAATTTGCGATCGAGTTATTAAAGAGAAACGGAATAAAACCGCCTTCTTATTTACAGGGCAGGGTTCTCAATATGTAGGCATGGGTCATCAACTCTACCAAACCCAACCTATTTTCCGTCAAGCTTTAGATCTCTGTGCTGAAATATTAGCAAAATATCTAGATAAACCTTTATTAGAAATAATTTTTGCCGTAGGGGCGAATGGCCATTTGCCCCTACCATTGGATCGAACCCAATATACCCAACCAGCAATCTTTGCCCTAGAATACGCCCTGGCACAAATGTGGCTATCTTGGGGAATTAAACCCAATGTAGTTATGGGACATAGTGTAGGAGAATATGTTGCAGCTACGATCGCGGGGGTGTTTGGTCTAGAAGATGGACTAAAACTAATTACCGAAAGAGGAAAGCTAATGCAAGCTTTACCTCAAACGGGAGAAATGGTTGCTGTTTTTGCCGAGTTGGATATAGTAAGTAGGGCGATCGCACCTTGGAAAGAAAAAGTATCTATTGCTGCTATTAATAGTCCTCAAAATATTGTTATCTCTGGAGAGACAACAGCATTAGCTAAGATTATCAATAATCTACAAGATCGGGGAATAAATACCCGAAAACTAAATGTTTCTCATGCTTTTCATTCGCCTTTAATGCAGCCCATTTTGGCAGAATTCAAGCAAATTGCCGAGAAAATTAATTATTCTATTCCCCAAATTCCTCTAGTTTCTAATGTGACAGGAAAACTAGTTACAGAAGAAATAGCTAAAGCAGAATACTGGGTAGAACATATTATTGCACCAGTACAATTTGCTTCCAGTATGGAGTTATTGGAAAGAGAAAAATATAATATATTCTTAGAAATAGGTGCTAAACCAATCCTATTAGGAATGGGTCGTCAATGTCTGCCTAAAGCAGAAGGATTATGGCTACCTAGCTTACGCCCTCGCAAACAAGATTGGCAACAAATATTCTCTAGTGTGGCAAGTTTATATGTACGGGGAATAGAAATTAATTGGGATAGTTTAGAAAAAGATTATGACCGACAAAAAGTAGCTTTACCGACCTATCCTTTCCAAAGACAAAGTTATTGGTTAGAAAAAACTGACAAAGTATTATCTCTGGCAGAAAAGACTAGTACTAATCTTGTTCCCGATTTATATCAAGTTATCTGGCAAGAAAAAGTTGAAAAATTGCCAGTATTTGCTCAACAAACTGCCAATAATTATCTTATTTTCGCTGACGATCGAGGAGTCGCTGCCAAAATTGCTCAAAAACTAGAACAAGAAGGAAACAGTTGCTTATTAGTTTATAAAGGAGAAGAATATCAGGATTCAGGCGATCGCAGTTGGCATATTAATCATCTACAACTAGAAGATATTGCTAAGGTATTTACTGAAGCTGAAATTACTGCCGATAATCTGCATAAAATAATCTATCTTTGGAGTTTAGATAGTACTACAGAAGATTTAAATAAAGATTGGTCGATTAATTGTGCTGGTGTTTTACATTTAGTCCAAACTCTATTTAAACAAAATATAAATGTTCCGATTTGGTTGGTTACTCAAGAAAATCAGGCAATTAATAATCCTTTGGAACAAAATATTATTGCTTCTAATTCACTCTGGGGATTAGGACAAGTAATTGCTTTAGAACATCCCGAATATTTTGGGGGAATAATAGATATTAGTAGTAATGTCGATCGAGAAGAGATAAATAACTTAATTACTGTTATTAATCACAAGCATAAAGAAGATCGTCTAGCGTTACGAGAAGAGAAAATTTATGTTCCTCGTCTGGAGAAGTTGTCACAGCCATCTACTCAGAAATTAACTATAGATGCAAATAGTACTTATTTAATTACTGGTGGTAATGGTGCATTAGGATTACAACTAGCCCAGTGGTTGGCAGAAAAATCGGCAAAACATTTAATTCTAGTAGGCAGAAGCGAACCATCCCAAGAAGCCCAAACAACTATCGATCGCCTGAGAGAAAAAGGCGTAGAAATTACCATCGCCCAAGCTGATGTAACCAATAAAAATCAGATGGCAAAAGTAATAGAAGCATCCAAAACTTCTATTAAAGGTATTATTCATGCTGCGGGCATTCTCGATGATGGTTTCTTACAAAATCAAACTTGGTCAAGATTTAGTAAAGTAATATCGCCTAAAGTATTAGGAGCTTGGAATTTACATCAATTAAGTGTAGATTTACCCTTAGATTTCTTAGTTCTCTTCTCTTCCGTTGCTTCCTTAGTCGGTTCGCCAGGACAAAGTAACTATGCAGCAGCTAACGCAGGTTTAGATGCGATCGCCCGTTATCGTCAAGCACGGGGTTTACCCGCTTTAAGTATAAACTGGGGTCCTTGGGCAAATGCAGGTATGGCTGTAGATAAAGGTGTTAACCGTCAAGGCATAAACTTAATCGAACCGCGATCGGGATTTAAAATACTAGAACAATTACTTGCTGGCGATACACAAACTATTCCTGCCCAAGTGGGAGTATTATCAGCAGACTGGGATCGACTAGCACAACAGTTTTCTTATCTACGTCAGACCAACTATTTGACTAATTTAATTACTGAGGAAAAAGAAACAGCATCTATACAAACAAGTAAACCGCAAAAAGATGTCTTTGCCGAATTATTAGCAATCTCAGCGGAAAAACGAGAAGAATACTTAATTAATTATCTAAAAGAAGTCACTGCCCAAGTTTTACAAATAGACAGAGATAACATTGCTGTTAACGATAGTCTCCTGGATACTGGTGCAGATTCGATTATGGTTATGGAAGTGATCGATCGACTCAAAGGCGATCTCGACTTGATGCTATATCCCAGAGAATTCTACGAACGTCCTAGAATAAATAGTCTGGCAAAATATCTAGCCGTAGAATTTACCTCCACTCACGACAAAAACCAACAACCTTCTACCTCTTCTATGGGCGAACAGCCGTTCGCGGATACACCCCCTGCCCCTACATCCACTCCTATCGCCTTCATCCTCTCCTCCCCTCGTTCGGGTTCAACTCTGCTTAGGGTAATGCTAGCGGGACATCGGGCCCTGTCTTCTCCTCCAGAATTACACTTGTTGCCTTTTAAGAATATGCAGCAAAGACAAGAAGAATTAGGAATTTCTCATTTAGGGGAAGGATTACAACGGGCATTTATGGAATTGAAAGGTATTGATGCCCAAGAAAGTCAAGAGTTAGTAGACAACATAGTTAAAGAAAATCTCTCCGTACGGGAAGTTTATCAGATGTTGCAAAAACTAGCAGGCGATCGCTTGTTAGTAGATAAATCTCCTACTTATGCCAGTAATAGAGAAACCTTAGAAAAGGCAGAAGAAATATTTAGCAACGCCAAATATATCCATTTAGTTCGTCATCCCTACGCGGTAATAGAATCCTTTGCCCGTATGCGGATGGATAAGTTAATTGGGGCGCAAAATTCTAATCCCTATCAACTGGCAGAATCAATTTGGACCAATAGTAATCAAAATATTCTCGATTTCCAACAGCTAATAGATAGCGATCGCTTGTTACTGGTTCAATACGAAGAATTAGTAACTCAGCCACGGCAAGTTATGGAAAGAGTCTGTGACTTTTTAGCTATTCCCTTCGATGAAGCTGTCTTACAACCCTATCAGGGAGAGCGCATGACAGATGGAGTCCATCGTACTTCTATGTCTTTGGGCGATCCTAACTTCCTCAACCATCAAACTATTGATGCCCAACTAGGAGAAGCTTGGCGAGAAATTAAATTACCATCTCTACTCGGTACAACTGCCCAACAAATAGCCCGACAGCTTAATTACGAATTACCCCAAGAAGGAGCATCTTCGGCGATCGAAACTAAAATGGAAGAAACTCTACTTATTGTCAGGGGTTTGCGTTTGTATCTCTGCGCTTGGGGACCAGAAGAAGGGCCTCTCGTTCTCTGTCTCCACGGTATTCTCGAACAGGGTGCAGCTTGGTCGGAAGTAGCTATTCGCCTGGCACAAAAAGGTTATCGCGTGATTGCCCCAGATTTACGGGGACACGGACGTAGCGATCATGTAGGTAAAGGTGGTTCGTACAATTTAATCGACTTTTTAGCCGATATCGATGCCATCGTGGACTTTTTAGCCGATCGAGCGTTTACTTTAGTAGGGCATTCCTTAGGATCGGTAGTAGCAGCTATTTTTGCGAGTATTCGCCCCCAAAAGGTGAAAAACTTGGTGTTGGTAGAAACAATTTTGCCCACAGAAGTAGAAGAAGAGAATGCAGCAGAACAATTAGTAACCCATTTAGACTATTTGGCTTCTCCTCCCAAACATCCTGTTTTCCCAGATGTAGAAACAGCAGCCGAACGTTTACGCCAAGGTACTCCTGCCTTATCTAAACCTCTAGCTATGTTACTTGCCAAAAGGATTACCGAACCCTGTGAAGGTGGTGTAAGATGGCGTTGGGCCCCTCTTTTGCGGACTAGGGCGGGAATTGGTTTTAATGGGATCGGGCGATCGCGTTATTTGGGATTACTCAAAAGAATTAAAGTTCCCATTACTTTGGTATATGGAGACAAGAGTATTTTTAACCGCGATGAAGATTTAGCCGAACAACAAGCAGCTATGCCCAAAGCCCAAAAGGTAGTCTTGTCTGGAGGACATAATTTACCCTTAGAAACTCCTTCTGGTTTGGCGAAAATTATTAGTAGTGCAGTGGCTTTGACTAGTAAATTGATTCCTTAGATTTAGGGCGATCTTTAGTTGGGAAATTTAGAGGTAGAACTCAGCTTTAACAATTCAGATTTGAATATAGTTAAGGCTTAAATATATCTAAATGATAAGATAATCCACCGATATTTTTAGTTTTTGAGATTTTTCGATAAAGTTTGAAATCGGTGCAGTTATTAAAAATTAGATTTTTATTTATTTGAAAAGCATTGGACTTCGTCAATTTCAATGGGTAAGCCTTGTTCTATTTCTCCTGGTTGCCACTCATAAGGCTCATATTCACCAAGATTTGATAAATCTGTTTCTAACCAAGCAATATTTTCTTTTTCATTCAGATTTTCAGCTACCAAAGTTGAATTTGGTTCAGAATTTGCCGTCTTACGCCAATTCAAAAACTCGACAAAATCTAATACTTGCTTGAGTGCATTTTCAGGAAGATAGTCTAGCTGCTGGACTATTTTGGATTTGAGAGAACTCATCAGTAAATATATTTCTATTACATCATCTAGTTTAGCTAGAATGACACACTAACCATAGTGAGTCCGAGAAGCAGGAACGGTGGGCGAAGGATTACCGAACCCTGTGAAGGTGGTGTAAGATTGATTCCTTAGAAGAGTTAGGGCGATAGTTGTCGTTATTTAGTCAGCAGGACTTTAATTGGTCAAAAATAAAAGCGTATTCAAACGCTATTTCTTTAAGACTTTCATAGCGTCCTGATGCGCCACCATGTCCTGCACTCATATTGGTTTTCAGTAATAATATATTATTATCGGTTTTGAGTTCTCTTAATTTAGCCGTCCACTTGGCAGGTTCCCAATATTTAACCCGTGAGTCATTTAAACCTGCGGTAATTAGTAATGCTGGATAGTCTTGAGCGGTAAGGTTATCGTAGGGAGAATAGGATTTGATATAGTCATAGTATTCTTCTTCATTAGGATTACCCCATTCTTCCCATTCCAAAACAGTTAGAGGCAGAGATGTATCCAAAATGCTGGTTAATACATCTACAAAGGGAACATCGGCAACAACAGCTTTAAATAAGTCTGGACGTAAATTAATTACTGCACCCATGAGTAAACCCCCCGCACTACCGCCAGAGATTACTAGGCGATCGCTATTTGTCCATTTCTCAGCAATTAGATGTTCCGCACAGGCAATAAAATCAGTAAAAGTATTTTTTTTCTGCAAAAATTTACCATCCTCGTACCATTTGCGTCCCATTTCTTGTCCACCGCGAATATGAGCGATCGCCAATACAAATCCCCGATCCAACAGAGAAAGACGTAGGGAAGAGAAGGTAACGGGATAAGGATAGCCATAAGAACCATAACCAGTTAACCACAGGGGATTAGAACCATCTTTGTTGATTCCTTTTTTGTAAACCAAGGAAATAGGAACTTTTGTACCATCTGAAGCGGTGGCAATTAATCTCTCACTGGCGTATAAAGTGCGATCGTATCCTCCTAATACTTCTGTTTCTTTCTTTAATTCTCTTTCCCCTGTTTCTAAATCATAATCGAAGACAGAAGAAGGAGTAATCATGGAACTATAACCAAAGCGAAACTTGGTAGTATCAAATTCAGGATTATTTCCCCCAAAAAAGGAGTAAGTTGGTTCTGGAAAAGTTAATTCTTTAATTTCCCCCGTTGCTAAGGTTTGTATTCTCGCTGTTGGTAATCCTCCTTTTCGTTCATAAATAACTAAACGATCGGCAAAAGCATCAATTCCTGCTAACAGCACATCTTCTCTATGAGGAATTACGGTTTTCCAGTTAGCTTTTTTGGGGGAATTGACTGGTGTTTCCATTAACTTAAAATTAATGGCATCTTCGTTAGTCACAATATAAAAGCGATCGCTATGATGTCCGAGATAATATTCAATTCCTGTTTGACGGGGTTGGAATAATTGAAACTCTCCACCAGGATTATCGGCATCGAGATAATATACTTCTGAAGTGATTTTGCTGCCTAATTCCAGTAAAATATATGCCCGAGAACGAGTCTTATCCACACCCAGATAGTAGGCTTCGTCATCTTCTTGGTATACCAAAACATCACTACTAGGATTGCTGCCTAAAATATGTCGCCATAGTTGATAAGGACGATTAGTATCATCTACCTTAGTATAAAAAACAGTCTGGTTATCATTACCCCAGGCAAAAGAATAATAGGTATTAGGAATTGTCTCTGAGTAAAGCGATCTTGTAGCTAGATCGAGAAAAAAGAGGGTATACTGTTCTGAACCTATTGTATCCGTCGAATAAGCTAAAATTTGCTGATTGGGACTAACCGATCTTACTCCCAAACTAAAAAACTCTTTTCCCTCTGCTAATTCATTTTGGTCTAATAGTATTTCTTCTTCTGCATCCAAACTCTGATATTTACGACATAAAATTGAATATCCTTTACCTTCTTCAGTACGAGAATAGTAATAGTAATCTTTGAGCCGATAAGGTACAGAAAGATCGGTTTCTTTAATCCGTGAGAGCATCTCATCATACAACGATTTCTGTAAATCTTCTGTATGCTTCATTTTAGTTTCTGTATAGTCGTTTTCCGCCTTTAAATAGTCAATAACTTCTGGTTGATCTTGTTGGCGCAACCAATAGTAGTTATCGATTCTTTTATCTCCATGAGTTACCAATTCGTGAGGATGTTTGGTTGCGATGGGAGGAGTTGGTTGTTGAGTCATATTTCAATATTTTTATCTGGCGTTATTTTCAATCAAAGTCGGTTGGTAAATTTGGTTGTCGGTAATAGGCAAAAAATCTCGATATTTGTGCTTTTTTAACTCTAGATTCTGATAATTCTGGAATTTCTTCTTCTCCAAACCAAGCTATTTCGCTAGTTTCATTGCTAGTGTTGGCTTCTCCTCCAATAATCTCACAGTGAAAAAAAAGTTTGTATATATGATAGGGAAATGCTGGTGGATGTTGTTGCTTTTCTCGATCGTAAACTGCTAGTAATTTAACCACCCGTGTTTTAAAGCCCGATTCTTCAAAAACTTCGCGAATTACAGAATCACTGGGGGTTTCGTTCACATCTGCCCATCCTCCTGGTAATGTCCATCTTCCCTTATCGGCAATCTCTCTGACTAACAGAATTTTATTATCTTTAAAGATAACTCCGCGTACATCTACTTTAGGGGTAGCATAGCCAAATTCAGCAGCGTTAAGTTCTAAAAACTCATCTACAGATAGATTGGTGTGATTTGCTAAAATCTCTGAAGAAATTGCTTCAATTCTCCGATAGCGTTCTCGATCGAATTGGTCAGTAGCGTAGTGTAATCCTGTTTGACTAATAGCTTGAAGTTCTCTAGCCCATTCAATCCATTTCATGTTTTTTTTAGCTTAAACTCTACCAAAAATTATTCAAATTTTAGTTATCGAGAGGAACAAAACAATAATAACGATCGCTTCGGTAACAAGGGACTAAATGAATCATTGTGGGCATAAATCCCAACCTATCCCCATTTTCTGGAGTATTAAATTTAATTTCTCCTGTTGCACCCGATACCTTAAATTCTGGGTTGGCTAATGTAGTTAATGTTCCTTTTCTGGTAGGGTTATTTTGTCGATTAATGGCTTCAACCAAAGCAACCATAGCATCATAAGCAAGGACAGTACCACCGTTAATTCTATTTTCCCATAATTGTTGGGCTAATTCGGCAAATTCCCGATTGGCATTACTTAAAGGATGCCACATAGAAGCTGAAAATACTTTTAATGGTTGTTTGGTTTCTATTTTCTCTATTTTTGGGTCTGCTAGAGGATTTGCTCCAATAATAATATTTTTACCGTTATCATTTCTAATAACTTCGATCGCGTTAGCCAAAGAGTTAGTTACTTGACCATCGGGTAATAATACAAAAATATTTGCGTTTAATCTTTCTGTTTCTCTAAGGGCAAGATTAGAAGAAAATTGAGGATGAGCGAGATCGAAAACTTTAGCTACTTCTATATTTTTTTCTTTGAGTCTTTCTCTAATTTCAATCCAAAAATAATTACTATATTCACTACGAGGATTATAAAATCCTGCTATTTTTTTATTATTTAAATCGAGTTGTTCTATCTGATTGACGATCGCTTCTGCTTCTTCTGGGTTACTGTAGATGACCCGAAAAAAATTAGAGTGAGGATAGAGAGTTAATTGTTTCGTAGTAGTCCCAAAAGAAATTTGTGCTAAGTTAGCTTGTTTGTAAATATCTACAGTAGCTAAAGACATTTCGCTAGTGTAATGACCGATAACTCCTAATATTTTGTTTTTTTTAGCTAGAGTTTTAGCTGCGATTTGTGCTTGTTCTCGATTGTTACCATCATCGACAATTACAATTTTTAGACCTTTGCGAGCGTTTTTATCTATCGATCGTGGTGTCAGAAAATCTTGTCCTGGTAAAGATTTTTCGGTTATTTCTTGAGACTGGAGTAAGTTTAAATTTACTTCTGTTTGTACTTGGGCTATTCCCCGTAAAAAATCTTGCCCGACGCGAGAGTTATTAACTACAAGACCAGCTTGAGAACTTAAAGGAACAGCAATCATTACTGTATAGTGATCCGCTTCTATTTTTGAGAGTAAGGTATTATTTAAATAAATTAAAGTCTCTGCATCTCTGCGTTCTTTTTGCCAGGAATCACGAAAATAATTAAAGGCTGCTGGATAATTTTTCTGTTGATAATATTTTGCGCCTAAATTTCTGATCGAACCTAGAGATTGAGGATCTAATATTTCTTCTCCGCAACTAATATTATCTTGTAAGTCTAAAGAACAAGTATTAGCAAAAATACTTAGGAGATTATTACCATGCCATCTTTGAGCAAAAAATACTCCCAAAAAAATACCAGATAAAGCTGCACTAACCAATATTATTTTAGTAAATTGTCTATTTACTTTAAAACTACCCGTGGATTTACTAGTATTGGAAATCACTTCTGTAGAAGCCAGTTTATCTTTAGGTAATTTACCTTGTTTTAACCTTTCTAGATCTTGAAGTATTTCCGTGACTGATAAATAACGATTAGGATGATAATAGCGAATAGTTTTAGTTAAGATTTGTTTAAATCCTTCACTAATATTTGGTGCTAAATTTTGCCAAAGAATATTACATTGTTTATCTCTGGGTAAGTCAGTTATTTCAGTAACTGATAATCCAGTAATCCCTTGTAAAATAATAATACCTACAGCATAAATATCACTGTTAAACTGAGGATTTCCTGATAATTGTTCTGCTGGCATATAACCAGGAGTGCCGATAACTTTGGTAAGAACAGTTCCTGCTGAAGTAGTATGTCTAGTAGCAATTTCTTTAACCGCACCAAAATCGATTAAAACTAATTGTCGATCGCTTTTTCTTCTAATTAAATTGCCTGGCTTAATATCTCGATGAATAATTTTGCGTTGGTGAACAAACTCTAAAATTTTGAGAATTTCGTAGAGCATTTCTCTAGCTTGCTCTTCAGTCAGGACTTGACCAGACTCTAATTCATATCTTAGATCGTGACCCTCGATATATTCTTGAATTATATAAAAATAATTGGGTTCTTTAAATCTTCCTAGAAACTTAGGAATGCGATCGTGATTTAAGCGAGATAGAGTCTTAGCTTCTCTTTCTAAATTCTTTAAATAGTTATTTTTTCTAACTTCTCCTTCTTCCTGCTGTTGGGGTATTTTAATTTGTTTAATCACAATAGGAGAGGCATCATCGAGTCGATCGATATCTTTTACTAGATAGGTTACGCCAAATCCTCCTCTACTTAATTCTCGAATGATTTGATAATGTCCTCGAATAACATCGCCTGGCTTAAGACCCATAGAATAATAAAGATACTCTGTTCTAATTAAATTCTTGATAAGTATGTTTTGCTACAAAAATATTGATATTCGCGCTCCACGACCTAGAAAGATCGATCGCTAATATTTAATAGTTAATACTAGTAGTATAAAACGAGTAGTATAAAACGAACGATAGGTTGCTCTTAAACTTATCTCCGTTTAAAATGCGTGTTATTCATTTAATTTAATCTGAAATACCAAAATTAAATTATGAAAGATTATTTACAGAAAACCGCTCGTCTGATAAGCTTAGCGTCTTTCCCAGTCTTGTTGTTAACAACGGCCATGCCTCAGAACTCTGCTATAGCCTCCAATTTTGATGCTTGTGCCTCTAGCTTATTAGATAGTGGTATTTCTGGCGATGATGCGGGGGTAGCTTGTGCTGATGCCTTAGAACCCAAAATATTATCTGCTTGTGTTGCTGAAATTCAGAGAGAAACCTCTGTTACAGGTCAAGAGGCTTTAACAGCTTGTTATCGTGTCAGAAGACCCGAAGAGTTAGCTAGCTGTGTAGTTGACATTGACAATAATCTTGATAGTGCAGACATAGCTAGTTTGGCTTTAGATAATTGTCGTCGCAGTTTGTTGCCAGAGCGTTTTGCTGACTGTGTTATTGGTTTAAATACTAGTATCTCAGAGTTTTCTGGTAATGAAGCGATCGCTACCTGCATTAGTGCAGAAGAATTTCCTACAGAATTATTCCCCAGAAACTAATTATATATTTGTTAATTTTTAGTTTTAATAGCTATACAAGTATTAACTATATAATTCAAGTTTGGGGTCGAAAAAGGAGGGGAATATTAAGCTGAAAGATCTATCTAATTCAGTATCCCCACCCCCTGTTTAATTAAGTAAAATTAATTTTTAGTAATTTGCTTAATTGTTCACAATTTAAGCTAGATATTTATAACTAAAATTAAGCAGGGTATGAGCGATCGAGTTTCACTGGAAGAACTGCCTCAAGAAGCAGACATAAAAAAAATAAAAGCGGCTCTTCCGATTTTATAAATTATTTTGCCTACCTACTTATTTATCTTTGTTTTTGTCTTTACTATTAATATTTTTAATTAACCAATAGCTAGTTGCCAGACAGATAATAGCTATACCCAAACTGATTAATTCATTATTAGAATATTTAGACAAATCAAAGATAATAATTTTTCGAGATACGGCAATTAAAGCAGTTACTACAACCAACTCTACCTGGAGAACGTGCTTTTTTAAATATCCAGTAATATTTTCTAACAATTCTAGAGCAATTAAAACATTTAGAAATAAACCAAATAATTCGATTAACCTAGTTTTATCAAAATAACCAATAGGCTCGTTAACAGCATCTATAATCAAAAACCGAATCAAATCGAGAACAACTACAAATATAAGACTTTGTAGGGTAATAGATAAAATCTTAGCAACAGCATTTTCAAACCAATGACTGAAATAAAGAAAGTTGTTATCGCTCCATATCGCTTTTAGCCTTTTTAAGATTTGTTTCATTATTGAGAATAGTGTACTTGGACGAGAAATCTAATAAATAGGTCTTTTTATTGGGAATTTGATAATTAACCCAAAAGAAAGTTTTATGCTGTAGTCTATAAAAGTGAAAACTTCCAGAAAATATATGAATTCTGAAGATAAAAACTTAGGAACAGCTAATAAAGCTCAGTCATCGCCACAACAGATACAAACAAATCCTAGTAGTCAGACTAATGTTTGGCAACAAGTACGAGAAAACGGATTGACTCTAATTATTGCAATCCTGTTAGCTTTGATAATTCGTATTTTTATCGCCGAACCTCGCTACATTCCTTCTGATTCAATGTTTCCTACTTTACAGCAAGGCGATCGCTTAGTCATCGAAAAAGTATCTTATCATTTTCATTCCCCTCAAAGAGGAGATATTATAGTTTTTCAGCCTCCAAGTCAGTTACAAATGCAAGGATACGAACAAAATCAAGCCTTCATCAAAAGAGCGATCGCTTTAGAAGGAGATATAATCTCAGTACAAAATCGAGTTGTCTTTATTAACGATCGACCCCTTCAAGAAAATTATATTGCCGAGTTACCCCAATACAATCTTCCTCCCGTTAGAGTGCCAGAAGGAAAAATTTTTGTCATGGGAGATAATCGTAACAACAGTAATGACTCTCATATTTGGGGATTTTTACCAGAAAAAAATATTATCGGTCGTGCAGTTTTTCGCTTTTTCCCCTTTAGTCGATTTGGAGCGGTTTAGTAATTAGTAGTTAGTGGTTAGTAGTTAGTGGTCGATCTATGAATACTCCTCAACCTAAATGGCAAGTAGTACCGCCACCAGAAGTACCTCAATGGTTTATCGATATTGTTAAGGAATATACTTTAGATTCTGAGGGAATTTACGCTGCTAGGTTATTGTGGCAAAGAGGGATTAATAACCTAGAAATATTACCAGGTTATCTCGATCCCGATTGTTACTCCGTTAGTAGTCCTTTTGCTTTTGGTGAAGAGATGAATATGGCGGTAACTCGCTTACAACAAGCTCGAAATAATAGAGAAAAAGTAACTATATGGGGAGATTTTGATGCCGATGGGGTAACTTCTACTAGTGTGCTTTGGGATGGTTTGGGACAATTTTTTCCCCAACATTTACAGTTAGATTATTATATTCCCAATCGACTGACAGAATCTCACGGTTTAAATAATACAGGGATCGATCGCTTAAACGAGTCGGGGACAAAACTAATTGTTACTTGCGACACTGGCAGCACTAATCTTACGGAAATTGAATATGCTAAGGAATTAGGCATCGATATTATTGTTAGCGATCATCATACCCTACCAGAAAAACGTTCCCCCGTAACGGCAATTATTAATCCCCGCTATTTAGATATTACCCATCCCCTTTACTCTCTTTCTGGGGTAGCAGTAGCCTATAAATTAGTCGAAGCAATGTATCAAACCTTGCCCGATGTTCCCCAAAAACCCCTAGAAAATTTATTAGATTTGGTTGCCATTGGTTTAATTGCCGATTTAGTAGATTTAAAAGGAGATTGCCGTTATCTAGCCCAAAAAGGAATTCAACAGCTACAAAAACAAGTAAATTCAGCTAAAGCAACTCGTCCAGGAGTAACTAACCTGCTAGAATTATGTCGTCTCAATGGCGATCGACCGACGGATATTTCTTTTGGTTTAGGGCCGAGAATTAATGCGGTAAGTCGGATTCATGGGGATGCTAGTTTTTGTGTAGAATTGTTAACCAGTCAAGACCCCATTAGATGTAAAAAATTAGCTTTAGAAACAGAATTAGCCAATACTCGGCGCAAATCCCTACAAAAAGAAACCTCCCAACAAGTCAAACAAAAATTAGAACGCCTCGATCTTTCTACTACTAGTGTAATTGTTTTAGATGACCCCCAATGGCAAGGCGGTGTATTGGGTTTAGTCGCAGGGCAAATTGCTCAAGAATACGGTCGTCCTACCATTTTACTTAATAGTGGGGGAGAAATAGCTAGAGGCTCGGCAAGATCGGTTAATAATATCGATCTCTATGAATTAGTTAAATCTCAAGAGGACTTATTACATCGTTTTGGCGGACATCCTTTTGCAGCAGGATTGAGTTTACCTGTAGAAAATCTGTCTTTATTTCGGGAAGGAATTAATCAGCAGCTAAGACAACAAGCCGATACTACGACAACGCAACCCATTATCGAAGCAGATTTAGTAGTTACTGTGGCGGAGTTAGGCAAATCCTTATTTTATGAGCTAAAATTACTCGAACCCTGTGGTATGGGCAATCCCGTCCCTAGATTACTAATTCAAAATTGCTGGTTTAGCAATGTTTGGCATAATAACGCTAAAGATGCCAAAGGAAACAAAGTTCAATACATCAAGACAACTTTTAAACTTAGGGATGATTCGACTAACAAAAGTTTTTCTGGAGTTTGGTGGGGACATTACAAAGACGAAATTCCCAGCCAAGAAAGATGTGATGTAATTGTCGAATTAGATTTTAATGCATTTCAAAAGCGTTATGAAGTTAGATTAATAGCACTAAAAACTAGGGAAAATAGTTTTTCTCTGGAAAATACTTCAATTCCTGCTAGTTCAATTATCGATCGCCGTAACCAACCAGATTATGCAGAAGAATTAACTAATTCGCAATTAACTGTTTTACAACAATGTCCTTTGAGTTGGGATGAAATCCAAAAAAAATACCATCAAGCGATCGCTTATAATCAAACTCTAGTTCTCGCCTATTCCCAACCCGATGACATCTCTCCAGAAGAAATTTGGCAACAATTAATTGGTATTGTTAAATATCTGGCACGGACTGGCAAACAAGTAAGCAAACAACAAATTCAAGCCAAGTTAAATTTAAGCGATCGCACTTTTGGTTTGGGGTTAAAGGCAATTTCGGCGATCGGTTTTTCTTGTCAGCAACAAGGACAATATTTTCAATTTAGTTGGCAGGAAGACGTTTCTATTTCCATGGAAGAAGATATCTCTATTTTTCTGTTTGCCGTAGAAGAAGAACAATTTCAGCATCAATATTTTTCCCAAATTCCCTTACCTACCCTGGAAAAAATATTAAGTAGCTCCAGTTTGTTAAATAGTTTTAGTTTAGGGACTTAGGGATATAGGGGTTTGGGGTAATTATAGTCATTTCAAATAAAAACCATGTAATAACAAAAGTAATAGTACGCTAAGCATGGTTTACGCCGATCTAATGCCGATAAAAGAAAAGCCGTTATTACTCTTTTGACAGACTCTGAATGGAATCATTGGAGTAATAGGGAAATTGCCAAGCATTGCAAAGTTTCACATACTTTTGTCAACAAGTTAAGAGAAGGTCTAACTGGAAATATTTCCATTGGTAATCAAGAAAATGACAAAGCGATTATCACTGGAAACGTTTCCAGTGATAATCTAATAAATTACAAAGATAAACACGGCAATACATCTTTCCAACTATAAAGTTAGGAAAGCATTACAGGATGAATGGAAACCGCTATGAAATTAATATCGATATTAATTTTTAATTATTTCTTTTGTTTTCTTTTTTTTGGATTTTTGATAATTTGTGGAAATCCTAAGTTCTTAATGACTTGATATTTCCTTTCTTCTTCTAGTTGTTTTAGCTCGGTATAATCCACTTTATGGATGCAGTTAACAGGACAAGTATCGATCGCCTCTTCAATCAAATCTTCAGCATCGCCATTTTGATTAAATACTCTTGCCCTACCATTATCTGGCTCGATATAGAAAGTATTGGGGGCAGTATGAGCGCAATGTTTACAACCGATACAAGTAGTTTCATCTACATAAGTACCTTTTTGTCTCAATACTCCCCCTAGCTCTGGTTCAAAACCAGACCTGGAGGGAGTATCTCTGAGGATACCCCCCAACTCAGGCTCTAAACCAGAACGATCGGGAGTTGGGGAAAAATCCGACATTTATACACTCCAACGCTGCACGACTAAACGAATTGAACCATCTTGATTTTTTTGTTGTTCGGCAACATTAAAGCCTTGTTTGCTAGTTTCGTTAACAACAGTATGCAAAGCATAACGCTGAGTTACTTCTTTAACAAAACCTTCTACAGACAAAGGTTGCTGCCAATACTGGAGATCTGCTACGAGTTCGTACTCGCTGCCATTCCAGCTAAAGCCGATATCGTAGTTATTGTCTTGCTCGACAACAACTTGAGCATCGCGAGTTTGACCTTGATAGCCTTTAACTTTTTTAGAACCACCTTTCCAGGTGATACCCATGTCATCTAGGGCTGCTGTTAGAGAGTTTAAGTTACGGATTTTGGTTTTGATATTGCTGAAATGTGACATAATTTATCAGTGATTACTCAAATTAGATTTTACAAAAATTAAGCAAAATTAATCTACCATTGGCTAAAACTGCCTTGGTTGTTAACTTTTTGGGAATGTTTCACTGTTTGATTATAAAATTCTGAAGTTTTTTGTTGAGATATTACTATCCCAAGTTCTGCTTCAATTGCAGCAGTCACCTCTTCACAAGATGACCCGACAATTCCCGTGACTTTCTCTTTGACTCGACCATCTGGATAGATAGTGAATTCAAGTGTTTCCATGTTCATGATAGAGTTTGGACACGCCTTATTTTAAGTACTATAGTTGGCTGGAATTGAATTTAAATTTTCTCAACTAGCTCAACTGTGTTAATAGAGATCGGTAACACTACGTATGAATAGAATTTTATCAAAAGTTAATAATAAAGGGAGGTATTACTCAATTATTTTCTAAGTTTTCCTGAGGTTCGAGAAGAAGTCAAGATATATATTTATAAAACTCAACAATTATTGAGTCAAAGTATAATAATTAACAAAATTTAAGTTTTGGCGATCGGGTATTTGAACCTTCAAGCTTGCCAAATTACAATAAAAATTTTTGCTTAATTAAACTGAATTGTTCCTCTTAACCGAGATAATAAAAGTCGATTCAACTGGAGTAAAAATTGAATAATGATTGTAGATAAGATTAATAGTCCTATTAAAGTTGGGGTTTTGGGTTTTGGCGGTTTGGGACAAGCAGCAGCTAGAGTGCTTGCACCTAAAGGGGAAATGGTATGGGTTGCAGCAGCAGATCGCAAAGGCTATGCTTATAACCTAACTGGGTTAGATGTAGATAGAGCGATCGCAGCTTATCAGACTAAAGGTTCTCTTGGCTATCTCGAACCCTACGGCACTTCAAGCAACCAAAGCATCCAAGATTTATTAACCAACACAGATGTAGATGGTTATTTTCTTGCTTTGCCCAATTTACCCAATACTTTTATGGCAGATGTGGCGAGACAATTTATTCAGTCTGGTTGGCAAGGAGTATTAGTAGATGCGCTAAAAAGAACGAGTGCAGTAGAACAACTACTAGAATTACAACAGGAATTAAAAGAAGCTGGTATTACCTATATGACTGGTTGTGGTGCAACTCCAGGTTTACTGACTGCTGCTGCTGCTGTTGCTGCCCAAAGTTATGCAGAAATTCATAGTGTTAAGATTACTTTTGGTGTAGGTATAGCTAATTGGGAAGCCTATCGCGCCACTATTAGAGAAGATATCGCTCATATGCCAAATTTTGAGGTAGAAACTGCCAGGGCAATGACGGATGAGGAAGTATCCGCCTTGTTAGATAAAACTAATGGGATTCTCGCTTTAGAGAATATGGAACACGCAGATGATATTATGCTGGAATTAGCAGGAATTTGCGATCGCGATCGCGTTACTGTTGGTGGAGTGGTAGATACTCGTAATCCCAAAAAACCTCTGAGTACTAATGTCAAAATTACAGGACGCACTTTTGAAGGGAAAATTTCCACCCATACTTTTACTTTAGGGGATGAAACCAGCATGGCAGCCAATGTTTGTGGCCCAGCTTTTGGTTATCTGAAAACAGGAATTTCTCTTCATCGCCGTGGTATACATGGTTTATTTACAGCAGCCGAAACCATGCCTCAATTTGTCAGGTAATTGCGTAGGGGTCATTCGCGAATGACCCCTACAAAAGGCGACACCCAGATTCGAACTGGGGGATAATGGATTTGCAATCCACGGCCTTACCACTTGGCTATGTCGCCCTATGAATGATAGTGCTTAATGATTATAGCAAAATAATCCTTATTTGCTAACACAAAAAATGTTGGTAACATTAATCTTTACTCAACTCAGAAATAATTCTTCGTAACCAAGTGTGAGCTTTATCGCCACTATTTTTACTATGCCAGAGCATAGTCATAGCAAATCCTTCTGAAGCCAAAGGAAGAGAAAAAATACGCAAATTTAACCCATTTAAATAGGTTTTTGCCACTCGTTCGGCTAAAGTAACTACTAAGTTGGTATTAGCAATGATGAAAGGTGCAGCTAGAAAATGTCGAAGCATATAGGTAAAACCTATACATTGACAGGTAGAGAAGCATTAAGTGGAGTAGAACAGGCTAGGATATTTTCTAGACATCTACATCGCCAAATTATCTATCACGACATTCCTCCAGAAAAAGAAGAGGAAGCCATGGTTGCGATGGGTATGCCAGAAATTTTAGTTAAAGCACTCTCACAACTCCACAGTTTTTGCCAAGCCAATAAATTTGCTGAAGTATCTCCCGATGTAGAAACAGTTCTCGATCGCCCACCTATTAGCTTCGATCGATTTGTAGAAGACTTTGAACCTCCCATCGTCGAAGACGAGGGATTCCCATATAGACTCTTATCTAGATCCACAACAATATACATACCATGTATCCCCGACAGACCGCCGTTACTGGGCTGTTTCTTTAACGTTCACGGGCGCACCGACCGCCAACGGATTTAAATTCTATTTGATTTTGTTGGCTGTACATTGTTGCTCAACCTAATTACCAGTCGCGTCACCATTACATTTTCAAGGGCGATATTTGTTCCGACGATCTGAGGTTAGGGAAGCCAATCCCCGAAAGTATTTGGTGCATCGTTACGGCACACAAGTAACTATACCATGAAACATTTATAAGAATTCGCTCCTATTCAAGTCTAATTTGTGGCGGGCTTACATCCCTCACGGGACGAGAGGGTCTTACGCCCGAAAAGATAAAACAAATTGGTAAACAAAAACAGCCATTAGTTTTTAGTCTATTTGAGCTAACCACTTACTAATATACTGATTGACGACTTCGGGTTTTTCGTCATGGGGGCAATGTCCCGCATTAGGGATAGAATAAAATTCCACATCGGGGTTATTAGTTGCTAAATCTTGATAAATTTTTGCTCCCTTAATTGGTGTCCAAGGATCGTCAGCCCCCCAGAGAACAAGTAGGGGATGTTTCCGCTGGGGTAGTAAATCTTGAGGTGCTGAACCTGGAGGCGCAGTTAACACCGAAGCAAAGACTTGTTGCGCGCCAGGATCGCAGGAAGGAGTATAGAGCATTTCTACTAATTCGTCAGTTACCGCAGCGCGATCGCGATAAACTTGGTACAAAGTGTTGCGAATACGCCCTTTTTGACGAATAGTATTAAAGATAAATTTGCCTGTAAGAGGAGAACTAACCAGTTTGGTAAAGCCTCCCATAATGAAGCGCAGAGGCAGATTTAGTTCATCAGGACGATGATTTAAACCTCCAGCACAGTTAATTAGTACACCTCCTGCTGTAATTTCAGGGTAATTGCTCATCAACATCAAGCTAATCAACCCACCAATAGAATTACCAATAAAAACTGTTGGTTCTTGAATATGCATCGACCAAAAATCTTTAATTTGCTCTTGCCATAATTCGAGAGTGTAATCTAAAGCTGGTTTGGCAGAAGCCCCGAAACCCAATAAATCTAGAGCAAAAACACGATATCCCCGATCTGCTAGAACGGGAATATTCTTTTGCCAATGTCCGATAGAAGCCCCAAAACCATGAATTAATAATAAAGGCTTTCCTTCTCCCATAACGGTGTAACGAATTTTATTGCCTTGCCAAGTCCAGTCTAATTTCTCAAAGCTATTATTGATAGTCAGTTGTTCTACAGTCACGATCTCGCTCGTTTAAAAAAATTACTTAACTCTTTGATGATACAAAAATTCATAACCTTACTTCGTAAGTTGGATGTAGTAATTTCTAGTCCGAGCTAAATTGAGAAGGCGATCGAGAAATTAGTATATTTTTTTGTCAACCGCACTTTACAAAAATTAATATTACTGTTACAATAGTTAACATAGAACGAAAACAATTAAAAAAACGAATTATGGCTACTATAAAAGACGAACAAGGACTTCTCAATAACTTTGCTACCGAACCTAAGGTATATCAAGCTACTGAACCTACATCCAAAGAAAAAAGCTTATATTTACTGACAGGGACTTTATCCGCGTTACTGGTAGCAGGTGTAGTACTAATTTCTTTTGTAGTTAGCTAGCAGCTTTTTCCTCTAGTATTTCTCGACAACAACATTAAATTTTTTGACCTCGGTTTGCCGAGGTTTTTTTTATTTTTTAAGCTATTAGCTTTCAGCTTTAAGCTATTAGCTAATTGGGTCTAAGACCCCCGCTAAAATCAAAGATTTTTAGCGGTCTTCAATTAGCGGTGGGTTCAATCCCCCGTAACCCGTCAATTGACGATACCGACAGACAACTCCAGCTAAAAGCTAATGGCTAGTCAAGCTCAGAGCTATTGAACGAAGTGGCTAAGAAGTAATGTAAATTAAGATAAAATTTAGATAGGTCAGAAGCATGAAATTAGCAGCGATCGACATCGGCACTAATTCTATCCACACCATCGTCGTAGAAGCCGAGCGAAAGCGCAGCTTTAATATTATTGAGCGGGAAAAAGAAATGGCAAAACTGGGAGTCGGGGTATTTGCCAACAATAAGCTAAGGGATGAAGCATTTAATACGGGGATAGAAACTATTTCTCGTTACGTTCAACTAGCCGAAAAATTGGGTGTCGATGAGATTATTACCGCAGCGACTAGTGCCATAAGAGAAGCTCGTAACGGAGAAGATTTTTTAGATGAAATAGTCGATCGTACTGGAGTTTCTCCCAGAATTATCTCGGGAAAAGAAGAAGCAAGATTAATTTTTCTGGCTGTTCGTAATTCCATCGCGTTAGAAAACGATGATGTATTAGTTTTGGATATTGGGGGTGGCAGTACAGAGGTAGTTGTAGGGAATAGAGAGGAAATTCTCTTTAGAGATAGTATGAAGCTTGGGGTACTGCGGTTACTAGATATGTTTGCCGATAAAGATTCTGTGGGCAAAGAAGCACAAGGGGTTCTAGAAGCGCATATTCAATTTTTGGCACAAAAAACTTTAGAAAAAGCTAGAAAATTTGATTTTAAGCGAGTAATTGGGACATCGGGGACAATTCGGACCTTAGGAGAAGCAGCCTATATGGCAGCAGAAGGCGAATCAATGCGCTCGGTAAACGCAGAAACCGTAAAGCTTAAAGATATCGAGCAATTAACAGAAAAACTGTTGACTTATAGTTAAACCTAAACCAAGAAAAACGTACTGTAATTGATGGCATTAGTGAAAAACGTGCCGATGCAATTCATCTCGGTGGAATCTTGTTGGTACAGTTGCTAAAAATGGCTGAGGTAGAAGAAATTACTCTTTGTGATGCTTCCCTAAGAGAAGGGATGATTTTAGACTATTTAGAAAAACATTCACAACAAGTCCCTACTTTCGCTACATTCCCAAATTTGCGATCGCGCAAGGTAGCACAAATTGCCCACAAATATGAGTCTGATTGGCAACAGAAATCTCATATCAGCAACCTAGCATTACAAATATTCGATCGCACGAAAGAACTTCATCAATACGGAGATTTTGAGAGAGAACTATTGCAATATGCTGCTCTGCTTTGTGATATTGGGCAATATATCTCTTTTCGTAAGCATCACAAACATTCTCGCTATCTGATTCGCAAAATAAATCCGCGAGGTTTTACCGATGAAGAAATTTTGTTGCTCGGACATATAGCTCGCTACCATCGTAAGGCAGAGCCAACTAAAAAACATAAAAAGTTCAAAAAACTTTCCAAATCTCAGCGTCATCAAGTAAAAATACTTGCAGGAATTCTGAGAATAGCAGATGCCTTAGACAAGACTAAAAATCAACTAGTCGATCGAGTTTCTTGTCAAATATCAGAGGAGAAACTAACAATTTTGGTATCGGGTGCAGACAATCTTGAATTAGAACTTTGGGCAGCAAGAAGAGAAAGTAAGGTTTTAGCTAAAGCATTAAAACGAAAGATCGAAATAAAACAAGCCTCTTTCTCTGACATTGAATAAAAGATCGATAAATTCGTGTTGGTGCGACTAGGTTTTTTAGTCATATTTCCTCTTCTGCTTCCTGAAGCTGAAGCTTCCCCTGCCTCCCCTCTGACAAGGGTAGGTTTTTTAGATTTAAGCCTGAAATCAAGACAAGGTAGACAAAGAGGACTAACGTAGTTTTTATTGGTGGCTATTCAATCGGATTCAATATTATTATTTGGTTACAAAATAATTGTACTTCAGAATATCGACAGGTTTTTATCGGCTCGTTTGCTGACTGGGCAGGAAAAGAGATCGAAATCTTGCTAATTAGCTGTGTGGGTTGTCCCGAACAACTTGCTGTATCGGATTTAGCGATCGCTTTAATGTCTTTATTTTTTGCCATGATACCAGTCCTCTATCCGTACTTGATATTACTCCCAACATCAGAAAAGTTTCTACAATCTACTTAAGATTTTATTGACAAACAGTCTCTAAAGGGCAGGGCTTGAACCCATACACAAAAGGGACAAAAAAATTTTTAAAACACCATATGGTGATAGTCAGATGAGTAATAGCAACGATGATAATCGTAATTTAGGAGCGTTTCTTAAGGAAATTTGGGGTGGGACTAGTTTGATTATCGCAATTGTCACCTCTTTGCTAGGTTTTATTCAATTAGCAAGGGGGGATTTAGGGCTTTTCACCCTCACCCTGCTAGGAGTTGCTATTTTTGCTTTGTGGTTAACCTGCCTCTACTATGCCAGGTTTTGGAAACCAGAGAAAGACGATCCTAGCCCTCAAAGCCCTAAATTTTGGCATCGATTTTTGCCTCGATTTCAGGGTAAGCCTTCTCCAGAACAACCAGTTCAAGCTCAACAAGTCAAAGAACGGCGCAGAAAAAAAATTCGTCGTTTAGCAAAATTGGGGCTGTTTGTTATTCCTCTGTTAATAGTGACTGGATTCGCAGGCTGGCAATACTATCAAAGCCTTCCTTCCAAAGATTTTATTATCCTGGTTGCCAAATTTGATGGACCACAAGATTATCTTGTCACAGACGCAATAATTAAAAATTTAGAAATTGCCACTGAAGAATATTCCCATGTCAAGATCGAGCCTCTAGAAAAATCCTTAAATAATAGCGATCGCGCTAAAAAAGAGGGAAAGCTGCAAAAAGCAGCGATCGTCATTTGGGGCAAGTATAGAAAAACAAAAGAAGTTGTGCCGATTAGCGTCAACTTCGAGATTCTAGAACCACATCCCCAATTCCCTAAACTAGGACCAGTTGCTAAAGGCAAATTTCAAACTCCAGCAGTTGCCCAACTAGAAAGCTTTGAACTACAAACTCGTCTTTCTCAAGAAATGGCTTATCTCAGCCTTTTTACTCTGGGGATGTATCGCTATTTAGAGGAGGATTGGGATAAGGCGAGCGAGCGGTTTGACAAGGCATTGGGAGCATTGGAGTGGGCGGAAGAACCCGTGACTGCTTTAAGTCAGGAGGTAGTCTACTTTTATCTGGGAAACTCTTACTATTACCAGGGGAACTACCAGCAAGCTATCTCTGACTACGATCGAGCCATTGAAATCGATCCCCAATTAGCCGATGCATACAACAACCGAGGAAATGCTCACTCTTACCAGGGGAACTACCAGCAAGCTATCTCTGACTACGATCGAGCCATTGAAATCGATCCCCAATTAGCCCAGGCATACTACAACCGAGGAATAGCTCACTCTTACCAGGGGAACTACCAGCAAGCTATCTCTGACTATAATAAAGCCATTGAAATCAATCCCCAATATGCCGATGCATACAACAACCGAGGAAATGCTCACTCTTACCAGGGGAACTACC
>JBFRWK010000093.1:0-34332 GCA_051439545.1 Xenococcaceae cyanobacterium | reverse complement strand
TCTCTATCGACACGCCTAATATTTTGGCTGCTTCTCCTATCTTGATAAATCTTTTGGCCATATCTACAGATTTTACAAGATATGTTGAGATTGTTTCAGATTTTTGTTAACTGTTATTAACCCTTATATCTACGCTATATTCTTACTTAGTGGATAGACAGTAACAAATAATGTTACAAGCAATAAGCTTACTTTGTCTGGCTAGCAGAAGTCTCTGGAGTATCGAATAAAACCGATTTCATGTAATATTCTGCCCAATCTGGACCAAAAGCTTTTTCTAGGACGCGACGGGTCTTATCATTTTTTTGTTGTTTGGTGCAATAATAGTTTTGCCCTGCTAAATATAATTCTTGCTCTTGAGGAGATAAAGGCTTTACTTGTAAAGATTGCTGACAGTGAATTGCTAAAAAGCTTTTTACTTGCACCAAAAAATCTTGCTCTTCTTGAGGAGTTTGAGGGCGAATAAATAGACAAAATTCAGAAAAGATATCAGCCCAAGGGGGTAACTCGCGGGGGGCAGAGAATTGGTTACTAGGTAGGTTGGCAAGCAGATTTTGATAGGCTTGGGGTAAAGTTTTTTCGGGGCTAGTGGGAGAAAGATCGGCGATCGCTGCGCTAATTCCTGCTTTTCCTGCCACGATATCACAGCCAAACATGGGTAAGGGGTATTCTGGGCGAGGAAACATCACGCAATGCAAAATATCCAAATTAGCTCCTACTTTAGCTAATTCCAAGTGCATTTTGCGGAATTGGGGTGTCTGGTAACAGCGATTTTCAATTCGGAGTTTTTCCCCTTCTAGTTTTCCTTCTACATAACCCAATCCTTCTGGTAGGGCATAGGGAGCTAGATCGAGATATTGCTGCCAATAGTCTAGAATTAGTTCTGCTAGCTGACAAATTAAAGGATGTTGTTCTTGACGTAATGAGGATTGTGATGTTTTTAACATTTTAGAGGATAAACAGCGATCGCGCTTTTGCTTGCATGAGCAATTAACGATGCTGGATTAGTTTAAAGATATACTGAAATTAATTTGTCGATCTACATTATTTAACTATTAATTTTTTTATTTTAGGAGAGTTCTCATGTTTGGTCTAGGTTGGGCAGAAGTAGCAGTAATTGGGTTGGTAGCACTCTTAGTTTTTGGACCGAAAAAAATTCCCGATCTTGGCAGCGCATTAGGAAAAACTTTACGCGGTTTTAAGGAGGAAATCAATAATCCTACTACCGAAGAAGAAAACGATCGGCAAAAATAATAGAGATTATTAGAAGATTAAGTCGAACAGACCAATGTTGAATAATTGTTAATTTTGTTGAGTAAGGGGTGCAAATTCATAGCCAAAAGAGTTATGTTCGCTTGGTTTAACTTGAACTAACTCAATGGGTTTAAGGCGATCGCCCGAAGGCAAGAAATCGATTAAGCTACAAGCACCCAAAGTAGAAAAATTAGGAGTAGAAAGTACCTTTTGGATACCAATGCGAGTCGGATTTCGCTCGATCGCAGCAATAAAAGCCTTAACAGCATCATAAGCCATGGCCGTACGCCAATTAACATCTCCTCCCCATAGCTTTCTGGAAACTCGGACAAACTCATCTTCTGGGTTACTGTTAATATGCCAGGGAATTGCTAACACCATTTCTTCTGCAAATTCTCTCGCGACTTGCAAAGTCTTGGGGGTGTAAACATCATCTCCTCCCAAGAGACTGAGTTTTTGACGATTAACTTGAACTACCTGCAAAGCTTCGTTGAGAGTACCAGTATTAGCTGCTAACATTATTACTTTTGCCCCTCTTTTTACTGCTTGCTGAAAACTATCGGCAGCACTAAAATTAGGATCTGATAAGTCAAATGTACTAACTACTCTGCCTCCACCAAGAGCAACTGCCGTAATAAATTCTGATTGAAGGGATACACTATAATTACTTTGGGAATTATAAAAAACCGCCACATTTTGCTGTTTGAGTTCTTCAAACATATATTTAGCTAAAGCTCTAGCAGCAATATAGTCACTGGGAACGGTGCGAAATAGATAGGGACTATAATTAGAAAGTTCTACCGAGGTGCTAACAGGCGAAATTAACACTAATCGATCGGATTGATAAATTTTAGCTGTGGCGAGAGTAACATCGCTAGCATAATGACCGACTACCCCTAAAATTTCGGGATTTTGACTTAAGTTTTTAGCTATTTGTTGGGCGATTTTGGGATTATTATCATCATTAATAATCTGTACTTTCAAGGGAATTCCGTTAATTCCCCCTGACTGATTTACCCGAGCTTGAGCTTGAGCGACACCCCGTAAAATTTCTTGAGAGGCGTTGACATCAGAACCAATTGGCACGGAGACGGCAATGTTATAAGACTTTTTAGAACCAATGCGAGCATTATTCAAATAAATTAAGGTTTCTGGATCGTTAGCCAGATTTTTAAGAGATGCTAACCATAATAATCTAGCCTTTTCGTAATCACCCCGAGCGAAGGCAGCTATCCCCAATTCTTTTTCTGGTGTAGTTGTTTGGTTAATTAGCAGTTTTTCTCCCTGACTGAATCTCTGAGATAGATCGGACTCGGTTTGGGTCAAATTGTTAGAGTTAGAAATTAGAGAAGAAACAATGGCTAAATCTTGCTTTTTCCACCACCAATAACCGCCTAACAAGAGGATGACAATCAAGATTAACTTAACTAAGTAATTTAGTTTAGAAGTCAAATAAAATTCGAGCCATTTCTGCCTTCGAGTCAGAGAGTATTCTGTAGTTCTAGCAATTTGGATTTTTTTGGTGAGCAATTTTTGATTCTTAGGGGAAATTTGAGGTGCTATAACTGAAACATCTCGAAGTATTTCGCTTACTTCTGTAGCACTACTAAAGCGATCGTGAGGGTTGGGAGAAAGCATCTTAGTCAAGACCCATTCCAGCTTAGGACTAAGTTTAACTTCTTCTTGCCAGTTCCACTGATAGCTATAGGGTGTAATTAATTGTTTTGGTTCTTTACCCGTTAGGATTACTACCGCAGTGGAGGCTAAAGCATATAGATCGCTGTGGGGGCAGACAATGCCTTTCTCCATCTGTTCGGGTGGAGCATATCCAATCTTACCGAGTACCGTGCCGATTAACGGTAGACTATCTAGGTCGGGGATTGCTTCGGCTAATTGAGATTGTGCTTTGGTTGCTACCTCTTTAATACTACCGAAGTCAATCAATACTGGCAGTCCATCAGAACTTCGTAAAATCAGGTTATCGGGGGAAATATCGCGGTGAATTACCCCCAAAGAATGAATATATGTTAGAACGGGCAACAGTTGACAGAGCAATTGGCTTATTTCTGCTTCACTAAATTTCATGCCTTGTCGACAGCGATTATTTACCAGAGTATGATAAGTTGTACCTTCAACATAATCCTGTACTAAAAATAAGCGTCCCTTGCCTTGAAGCTTATGACGGAATAACTCGCGAAATCTAGGGATTTGTGGATGTTCTAACCGATACAGAACACCAGCTTCTCGCTCGAATAACTCTTGTGCTTTTTTTAGAGCGAATGAGCCTTGCAACTGAGGCGCAAATTCTTTAAGCACACAAGATTCATTAAAACGATTAATGTCTTCTGCTAAGTAGGTACGTCCAAAACCACCGTGTCCTATCTGATGTACCACACGATAGCGAGATTTTAAAATATCGCCTGAATTGAGTAAAGTATCCATAGGTTTGTTGTCCTCTATTTAAAGCATTTTGCCAATCATTCTGGTATCCGTGACAGTCATCACCCGAAGCAGAAAAATAAATTTGGCTATGAGTATCGGATATGGAAAAATAAAAATTGAGAGAAATATCCTTTAACTTAGGCTTTAATTACAACTCGTCCTATAGGTTTGGCGATACAGGTTAGTAAATGTCCTGGTTCGCAGTCGGGTTCATCATCATAATTAACTTTTCCTGATAACAGAGGCAGTTTACAAGCTCCACAAACCCCCATACGACAGCCAGAGGGGAGTTCGATACCTTCTTGTTCGGCGATTTCTAAAATCGTATCTTCTTCATCCCCGACGATCGCTTTACCTGATGTTTCCAAAACAATAACAGGCGATCGCTCCTCAATATTCTTAACCGAGGTAATGTCTTCTGGTTCTGGTTGGCTAGTTTCTGGGTCGAGTTCTGGAGTAGAAACGGATGTTAAGCTAGATTCCGAGCTAATACAATTAGGTTTCTTTTTAGGCGAACTACCGAAGCTTTCTTCATAGTAGTTTTCCATGGGGAAGTTGAGATTTTGTAATCGGTTTTTAACTTCCGCCATAAATGAATTTGAACCACAGATATAAATAGTGCGTTCTTGGAGATCGGGAGCGATCGCCTGTAACATCAATTCGGTAAGTCTGCCAGTGTATCCTTGCCAAGCTTGTCCTGGTTCTAAACCCGTTGTCGTAACTGCTAATTTAAAATTGCGATACCGTGCTGCCATCGATTCTAATTCGTGGCGAAAAATAAAATCGCGACGACTGCGGGTACTATGAATAAAAATAAGATTAACATCTGCTCCTAAATCGCAGAGCCACCGCGACATCGACATCATCGGTGTAATGCCACTACCAGCCGAAATAAATAGTAATTTCTTAGCAGGGCGATCGACGCAAGTAAATTTGCCCATCGGCCCTGTTATTTTAACTTGAGAACCGACAGTCAGATTATCGTGTAACCAGTTAGAAACTAGTCCTGGTGGAGCATTGGCTATATCTTTTGGGGATGGAACTCGCTTGACTGTAATATCTAAAGTATGGGGACGGGTAGAAGTAGAAGAAATAGAATAAGAACGTTTTACCCTTTTTCCGTCAATGGTTAAATCTAAGATTACAAACTGCCCTGGCTTGTAGGAGAATAATCTCGGTGGTTCGGCGACAAAGCGAAAAGTCTTTACATCATGGGTTTCGTCGATGGTTTGGATACAGCGCAAGGTCAACTCGCCCGAACTCCACTGAGACGGTGAATTAGAAGCGATGAGAGATGATTCTACTGTCGATTTTGCTTCTCTTAACTTATAGTCGATGTTTAGGACAAATCTGCCAATACGGAGGAGATGATTTGGTTCTAAAGGATAAACTTGATTGACTCCAATTTCTCGCTCGTCGATTTGAGAGCCGTCTGTACTACCGAGATCTGTATAAAAACACTGCCCATCTTGACACCAAATGCGTCCATGGATGCGACTAACTTCGGCACTATCGAGAACTAAGTCACAACTAGGATGTCTGCCCAGAAGACAATCCCCTTTAGCTCCAGTCGCTAAGGTCAGGATTTTTTCTTTAAATTCACTAGTTTCGGTATCGATCGCTTTGATTTTGACAGTAAGGGAAGGAGAATTCATTTGGTTTTTCCCTGCTATGTTGATGCTTGTTGTTGTCATAAATACTTCTGGATTAACTCAAAATTTTCAATTTTCAGTTCTATTGTTTTTTTGTCTGATTTGAGTGAAGTGGTTTTTTGGCATTGGTTTAAATTTTGAGTGAATACTAGGTTTATTCCCAAAAGACCTAATTTCTGTTCTAGCTATACTAAGTTCGGAGTTTGTAGGCATAAATGGGTTTACCAATTGTGGTTGTGCTTGAATGATTTCGCTTAAAGCGCGATCGTGTTCTTCATCTTTTAGCTGTAACTTGGCTCGAAGTTCCTGAAGTTCTGTTTTACTAACATCTGGCTGAAATTGTTTTTCGGCTAGGGCTTCTTGTAAGATGTTTTTGTAGACTCGATAATATTGTTGTTGAGTTGCATTAGGTAGCGCGGTTGCTAAAATATACAACTCATCTGCATTTAACTCATCTAAAGAACGCCCTGCTAATAATTGGGAGAAGTCGAGAGACAGTTTTGACAGTTGACGGCGTAATTTGTAGGCTAAACTTTCTTTGTTATACTTCTGGAAACTACGTCTCCAGGTTCGATAAAGCCAAAGACTACTAACCAGAATAATTAAGGCATTAAAGCTTAGTTGTACCAAAAAAGGTAAACGCAAAATTTCTGGACGACCGCCATAGATAAAGAAAGCATTAAAAGCAATAAAGCTACAAAGAGAAAAAACTTTGTGTAAGACCTGTTGACGATCGAGCTTGGGGTTACGCTTCCTTAGATAAGAAAAAAAAGCTTTTTCCAATTTAGTTATTATCCAGTAACTCATGACTACACAAAAAGCCAGAGTTAGAGGGGCTGCTACTAGTTTAGGGATAGGAATTGGCTGCCCGACAAGATAAAAACCAGGTTTGAAAAGAGTTGCTAACTGATTTTCTTCATGAGTCCAAGCACCAGAAAAATAGTAATTAAAATTACCCGCGTATAAATAGTAATAGATAAAATATCCGCTGACTAAGCCCAAATAACCATATTGAACTAATTTACGACCTGGTTTAGTTAGATGCTCCCAGTAAGCTTTCTCCCCATCAATATCGAAACAGGAAGATTTACAATTGATGCAAGCAGTTTTTTCTTGACCAGTGTTCTTATCTATCGTTCTGCACATAGACTGAGTTATACTTCTCGGTGGAGCTTGGTGTGCCTTGCTATCTAACAATCCTCCAGGACCCGTAAAAATCATTTGTACTACCCCAAAAGGACAAACATAATGGCACCAGCTACGACCACCATAGAGAAAAACTATGGTAATAGCTGAGACAATAGTGAACAGGAGAAAACAACCGAAGAATATACGAGCAGAGTTAACAAAGAGAATACGGAAATTTAAGCCAATAAACAGCAGAGCAAATTGGAGATAGAGATGATTGTTAACCAGCCAAACATTTTGAGCTATATCTAATTTTGGCTGTAGTCCTAACCGTCGTGGAATTTGGGAAAGAAAGTACAACGGACAAATCCGTCGCCAAGTTTCATGTCCAAAAATTAGCACGAAGGCGATCGCACTGGGAACGACCATACCCCAGAAAATTCTAGTTCCCATGGGATAAGGGGTTTCCGTTAGGCACTCACCCTGTACTCTGACACATAGATCGGGGATCTTTGCCAGGCTAATAACTCGATCGCGCCAAGGACTAAATAAATTATTAGGATCGCTCAGGTGATGGGAAATAGGGTCGTAAAATAAAGAGACAATTAAGAGTAGCCAACCGACTACTAGCACCCAGCGAACTAGGTGCATTTTTTGCTCGGATATTTGACTGAACATTGCTTTGAGATACTTTTGTTTACATATCTACATCCAATATTAGTCGTATTTTTACCTCCTGAAACTCATACGGAGCAAGAAAAACCTCATAAAAAAACTCATAAAAACCTATGTAGCTGTAAGCTAATTTATCTCAAATTTGCATAACTTCTCAGCTTATTTTCTATATATATATATATATATATATATTTACGTTCTACCAAGCTTAGGGTACATCAACCTATGAATCTCGATCGTCTCCTAAAAATTATTAACCAACAGTTAATTGGCAGCAAAAATCGCCCTCTTAATTTTACAGAAATTATTATTTTAAAAGGCGTTTGGCAATATAGAACCTATACCCAAATGGCGATAGAGGCAGATTACAGTCCTGGTTATTTCACTAATGTTGTTGCCCCAGAATTATATCACCGACTCTCCCAGCTTATCGGTAAGCGTGTTACCAAGAAAAACTGTCAGGAACTTCTAGAATCTTATGTGGCAGCACAAATAACCCCAGACATATCAGTTAAGTTGGATGTTGAATGTAACCAAGATTCATTACCTTGCTATCCTAACGGTTCACTCCCCCTCAATTCTCCTTTTTATCTCGAACGTCCCTACCTGAAAGAGCAAGTCGAGCGAGAAATTGAAAAACCAGGGGCATTAATTAGAATTAAAGCTCCTAAAGAAATGGGTAAGACTTCACTCTTGCTGAGGATTCTCGATCGTGCCGAAGGATTAGGTTATTGTACAGTCAGTTTGAATTTAGAGCAAGTCGAGCGAGCTATCTTAAGCGATCTGAATCTGTTTTTGCGCTGGCTATGTGCGAACACCGCCCGCCAACTTCAGCTAGAACCAAGATTAGAGGACTATTGGGATGAAGTTATGGGCAGCAAAATTAGTTGCACCCTATACTTTCAAGAATATATTCTAGAGCAAATTGACACTTCCCTGGTCTTGGCATTAGATGATGTCAACCATATTTTCGAGCATACTCAAGTAGCCAAAGATTTTCTACCTTTGTTGCGTTCTTGGTATGAAGAAGCGAAAAGATTACCTATTTGGAGGAAACTTCGCCTAGTTGTCGTGCATTCGACAGAAATTTACGTTCCGCTCCAACTAAACCAGTCTCCGTTCAATGTTGGGTTACCCATTCAGTTAAATAACTTTAACCAAGAAGAAGTACAGCAATTAGCCAAATGCTACGGACTTGACTGGGAAAATGGAGAAGAAGCACAACAGCTAATGTCTATGGTGGAGGGGCATCCTGCCTTAGTACATCTAGCACTCTATCATCTCAGTCGGGGAGATATAACCTTATCGGAACTGCTAAAAACCGCTCATACCACCAATAGCATTTATGCCCATCATTTACAGCGTCATTGTGTAACTTTGACCGAGCAACCCGAATTAGCACAAGCTCTCGATCGTATTTTAAATTCAGATGAACCTATTTCTCTCAACCCCATTTTAACTCACAAGTTAAGTAGCATGGGCTTAATTAAGCAGTTGGGAGGAAGAACGATCGCAGGATGCGAATTGTATAGGCGATATTTGCAGAATTTTATCCAAGAAATCTATCAAAATAGGCAAAATATAGCATAGTTTATCTATAAGATTAAACACTGACCGCGGAATGCGGTGACCCCACTCAAAAAGCTAATAGCTGGCAAGTTTAAATTAAGTTTGTGTTGGGTCATATTTTTTAAATTGGTTTTTCTATGAGTTTTTCTCTGGATTGTATGAGTTCGAGATAGTCAAAACCAAACTAATATCGAAACATAGGCAACTATAGTTGAAATCTTTCAGTAGTTATGGAAAAGATGTGTAGAAATTTTTCTCTTGCTATCTGAGAAAAAACAAGCTTGTTACAACAATTTGCAACAACTGTACAGTCGAACGGTGAAGCAGTTCGGTCTTGGCGGTTTCCGCCCTTGGGCAACGGCACGAACCCGAAGGGCTGTTGACCCAAACCCTACTAACAACTAACAACTACAAACAAAAAAAAGGAGATATTTTGATGGATAACAAGAATTCCTATCGACGGTACTTAAGAGGTAGGCGAAGAGAAGCAGATCAAGTCCGCAAAGAGACACTAAATGATGCTTTTGATGAGTTTGAAATTTCGCCACCTCCAAATAATCGGGATGAACCAAGGTTTGAGCGATTAAATTTTCCAGGTTTTGCCTCTTTTACCAAAGCTTTAAAACATAATCCCATTGGTTTAGTAGAACCTTCTTCCTTTAAGTCTTTACTAAAAGCGATCGAACAAGCTACTCAAGACGCTTTTAACGATGTTATCCTCGGCGGAGAAAAGCGTCTGCTTGCCAATCCACTTAATGCTTACTCATTTCAACTAATTGGTAACGATTCTAATGGCGCGAGGATGGCACCTGCACCTAAATTTGCCAGTCGGAATACTGCCGTGGATATGGTAGAACGCTATTGGATGGCATTATGCAGAGATATAAGATTTGATGACTATAGTAATAATTCAATAATTACAGATGCTTGCGAAGACTTAAACAATTTGGGATTTGAGCAAGAGTTTGGCTTTCAATGTACTCCACAGACTATCTTCCGCGGGCCTTACGAGGGTTGTGATGTGGGGCCTCATGTTTCTCAGTTTCTCTTGCAGAATTTTGACTTTGGCAATCAACCGATTGTACAATTACAGCGTTATCCCAGAGAAAATCTGGATTATTTGACAGATTTTCAGACTTGGAGCCAAGTTAATAATGGAGATATCGATCCAACTGATACTGACGATCTTGTCGGTACGCGCCATATTATTACTCTGCGGGATGCAGGACAGTGGGTACATATCGATTTTCCCCATCAGTCGGGACTTTGGGCGACAATTATTCTTCTGGGATTAGAAAAATTAAAAAAGGTAGCTATCTCCCAGGCGAGTCCCTATGCTAATGGCGATATAAAAACTGCTTATGCTTTTGGTAGTCTTGGAGGGCCAGATATCACTATTCAGAGTGGATTGGCTGGAGTCTATGCCCTCAAGCACGCTTGGTTTCAAAAATGGTGCGTTCATCGTCGTTTGCGACCAGAAGTATACGCCCAACGGTTAGAATTATTCCGTCTTGGCAAGTTAGGAAATTCCCCTAATAAACCATTTAACGATTCTACCTTTAACAAGTTATTTGGAAAAGGTGCAGAAGTCTGGCGTAAAACCACAGTTCTCGATCGCATTTTTGACCATAACCGCCAACAGAATTTAGCGCAAAATCGTGGCGATAAAGATGGTACTTGGTTGCTACCGATGGCTTACCCAGAAGGTTCTCCCACCCATCCTGCTTATCCTGGCGGTCATTCCGCATTTGTTGCTGCTGCTGCGACTATAGCTAAAGCCTTTTTTGAAGATGGGGAGTTTCCACATCCTAAAGTCCCCACCAAGGATGGTCGGGAATTAGAACATTTTCAAGGTGAAAAACTAACTATCCATGGCGAACTCAATAAATTAATTGCCAATGTTACTCTATTCCGCGACGGTGCTGGAATGCACTGGCGTACCGATGGTACTGCTTTAGGAGAAAATTCTAGCTCTCGTTTTCCTATAGGTCTAGAAACAGGGGGTAACTTGCTAGGTGAGGAGATGGCAATTAGTATGTTGCGGGATATCAAACGCACTTATCAGGAAGAAGTCGGTACTTTTGAGTTCCAAAGTATTAGCGGAGAGTCGATCGATATTTAAAAAGTCTATATCTAAAGTTAGCTCAAATTAAATTAATCGCCTTCCTTATATTTAAGCGATTTTAAAGGAAGGTGATTTGCCAAAGGCAGATGTTACCAAATTGCAAATTTCAGGGAATTTAGGAAGATCTATTATGTCAATTGATGTTAGTAAGTTTCGAGGTTCAATTCCATCAGGTTATTCGTGTAAAGATGTCGCAATTTACCAAGGAACTTTACCAGAGAATTTATCAGGTCATGTTTTTATTGTTGGCCCTTACCATCGTAAGAATGACCGTCATCTATTTGCTGGCGAAGGTGTAATTATTAGGTGGGATCTCAAACCTCAAGAGGGAAAAATTAAAGTCCACAGCAAGAAATTAGATACTTGGGATAGTTTCTGGCATTTTATACATGGTAAACTTCTGCCACAAGCATTTTTTCCCGCTAAACTGGGTCTTTTTGGCGTAGCAGAAATAGCTAATACTGCTGTTGTCAATATGGATGGCAGGCTAATTATGACCGCAGATGCAGGGCGTTATTGGGAAGTAAATCCTGAAGTAGATCCTGAAGATCCAAAAAATCCAACAAATCTAAAAACCATAACGCCTATAGGATATTTTGACGAACATATCGTTTCGGTGCCAATTTCATTCTTCCCAGTTGTGACAAACACAGCACACCCTTTCTACGATCCTCAAACCAAAGAACTGATTACTTGCGAATTAAAGTCTAAACCCCGTCAAGGAAGTTTATTTACTGATATGGTTAGTGCAGCCTACATCACTCTTTGGGACGGAAAAGACAAAGATTGGCAAAAACCAAACCATACTGGCATCAGACATTGGGAATTAGACGGAACAGTTCTAGACGGTAGTCCCCACACCACTATTGTGACAGAAAAATCGATTATGATTCCCGATATGCCTTTTCAGATGGGGGTAGCAATGCTATTAGGGTTAAAAATTCAACCTCGTCCAGCTTATCCAAACACACAAATTTATGTTGTCAATCGTGAAGATTTAAAAGAACAAAAAGCAACTGTTCCATCGCGTTTAGTAACCTTTAAGGGCGATAGCTACCATTTCTTGTGCAACTATCATCATATTGATGAACAAGTTCGTCTGGTTGCCATACAACAAGCAACTATTAGTTTAACTGAAGCCATAAAGCCAGATGATGTCAAACATTTTAGTGGTGAAAGCTATTCTCAGCAATACTATGGCATACCTTGGATGTTTGGTTTCGATCCTGGAGTATTACGCAAAGTAGTAATTAAAGATGCTCAAGTGAAAAAGGAAGAAGCTTTTAAACATCCTGGTTGGTTTAATACTATGCTTTATACTGCCGATCCGCGAGAATTATATACTCCACAGGGATATTCTGCAATCTACCAAGTTTATGCAGGATATTACCAAGATTTGATTTCTCGTCGTCAATATCTTGCTTTCCGCGACCATGAAAATAGAGTTTTAAAAGATGAGGAACTTCCTAAAACAGATATTCCTTCCGTGTTAGCCAAAGTTCCTTTAGACGATGGTTGTAATTGGGAAGACTTGACCGATAAAATTAGGCTAGAGCAAGAACAAAATTCTGATATTC
Source organism: Xenococcaceae cyanobacterium (assembly GCA_051439545.1). Classification (GTDB taxonomy): domain Bacteria; phylum Cyanobacteriota; class Cyanobacteriia; order Cyanobacteriales; family Xenococcaceae; genus JASJDJ01. Next base: position 21,910 of record JBFRWK010000093.1, on the reverse strand, counting down.
CCGTGTATAGACTAGGTGAGGAATTACTTGATTTTTATGTTTTTCCTAAAGACCATATTCTAAACAGTATTCAATTCATTCCCCAAGATAAAGGTTATCTTTTTACTACTGTTATTACTCCCCAAGCTAGTGTTTGTAGCCCACAAGGTGCAAAAGCTTGGCTATTTGCTGCTGATAATCTCAGCCAAGGACCAATTGCTAAACTTGCTCTATCTGAGGATATTCATTTTGGCTTCACCTTGCACTCAGAGTATTTTGCTGACATTTCTTCAAGGAAATCAACCTACAATGTGAATAGACTATACTCTGCTTTGCGTAGTTTGCTCAAAGTTCCTTATGAATTTATCTTTAATTCGGGCGATGACATTTTTAATAGGAAAGTCAGTTAAGTGACACACTCGTAGGCTAAAGCCTACGAGCTTCTTGCTTTATCCCGACTTATCTAGATGAGAACAGCAAATATGATTACTCTGAATGGCTATCAAATTCTCAGCCAAATCTACGAAAGCTTTAACTCGGAAGTTTATCGTGCCATTCGTACTTCCGATCATCAGCCTGTAATCCTCAAAGTACTAAAACAAGACTATCCCACTGTTGCAGAACTTACTCGCTACAAACAAGAATACAAAATTATCTCTAGCTTAACCTTTGATGGAGCGATCGCAGCATATGGTTTAGAACCATATCAAAGAACTTTAGTAATTATCTTAGAAGATTTTGGTGCAGTCTCTTTAAGAAAATTGAATCAGGGTAAATCTTTAGCTTTATCAGAATTTTTGCCTCTTGCCATTAATATAGTCGAGCATTTGGGGCAAATTCACGCAGCCAATATTATTCATAAAGATATTAATCCAGCTAACATTGTTTTAAACCCCACAACTGGGCAACTCAAAATTATTGATTTTGGTATTGCTACCATACTAAAACGAGAAAATCCTAGTCTTAAAAGTCCTAGCTTTTTAGAAGGTACATTAGCATATATTTCTCCAGAACAAACAGGACGGATGAATCGTAGTTTAGATTACCGTACTGATTTTTATTCTTTGGGAGTCACTTTCTATGAACTACTTACGGGAAAATTACCTTTTGAGTCCAGTGATGCTTTAGAGTTAATTCATTTTCATTTGGCAAAACAACCAGTTCCACTTAGCAATTATCAGATTCCCCAAGTAATATCTGATATTGTGATAAAACTGATGGCAAAAACCGCCGAAGAACGTTATCAGAGTACTTATGGCATTAAAGCGGATTTAGAAGAATGCTTAAGACAGTTAGAAAATACAGGAAAAATTGTCGATTTTGTGATCGCAAATCAAGATGTAACTAATAAGTTTTATTTGCCTCAAAAATTATATGGCAGAGAATCAGAAATTAATACCTTAGTATCAGCATTTACCAGAATTGCAGCATCCAACTTATCCCAACCCGAAATGATTTTAGTGACGGGATATTCTGGTGTGGGTAAAACAACCCTAGTTCAAGAAATATATAAACCGATTACTGAAAAACGGGGTTATTTTATCTCTGGTAAATTTGACCAATTTCAGCGTAATATTCCCTATTCAGCTATCGTCACTGCTTTTACTGGTTTAGTCAAACAACTTTTAGGGGAAAGTCAAATAGAACTTCATCAATGGCGTAACCAGCTTTTAACCGCGTTGGGAGTGAATGGTCAAGTAATTATTGATGTGATTCCTGAAATAGAATCGATTATTGGTAAACAGCCAGAATTGCCAGAATTAGAAGCAAAGGCAGCCCAAAATCGCTTTAATTTAGTCTTTAAAAATTTTATTCGCGTTTTTTGTGCAGCAGAGCATCCTTTAGCGATCTTTTTAGACGATTTGCAATGGGCAGATTCAGCGAGTCTCAAGTTAATCGAACTAATTATGATGGATGTAGATTTTGATTATCTATTCTTGATTGGGTCTTATCGAGATAATGAAATTGACTCTACTCATCCTTTAAAGATTACTCTCAACCACTTACGCAGACAGGGAATAATCGTCAATCAAATTATTTTAAAACCTTTAGCTTTAGAGCGCGTTAATCAATTAATTGCTGAGGCACTCAATACTTCAGAAGAATACGTAAAACCTTTAGCTGAATTAATCTGGCAAAAAACTCATGGTAATCCTTTTTTTGTCAAAGAATTTCTGAAAACTATTTACTCGGAAAATTTGCTGGTATTCAATCCTAATGGACAGTCTTGTATTACAGATGCTAAACCAGCTTGGCAATGGAATCAATTAGAGATTGAAAAGATTAGTAGCACCGATAATATGGTCAAATTTATGATTGGCAAGATGGAAAAATTGCCTCAGTCTGACCAAGAAGTTTTAAGTTTAGCAGCTTGTCTTGGGGCAGAATTTGATTTAAATACTATCTCCACGATCTGTGGTAAATCTGCTGGGGAGCTATTTAATAATTTAACTATTGCGATCGCTGAAGGCTTAATTATTCCTCTATCCGAGTTAAACGAGCAACTATTAATTCACAATTATAAATTCGGACATGACCGCATTCAACAAGCTGCTTATACTTTAATCGATCGATCGGAAAAACTCGCGATTCACCTCAAAATTGGTCGCTTGCTTTGGGAAAATACCTCACCCCAAGAATTATTAGAAAAAATATTTAAAATAGTCGATCATCTTAATATAGGGCAGCGACTGATTCAAGAGCCAAGGGAAAAAGTTGAAATTGCTAGACTCAATTTGTTAGCAGGGCAAAAAGCCAAGATAGCCAATGCCTACGAAGCAGCACTCAAGTATCTAAAAATAGGTCAAGAAATTTTAACTCCAACAGGTTGGCAGACGAATTACGATTTAACTTTAACTCTCTATTCAGAAGCAGCAGAAGTAACCTATTTAAGTGGTGATTTTGAGCAGATGGAATATTTTGTTTCAGTTGTTTTGCAACAAGCCAAAACCTTATTAGATCGGGTAAAAGTCGATCAAGTCAAGATCGAAGCTTACCATGCCCAAAATAAAGAATTAGAAGCAATTCAATTTGCCCTTCCCGTGCTGAAAAATCTGGATTTCACCTTTTTAGAGTCGCCCCAAATATCGGATATTCAACAAGAGTTAGCCAAAACTCAGGCAAATTTAGCTGATAAGCAGATTGAGGACTTAATTAACTTACCTCCAATGAGCGATTCAGAAAAATTAGCTGTTATGAAAATAGCTAGTTCGGTACTTCCTTCTATATATATTGCTGCTCCTCAATTGTTACCAATACTGGGGTCTAAACAAGTTAATTTGTCGATTCAATATGGTCATACTTCTCTGTCTGCCTTTGCCTATGTCAATTATGGATTGATTCTTTGTGGCATAGTAGAAGAACTGGAAAAAGGCTATCGATTTGGACGATTAGCTTTAAACATTGTCAATAAATTTCAGACTCAAGAACTAATTCCGAAAATCACTGCTGTATTTGCTGCAACTATTAGTATTTGGAAAGAGCCAGTCAAAAACTCCTTGACATCCCTTCAATCGGCATATCACATTGGGTTAGAAATGGGAGATTTGTATTATGGAACTACTTGCGCCTATCTCTACTCGTTTCATTCTGCTTTTGTCGGTCAAGAATTGTCTGAATTAGTTTCGGAAATAGCAGCTTATGATTTGGCTTTAACCAAACTCAAACAACAAAATACCCTTAATTATCTCAAAATTTATGGTCAGAGTGTCTTAAATTTGCTCGGACAGTCGGAAAATCCCTGTTATTTGCAGGGAAAATTTTATGATGAAGCAATCATGTTGAACCTTCATCGCGAAACAGGCGATCGCTATGCCCTTTGTGCTTTATACGTTAATAAATTATTTTTGTGTTATCTATTTGGGAATTACGACCAGGCAAGAGCAAACGCCCTCCAAGCCCAACAGTATTTAGATGGAGCAACAGCAACCTTACTAATTCCCCTGTTTCATTTTTATGATTCTCTGGCACACTTGGCTGTCGATGATTCTGTTTCCAGTTTTGAACAACAGCAAATTTTAGCTAGAGTTGCTGCCCATAAGCAAAAGATACGGAAGTGGGCAGATCATGCCCCAATGAATTTTTTGCACAAATTCTACTTAGTACAAGCAGAACAATATCGTGTTCAAGGCTACTATGTAGAAGCAATGGATTATTACGATCGGGCGATCGCAGTAGCAGAAAAAAATGAATATATTAATGAAGAAGCTCTTGCCAACGAACTAGCAGCAAAATTCTATCTCAACTGGGGCAAAATTAAAATTGCTAAAGTCTATCTGAGCGAGGCACACTATCTTTATTCTCTTTGGGGTGCAAAGGCAAAGGTTCAAGATTTAGAAGCTAAGTATCCTCAGTTATTAGTAAAACCCTCGACTGCTACTTCTGTAACCGATCGAATCAGGACAACGACCAATACAGACACTCATTCGGCGGAATTCTTGGATTTAGCTACAATTATGAAGGCATCTCAAGCTATTTCTAGCGAGATTGTTTTAGCTAAATTGCTGACGACTTTAATGAAAATTCTGATTGAGAATGCGGGGGCTGAGTTTGGCTATCTCATCTTAGAAACAGAAGGAAAACTCTTAATTGAAGCTTCTGGTTCAGTGGCAGAAGATAATATTACCGTTTTAAAGTCACTTCCTATTGATAACCTTCTGCCCAGATCGATTATTAACTATGTCGCTCGTACTCGAACCACTGTCCTCCGCAACGATGCTACTCGCCAAGATAATTTTACTAACGATCCTTATCTCAAATCCCATCAGACCAAATCCTTATTATGTGCGCCATTACTAGATCGGGGTCAACTAAAAGGCATTATTTATCTAGAAAATAACCTCACCCCAGGAGCTTTTACCGAAGAGAGATTGAAAGTTCTGCAAATCTTATCTAGCCAAGCTGCGATCGCAATTACCAATGCCAAACTCTACACAGAATTACAAGAAAATCAAAACCGACTCGCTCAATTTCTAGAAGCTATGCCTGTGGGGGTATCGGTTCTCGATCCTACGGGTAAAACTTACTACGCCAATAAGATATCTAAGAAATTAGCTCAAGAAAGCAATACTTCTTTAGAAACCAATGCAGAACAATTTTCCGAAGTTTATCGAGTATATCGCTCGGGAACAGAACAATTGTACCCCACAGAGCAATTACCCATCGTGCAAGCTCTTTCTGGTAAAACTGTCACCAAAGACGATCTCGAACTTCACTTACCCCATAAAGTTGTGCCTTTAGAAGTCTCTGCTACACCGATTTTTGAGGAAACAGGTAAAATTAAATATGCCATAGCTGCTTTTACGGACATTACCGAACGCAAACAAGCAGAAGCAGAACGAATTCAGTTTACCCGCGAACTCGAACTTAAAAATATAGCTCTGCAACAGGCAAAGGACGAATTAGCCGAGTCCAACCGCACCCTAGAACAAAAAGTTGCAGAAAGAACTGAAGAATTATCCCAAACCCTAGAAATTCTTAAAGCTACTCAAGCAGAATTACTTTTTGAAAACGATTTACTTAGAAATGCCGAACAGCCTTCAAGCTTTGACTACCAAGTAGGGGGAAGCCTACCGATGGATGCACCTACTTATGTAGTGCGATCGAGCGATCGTTATCTCTATAAAGCTTTAAAACGTGGGGAATTCTGTTCTATTCTCAATCCTCGACAAATGGGCAAATCAAGTCTGATGGTACGGATGATGCATCAACTCCAGCATGAAGGGTTTAGTTGTGGCGCGATCGATCTGACTCGTATTGGTAGTGAAAATACTACTCCCGAGCAATGGTACAAGGGAGTGATAGTAGAATTATGGCGCAGTTTTGGTTTGCTAAAGAAAGTTAATCTTAAAACTTGGTGGAATGAGAGAGACTATCTTTCACCCGTTCAGCAATTAAGTCAATTTATTGAAGAAGTTTTATTAGTTGAAGTTAATCAACCAGATAATAATATCTCTCAGAACTTGGTAATTTTTATCGATGAAATTGATAGTATCTTCGGCTTGAATTTTCCCGTTAATGACTTTTTTGCCCTAATTCGTTCTTGCTATAATCAGCGCAGTCTCAATCCAGAATATAAACGTTTAACTTTTGCTTTTTTTGGTGTTGCTACCCCTAGCGACTTGATTGCCGACCATCAAACAACGCCCTTTAATATCGGTCAGACAATTCAACTAGAAGGTTTTAAAGAACATGAAGCTCAACCTTTACTACAAGGATTAACCGACAAAGTAAGCAGTCCGCAAACAGTTCTAAAAGAAGTATTAGCCTGGACGAATGGTCAGCCTTTTCTAACCCAAAAGCTTTGTCAACTCATCCGCAATGCTTCATCTCCTATTCCTACTAACCAAGAAGCAGAATGGATTGCCAATTTAGTTCAAACTCAGATAATCGATAACTGGGAATCTCAGGATGAACCAGAACATTTAAGAACCATCCGCGATCGACTCCTCAAGAGTAAACAATCTGTTAAGTTACTAGAACTATACCGACAAATTTTAGATCGGGGAGAGATAATAGCCGTTAACAGTCCAGAAGAAAGAGAATTAGTTTTGTCGGGGTTAGTAATTGAGCAACAGGGAACTTTAAAAGTTCATAACCGTATTTATAAATCTATTTTTGTCTGATTTATGTTTAAGTGGTTACTGATTAGGTGATTAGGTGATTACTAATTACTAATTACTAATTACTCACTACTCACGTACAGACGTAGTATACTACGTCTGTACTCACTACTTATTACTTAACCACATCTTTAATTTAACTATTCAACCGAACTCGATCTTATATCCCTTCATAGCTGTTAAACGCTTGAAGATACGGGATATCGCTGTAAAACCTGTTTGAGATACTTACCCGTATAAGAATTATTATTTTCTGCTACTTCTTCAGGTGTTCCGACAGCAATAATTTCACCCCCTTTATCTCCGCCTTCTGGCCCTAAATCGATAACCCAATCACAACAACGAATTACATCTAAATTATGTTCGATAACTATTAGAGAATTACCTTTATCTACTAATCTTTGTAAAATATTCAATAAATGATGGACATCGTAAAAAGATAAACCCGTGGTTGGTTCATCAATTAAATAAAGGGTTTTACCCGTAGCCCGACGGGATAATTCTGAAGCAAGTTTTACTCTTTGGGCTTCTCCTCCCGAAAGGGTAGGGGCTGGCTGACCGAGTTTAATATAACCCAAGCCGACATCTACTAGAGTTTGCAGGCGGGTGTTAGCACGAGGAAGATTTTGGAACACTTCTAAAGCTTCTTCTACTGTCATGTTCAAAACATCGGCGATCGAATGTCCTTTATATTTAACCTGTAGAGTTTCGCGGTTGTATCTCGCTCCTTTGCACACATCACATTGAACATAAACATCAGGAAGAAAATTCATCGCAATTACATTTACTCCTTGTCCCCCGCAAGCTTCACAACGCCCTCCTTTAACATTAAAAGAAAATCTACCAGCTTTGTATCCTCTAGCTTTGGCTTCTATAGTTTCGGTAAATACTGCCCGAATTGCATCGAAAACCCCTGTATAGGTAGCAGGATTAGAACGAGGAGTTCTCCCAATAGGAGATTGATCGATGACAATTACTTTATCTACTGAATTTAGCCCTTCGATCGCGTCTAAATTTTTCGGGAATGGTTTTTTGCGAGTGAGATAATGTTGTAGGGCAGGATAGAGCAGTTCATTGACTAAAGTCGATTTTCCCGAACCAGATACCCCCGTAACACAAACAAATTTCCCTAAAGGAATGGTAACATCGATATGTTTGAGATTATTTTGATGACAGTTTTGTAATTCCAGGGCGACTTTTTTTCCTTTTCTTCTTTCCTGGGGGGTTTCGATAACTTTTTTCCCCGATAAATATGCTCCTGTTAGAGATTTTTTGGCTTTAAGTAGTTGCTGGAAATTTCCTCGAACAACTATTTCTCCTCCATGTACTCCCGCTAGAGGGCCAATATCGACAATATAATCGGCATTACGAATTGTATCTTCGTCATGTTCTACTACGATTAAAGTATTTCCTAAATCCCGCAGTTTTTTAAGAGTATTGAGTAACCTGTCATTGTCCCGTTGATGTAATCCGATACTGGGTTCATCTAAAACATATAAAACCCCAGTCAACCCCGCACCAATTTGGGTAGCCAATCTAATTCTTTGGGCTTCTCCTCCCGATAAAGTCATAGCAGCGCGATCGAGAGTAAGATAATCTAATCCCACATCTAATAAAAACTGTAAACGAGCTTTGATTTCTTTTAAAGCTAACTCTCCAATTAATGCTTGACGGGGAGTTAAAGCTAAATGATTAACTCTGTGCAAACTTTCGTGGATGGGAACACTAACTAAATCGTTGATGCGATATTGTCCTAAACTAACCGCCAGAGATTCTGGTTTAAGCCGTTTACCACCACATACTTCACAGGCTCGATCGATTAAATATTGTTCTAGCTTTTGTTTGACAGCATCGGAATTTGTTTCTTGATAACTGCGTTCCAACATCTTGAGAATACCAGCGTATTCCCGATAATAACCTTTAGATGTACCACGACGGGAATCAGATTCATAAAAAATCGGATCTTTACTACCATAAAGTAATACTCGTTCTTGCTCTGAGGTTAACTTATACCATGGAGTCTGAATATCAAAACCGTAAGCTTGACCCACACTATATAACAGTGATAGATAATAACTATTGTCTTTATCCGACCAAGGTGCGATCGCGCTATACAGTGGTTGAGTTGGATCGGGAATAACTAACTCGGGGGAAAAAGTCCGCATACTGCCAATGCCATGACAGTGAGGACAAGCACCATAGGGAGAATTAAAGGAAAATAGACGGGGCGATAATTCTTCCATGACTGCGCCATGTTCGGGACAAGCAAAGTTTTCTGAAAAAACTATTTCTTGGGGTATTTTTGGGGGAGAATGCCCATTTTTTCCGTTCTTGCCGTCTTTTTCGCTTTCACTCGCGGATGGAGAGGGATCGCTTAAGATCTCAATAAGAGCAATCCCCGTAGACAGGCGGAGACAGGTAGCTAAAGAGTCAGCCACACGCTCTTGGATATCTGGTTTTTTAACTAGTCTATCTACAACTACTTCAATATTATGTTTATGATTTTTATCTAATTCGATCTTGTCTGCTAGTTGTCTTATTTCATTATTTACCCGAACTCTAACAAAACCTTGGGCAGCTAAACTAGATAAAAGTTGTTGATGCGTTCCTTTTTTACCACGAACTACGGGAGCAAGAATCAGAAATTTAGTACGGTCTGGTAATTCCATAATAAGATCGCACATCCGATCGATCGTTTGAGGAGTAATCGAGCGATCGCAATGGGGACAATGGGGTTCTCCTGCTCTGCCAAATAATAGCCTGAGATAATCATAAATTTCGGTAACAGTACCTACAGTAGAACGAGGGTTATGAGATGTAGACTTTTGATCGATGGAAATAGCAGGACTCAATCCTTCGATCGCATCGACATCTGGTTTATCTAATTGTCCTAAAAATTGCCGTGCATAGGCACTGAGAGATTCTACATATCGGCGTTGTCCCTCTGCAAAAATAGTATCAAAAGCCAGAGAAGATTTACCCGAACCAGATACGCCAGTAAAGACAATAAGTTTATTTCTGGGTAATTCGAGATTAATATTTTTCAGATTATGTTGTCTAGCACCGCTAATACGGATTGTGTCTTGAGAATTATCGGACATAAAGGCAGATGTTAATTATATGGAGGGTTTAGTTTTGAGGAATAAAATTGCAATAACAACCAAAATCTTGCAAATATCAGAGTTGAGGACTCAGAAATCTGGCAAAATTATGTTTATGTTCGATCGATAAACTTAGATAATATAAATAATATTGTCGATCGAACTCCCGTTGAGGAAAAGTTATTGTTATAGTTTTGCGTAAGACACAAAGCTGCTTGCTCAATATACTGCTAGTTAACCATATGATTGTAACTATTTTCTAGCTACAGAATCTTGGTGTGCCTTCAGAATTATCTGTATAAATTAATGAATAACATAAAATCGATTTACAAAAGTAACAAGTCATGTACCTAGTAAATAGAAACAACAGAACTCTTCAAGACAATAAATTTCGGTAAACTCAAGTAGCGAATAGATCGATTAAACATTTACTATTAATCAGATATACGTAAATAATATTTTCAAATTAAGAACCAATGGCAAAACAGCAAAAATTATTATTAGTAGACGATGAACCTGGGATTAGAGAATCGGTACAAGCCTATTTAGAAGACAGTGATGAATTTCAGGTAACAGTTGCTTCCAATGCTAATGAAGCTTGGCAATTACTAGAAAAAGAAACTCCAGATTTGATTATTTCAGATATTATGATGCCCCAAGTAAGTGGCTATGAATTTTTAGAACGACTAAGAGAAGATCCCCGCTACAGAGCTATTCCTGTGGTTTTTCTCACTGCTAAGGGTATGACAAGAGATAGAATAGAAGGACATAAAGCAGGTTGCGATGCTTATCTTGCCAAACCTTTCGATCCCGAAGAATTAGAAGCGATCGTCAAAAATTTACTAGCAAGACTTAGTGTTACTACTACAGCTAATGAGAGTAGTTCTGAGTTAGAAAAAATTGCCCGAGAACTAGAAGAAATTAAGGGTAAATTAGATGAGAGATTGGGGCAAAGTCCTCGTTTTGAACAAACTCCTTCCCCTATTAAAATAGAATTAACTCCACGAGAACAGAGTGTTTTGGATTTGGTAGCTCAAGGTTTAATGAATAAAGAAATTGCTCGCGATCTAGAGACCAGCGTGAGAAATGTAGAAAAATATGTCAGCCGTCTATTTAGTAAAACAGGCACAAATAGCCGAACCGAACTAGTTCGTTTTGCCTTAAAGCACGGACTAACTAACTAATAAATGATAGTTCTATTGAATCAATTTTCTCTACAATTCTTGCCACGATCGAGCTTCGATCGCTTCCCAACAATAGCGATCCCCTTGCTTTTCTGCCTTTAGTTCCGAGCTATCTGTAACAGTTAACTACAAATAACTCAGAACTAAATAATTGGTTGAGAATTAAGTTGAGTTAAGTTAGATGTACTTAAATTACTTTTATTAGTTTTACTCAATTGGGTTTAGCTAGAATTACCTTCATAAGAGGCAGATCGTTGAGAACTAAAAACGCTAATTTAGCTAAATGAATCGATCCCCAATGGTTAACATCCATTTTTTTGCCTTTTATACAGCAGATCGTTAAAGAACAAGTAAATTAAAAAACTCAATAATTATGAAGACTTCAACTAAACCCCATTTAGGACAATCAGTAGCTTTTGCTGTAGTTTTAGCTAGTATGAGTATTGGAGTAATTGTGTTAATGATTTTAGCCAGTGGTCAACTCTAAAAATTAGAGACAATCCTAATTTTTCTCTTTAGATGCTAAATTCGTTGACAGATATTTAGACCATGGGAATCTGTGCCACAGGTTGTATAAAGATGATACTGTGATGCTAACTGTTTAACTTGTTCTGTTTGAACTGGGCTGGGTTTCCATGGTTTAGGATTACCATAAGCATAATAGGCTTCAACACCATCAATTCCCAAACTCGCTGCTAAAGGTATGAGTTCGCTTGCAGGACGACGATAACGAGCGGGATGAGCTAAAACCGCTAGTCCGCCAGCTTGATGAATACTATCGATAACTTTGCTTGCCTCGGCATCTTTTCCTTTAGGCGCATAACCCTGAATATATGGTTCTAGGGAGGGACGATCGGGCCTGAAAGCATAGCCAAGAATATGTACTTCTACTCCTTGCAAATTAGAAGTAATTTCTATTCCAGTCCAGAGATGAGGTAGATCCAAAGAGCTTTTATCTCGATCGAGTCGCTCTAACCATTCTCTAGCAAGATAATAACCATTAACTGAATGATGATCGGTTATTGCTAAGCCTTTGAGTCCAATTTGAATTGCTTGTTGAATTAACGCTAAAGGTGTTAATTGTCCATCGGAACAAAGAGTATGGAGATGAAAGTTGTAATTTAAAGGGCAACTTTGTGGATCGATATTATTCCAAACTTGTTGAAGACAATTAATATCTCGAGTATTTGGTTTAATTATAGAGGAAAAAGCAATCATAAATAGTCAATGTTTCTATCCATTAATATCAGCTTAACAAAACTCAAGATAAAATAACGATAATAATCTTAAGTTAAACTTATCGTATTCTTTACTGTTTCTTTACTGTTGAGAGTAATCAAATCTAATAAGTAAATATGACTACTTAGTTTTGCGCTCGCTCGATCGCGCTGCTGATTTTGTTAAGCTGAGTCTAACTCAGAGATTCAAAAATTGACAATTAATCAAATTTAGAGTCTAATTCGTATCAATTTACACAAAATTTTAGATAACTAATATAACAACTTATATGACCTCTATGGTTTGGGCAGTTGTTCCTGTAATGCTGATTATTTTAGTTGGTTTACTTGCAGGTTACACTTTATCACTACAGAGTCAAACGCTTTCGCAGCTAACTCTTTATATTCTCTATCCTGCTATAATTCTAAATAGTTTTTATCAAACCAATATTTCTTTTGCTAATGCTAAAAGCTTATTAATTAGCTATATTGTAACTTATTGTCTAATTTATCTAAGTATTAATTTAGTTAGTAAAATTACTCGCTTTCCGCCATCGACTAAAACCGCTTTTCTTGCTAGCATTTTATTTCCGAATAATGGCAATATGGGATTACCAATTATCACTTTTACCTTAGGAGAAAAGGGATTGGAAATTGCCATAATATACATGATTTGCTCGACTATTTTAATGTTTTGTCTCGGACCAATCTTATTACAAAAAAAAACATTTATTTATGGAGTTCGCAGAGCTTTAGCATTACCTTTAGTCTGGTCAATCCTTATTGGTATAGTATGGCGGATATCTTCTCTGGAAGTTCCACCTCAATTATATGCGGGTATTGAAAAATTAGGAGAAGCTGCTATTCCCATCGCTTTAATATTATTAGGAATGCAACTAGGTAAAACTCAATGGCAATTTGGGGGCGAAGAATTAATATCGGTAGCAATGCGCTTATTGTTAGCACCTTCGATCGCTTATCTTGTCGGTATTAATTTAAATTTAGATAATTTGTATCTACAAGTTTTAGTTTTACAAACTGGTATGCCTACAGCAGTAAGTTCTGTGGTGCTGATTCATGAATTTGAGGGCAATACTAATTTTGTAGCTCGCACCATTATTATGTCTACTTCGCTTAGTTTTATTACTATTCCCGTAATAACTTGGTTACTAAGTCATTAATTATTCGTTAGTCTTGACAAATAACTAATGACTCATAACAAATAATTAAAACAAAGAAGCATTTGCCCTGTCCTAATTATTTAGCCAATTCGGTTTCAATTGCCTGAATTAACTGGGGTGAGTCTGGGGCAACACTACTAGTAAATCTAGCAACTACTTCTCCTTGTTTGCCGATCAAAAATTTTTCAAAGTTCCAAGCAACATCTCCTTGAGGAGTGGCACTTTTCGTTAGCTTGGCATAGAGAGGGTGTTGCTGAGAGCCTTTGGCATGAACTTTATCAAATAGCTCAAAAGTAACACCATATTTAGTGTCGCAAAATTTAGCAATTTCTTCGTTTGTGCCAGGCTCTTGTGCGCCGAAATCATTACAAGGAAAAGCTAAAATCTTTAAACCGCGATCGCGATACTTTTGGTTTAATTCTTGTTAAACTAAGCCACCTCGTCACCGAGGCGACTCGTCTTCAGAACGCAGCATGAGACTTTCACCTCACTGCGCTCCTCTGTAATCAGGTTCTTTGTGAATACCATAACCATCGACTAGAGTTGGAATGTCATCTACCCATATCCAGTTTTGGTGGTCAAACCATTTGGTGAGTTTAATCCATTCTTTTTCTTGTTTATAGGCTTTTATAGCCTTTAAGTCGTCTCTGGTTTTTTTGTCATGGCAATGTTTGTGAAGAAGTTGACGGTTATTTAATGAATTGTTACCTCCAGCTTTCCTGGGGATAATGTGGTCGTCTTCAATTAGGTCATCTTCTTGAAAAGAAAGTCCACACCAGTTACATTTACCATTTTGCTTATGGAGCATTTTGGCTGTTGAATCTCTTAGTTCAGGGTGTTTTCTCATCCTATTAGCCCAATATAATGTGTTTTCGTCATAAGGCGAGTAGTCGCTTCTGACCTTGGTGTGTCTTTTAATGGCTATTTTTGGATGTTTTATTATTTCAAAGAGGTTTTCTCCGAGTTTGCATCCAAAGACCCAGTTATCGTTTCCTACTCTTGTCCAGTACTTTTTACTCACCCAATGTTTGTTTTTATTCGGGTGTCTTCTATCTGCCCATCTGCGTAATCTAAGATGAGTTAGGTTGTATAACTTAGAGAAAGTTTCTTTACTACAGACTGATTTAAAGTAGTTGCACCAACCCCTGATTATAGGGTTTAACTCTTTGATGAGTAGTGCCTGTGGTGCAGCATTAAGCCTATTAATTATCTCTGATAGTTTTTGATAGTGTTGTCTGACACTTTTATCAGATGGCTTAATTATTGTTTTGTAACCAAGTGGAATACCATGAGAGGTTTTGCCAGATTGGTGTTTACCCACTTTGTACTGTCTGATGTTGAATCCCAAAAAGTCAAATCCTGGTTTCTGATCATCCAATTCGTTGAGGGTATGTACTTTCCTGGTTTTACTTGGTTTAAGCTCTAAATCAAATTGGGCTAACCATTCACAGATTATCTGTTGACATTGTTTTAATCCGTCCAGGTTTTCGTGGAATATAACAAAATCATCAGCATATCTGATTAAAGATGCACCTTTGATTTGTTTTATTCTGTTCTCCATTCCATGTAGGGCTATATTGCTTAAAAGCGGGGATATAACGCCTCCCTGTGGCATTCCTTGATGGTTTGAGCGCGAGGGATGCTCCTGGTTAAGGAGCATATCCAATCGCGCTGTTGGAGTCCTTTCGTGTTTAACATAGTCACAGATATCAGCTTTTAGCCAAGCTTTAACTTGTTTCCTCAATTTAGGGAATGTGTTTAGCTTGGTTAAAAGTTTTTTGTGGTTGATTTGGTCAAAACACTTACTAATATCGGCATCTAGAACAAATTTGGGTTTTTGCTTAATTTGGTTAAAGATTGCCCCTATAGCATCGTGTGCGCTCCTTCCTGGGCGAAAGCCATAGGAGTTTCCTTCAAACTTTGACTCCCATTCAGGTTCAAGTGCAGCTTTTGCTAATGCTTGGACTGCTCTATCGCGCATTACAGGAATACCAAGGGGTCGCTTCTCATCTCTTCCAGGTTTGGGAATCCATACCCTTCTTATGGGTTTGGATTTATCACCTAGTTTCAGATTTTCAGCGAGTTCAAGACGTTGCTTGGGTGTTAATGATTTAACCTTGTCCACTCCTGCTGTCTTCTTGCCCTGATTATCCTGTGTGACCTTTCTGACAGAAAGTAATCTGTTGTAGTATGAATTGATGAGGGTTTTTTGTAGCCTTCTTCCTTTCCGAACATCGCCACTGATATAGGCTCGGTAGATTCTTTTTTGGAGCTTCCAGACAGCTTTCTGGATTTTTCGCCAGTTAAGCTCTCTCCATTCCACAGTATTTGATTTCAAATCTGTCTTAGACATATTTACTCTTACTAAATCACTACTTTCCTGATTTCAGTGGGTACGTCAGCATATCTTATTCATTACAAATAAGCGTTGGCTTCTTACCCAATCCTTCCCCCCAATAACCTCTGTTTCCAGAGAATTTGCGTCTTGGTTGACTACTTACTCTATTCGACCATTGAGTAAGAATTATTGGAGGGTTATCCCGTTCCGAATACTCTGTTGGTACGAATCTTTAGGATGCGTCACTTCCCCGACTGCGATTAGTGTTGGTTACTTATACTTCCACTAAGTAACAATCTTATGCAGTGTTGCCTTTTTGGCTATAGCCTATCAGTACTGATTTGGCTATTTCAAACTCACGAGGATTATGACTATTACCTATCCACCGACTGCGATTGGTGCTGGTTTCTCCCGTCTAGAGTGAGAAACAATCTTTTGCAGTGTCGCCTTTTTGACTACAGTCTATCAGACCTGATTTGACTGTTTTATAATGACGATGGTTTGGTGCTTCGAGCGTAAGCTCTATCCATAGAATTCTTGCTAGAGGCTAACCAGTTCAGACTACCAGTTAGTACCCCGTTTAACCCCGCTTTGCGGATTGATGACCATTCGCTACCGCAGGGGTTATGTTTTTACTCCCAACACCGAGAGAGTAGGGCTTGAGGACTTGGACTTTTATTAATATTTAGTACCTTGTTACAGGCTCTCTCACCTACACAGAGTATTCAGTTGTCAATGTTCATTATGACCAATAAATTTTGTTAATTTCTTAACATTACTTATAAATTAGGTCATGAATATTGCTAGTACCACGTAGTTTCGTTCTACTTTTGTACTAAACGGGTCGCACCTAGACCTTTATACTGAGGTGTATAACCACAATAAGAAGCAACGTTGACGATTAATAGCACTTTATCTGCATAGTCAGAAAACTGTTTAGTTTCACCATTAATGGTTTTGACGGTAATATCGGAAATAGTGTTATTCATGAGAGCGACTACTAAGTTCTCGATTAATTTTATCCATTATGGATTTTACAATATCGTTACAATCACCACACATCACTCGCTATGACGATCTATCTGTCAGAATTTACCAAGAAGATTGGGAATTAGCTATGGATGCTGCTCGACTTGCTCATAGTTATTTGCACTCGCTTCTGCAAAAACAAGAATTAGTTAGAATTATTTTAGCTACAGGTAATTCACAGATTCAATTTTTAGAGGCTATTACGAATATTCAAGAATTAGACTGGTCGAGAATCGTTTTTTTTCACCTAGATGAATATTTGGGTATTAGCGCAGAACATCCTGGTAGTTTTCGTTATTACCTACAGCACAAGGTAGCTGCGAAAATTCCCTTAAGAGAATTTTACTATCTTCAAGGAGATGCACTTCAACCTTTAGAAGAATGCGATCGTTATAGTAAATTATTACAGCCAAGCTCGATCGATCTTTGTTTATTAGGTTTAGGACATAATGGACATCTTGCTTTCAATGAACCGACTGTAGCCAATTTTGCCGATTCTTGGCTAGTGAAATTAGTTAAGTTAGAAGATAGTACTCGTCAGCATCAAGTCGATGGTAATTATTTTGCTCATTGGGAAAACGTACCTCCCTATGCCTATACACTTACTATTCCTGCTATTTGTTCGGCAAAACAGATTTTTTGTTTAGTACCAGGCAAACATAAAGCCAAAGTAGTCAAGCAAACGTTAACTAATCCAATTAATGTTGATTGTCCCGCCTCTATTTTAAGAAAACAAAAACAAGCTACTTTATTTCTCGAGCGCGATTCAGCTAGCTTACTCTAAGTACAATAAATACATAGTCTATAGTTAAAGTCTATTTTTGACTGCTTCAAGGTTTTATGAGAAGTAAACTAATTAATTACCTTTTTGTAACAACAACTTTATGTTTTTCTGTACTAATAGCATCGGCAACTTCTCAGAAAATAAAGGCTGAACCTATAACGACAAGAGTTATTATTGCTCAGTCTAATCGAGACGAGCGGGTTTATTTTTCTAGAGGAATTCAACGAATTCAGTCAGGAAATTATCAAGGCGCAGTCGCTGATTTTACTCAAGTTTTACAGCAAAATCCTCGTTCGGCAGAAGCCTATTTAAATCGGGGTTTGGCTTTGGTGAGGTTAAAAAAATACCGAGAAGCACTCCAAGACTTCGATCGCTCTATAGATATTAAATCGGATTTAGCCACTGCCTATTTTAGTCGAGGAATTACTCGCACTCAACTACAAGATTATCAAGGTGCTTTTAACGATTACAATCAAGCTTTGTTAATCAATCCCGAATATGCAGAAGTTTACTCCCATCGAGGACTAATCTATAATCGTCTCGAAAATTATAATGGAGCAATTAAAGATTTTACCGAAGCTTTACGCCTTAACCCAAAACAAGAATCTGCTTCTATTTATTATCATCGGGGATTAGCCTACACTAATTTGGGCGATTATGAAAACGCTATTAAAGATTATAATCGGGCTTTACAGATTAACCCTAAATGGACTCAAGTTTATATAAATCGAGCCTTAACCTATGCCTATTTAGAAGACTATCAAAAGGCGATCGCCGATTATAATCGTGCTTTACAAATGCAACCTAATAATATCGAAATTTATTTAAGCAGAGCTAATCTTCGTTTGCGGAATGAAGACTACCCAGGCGCGATCGCAGATTATACCAAAGTCATCCAAATAAAACCCAATAATACTGAAGCCTATTATCAACGTGCTAATGTAAAATCTCGTCTGCAAGATTATCAAGGCGCGATCGATGATTATACTCAGGCTTTGAAAATTAGTCCTAATTTAATCGATGCTTATTACAACAGAGGTAATCTTCGTCTACAATTACAAGACTTTGATGGAGCAATGGCAGACTTTCAAAAAGCTAGTGATATAATCCAACAACCATCTCCAAATATTCATAACTAATGGGACTTAAACAAAAATTACGCCCAAATAAAGCTTAAACTAGCTTTGTAAGCTGTAAATAGGTTACGATTTTGATTAAGCCACTCTACAAAACGAAAAGACATGGCGGTACGAAATGCCTCTAACTAAATAATTTAATTTTCTTTTTTCTAGTTCAATAAGAAAAATTGAGACTTAAGACATTGACGGGAAAAATTATTACTCTACAAGGTATCAAACCCCAAGTATAGCATTACGTATTTAGGTTAGGACACTTTCTAAAATTGCTACTTGCCCTTTGGGAGGTGCGCGTTCCTGTCTTGGTCAGCGTTCCCTTGCTCGGTCGGCGTTCCCTTGCGGATTGAAAATTCCGCGGGTTCCGACCGCTGACGGCGACGCGGGGTCTGACCGCTTTGCGGATTATAAATTCCGCAGGGGTGGAAGGGGGGTTTTTAATAGTTTTAAGTCTAATTTTCTCCCTCGATTTATCTAGTTCTTAAACCCCCCTCCCCGCGCACCGCTAACGTAACTTTGTACGGCTATAACCAGGGGATGGGCTAGAGATAACTTTTATCTGTATGGATTAGTTGAACCTTTGGGTGGAGAAAGTTTTTTTTGGGAGTTTTCTCATCTCGATCGCATCTGTTTTCAACGTTTTTTAGATCTATTTTCTCAAGCCTATCCCGATAGCTTAAATTTGGTTCAAATGGATAACGGCAGCTTTCATAAATCTCAAGACTCAGTAGATGGGCAAGTGCGATCGGACGTAGGCCACTATCGATTTAGTTTTAGAGCGTCATCGGGACGTACTCAAACAGGGAAGTATTCTGGTAGATGAAAATGACCCTGGTGAGGAAGTAAGAATTTTAGTTACTCTCCAACATTCGATTCAAGATGCCAAAACCGATACGTCGGGGAAACGAAGAATTGTTTCTCGTAGAATGCAGTATGTCGAAATTCTTTTTAACGATTTAACTGACTCTGCCAATGACGGAGAAACAACAATCCGTAATGCAGGTTATGCTCCTTATCTCGATTATCGTCCCCTATCTGAAGCAGAGCAAACTGTTATCGAAACTTTCTTAGAAAAGTCTAGTTTACCAACCGATATTGAACGAGAGGGGTGCGGAGGTCTCCTCCGCATACTCAATCGAGTTGTTGAAGCCGAAGCAACCAAATATGCCATTTCCCAGATAGTTACCCAACATCTGCAAGAGGTCAAGCAGCATAAGGAAGAACTTATTGATAAAACCCTGGTAGCAGTTAAAGACAGATTGACCAAGGAAATTAACTACTGGGACTATCGCGCAGCCGAACTCAAACAACAGGAAGAAGCGGGTAAAACCAACGCTAAGATTAACTCCGCGAAAGCCAGAGCCAGAGCAGATGAGCTACAAGCTAGATTAGCCCGACGTATTGACGAATTACAGCAAGAAAGACGCTTATCTCCTTTACCTCCTGTAGTAGTGGGAGGAGCATTAGTTATACCAATTGGGTTACTACAGAGATTACAGGGTAAAAGAGAATCAAAAGTCCAGATGTTTGCTAGAGAAACCAAACGAGTCGAAAAGTTGGCAATGGATGCTGTGATGGCAGCAGAGAAGAAATTAGGACACGAACCCCAGGATGTAAGCAGTCTCAAATCTGGTTATGATATCGAGTCCCGCATTCCCGAAATAGGAAAGCTCAGATTTATTGAAGTAAAAGGCAGGATTAAAGAAGCAGAAACGGTAACCGTAACTAAGAATGAAATTATGACGGCTTTAAATAAACCAAATGACTATATTTTGGCATTAGTTGAAGTACCATCATCTGAGGAGTTTAGCGCAGGGGATGCCTGGAGAGTAAAAGAGCATTCTAGCAGTTACCGAGTAGGAGATGATAACTGTGTAGTCTACTATGTCAGACAACCATTTCAAAAAGAGCCTGACTTTGGGGTGACGAGTGTTAATTACAATTTGAAGGAATTAAAAGAACGGAGTCAAAAACCTGGCTAATAAATAAATTAGGCAGCTTACCGCAGCAGGAAACGATAATTTGCTTCTAAATTAGTCCAAAATTCCGCAGTAGTTCCCAACGCGCACGATAATTCTCTAGCTGTTTCTGGAGTAATTTGTCTTGTTTCTTTGATAATTTCGTTAATTGCTTGCGTTGAAAGATGGGTAATTTCGGCTAAATCTTTCTGAGTCCAACCCCGCGCATCTAATTCTCGTTGTAGGATACGTCCTGTTGATATTGCCCTAGCTGGTGTTAAAGTGTTGCTCATTTTACTAATTATTTTTTGACCAAGGAACAGTTTCTATTTCTCCATTATGTTGATATCTTGGAAGTCGATTATGATAACATCCTTGATAATCAAAGATAGCGAGTAATACTAATTCCAAATACCACAACCCCAAATCTGAGGCATCAAACTTTTCAAGAAAAGAGATATCATATTTCTTTTTAGAATGAGTAATATCATTACGTATAGTGGTCAGCGCGTGTAATCCATCTTCCCATTGATGTCTTCGTGCCAATTCTCGTAAGTCTGGCAAAAGTAGAGGTGACTCAGTTTTAAGCTTTTCAACAAGAGTGAGGGAAGATTTAGAAGGTTTATCGGTAGGTATTTCTAAGGGAATTTTTAATCTCTCAAGTAATTTTCTCAGTTTATCTGATGCTTTTGTACTACGTGCGTCAAACCACTTTTCTGTGACGATTTTTTCTTTCTCTACGAGTAAAACTCGTGCAATTAGCTCTAAAGTAACTTGTGATAAGAGAATTGTTACTTCTAATGTTTGAGCATAATTGCTTTCTAAGTACGAGTAGAGAGTTACTTTTGCAGATTCTCCCCAATTGTTCCACCAATTTAGAAAACCAGGAAACACATCGGCAAATATATTTGCTTTATTTGTAGGAAACCATGAGTCTATACCCTTCCAAGAATGTCCTCCTGATGAATCCCAGTGTTTCCATATCTGATTTTCCTCTACATCACAACCAACTAAGAGAATTAATGGAACTTTAAACCCTCTAGCAAAAGACAAAAAATCAGCAACAATTTTCAAAAAGTCCGTAGCTTCTTCTCCTGAAAAAGTTTGTCCATCCAGCTTCTCTAGTTTACCTACGTGAGTTATTGCAAATCCACCTTGGGAATTTAAGGACTTTACATTATCTGTTGTAGTTTCAAGTTGGTCTAAAGTTATTTTCCATACTTCTGTCTCTAATACAATCCTCTCAATGTTTTTCCTATCGGTACTTAAACAATTTTGATAGTCAAAATAAGATAGAATGCCTTTAATAATTGACTTAAGCATTACTCAAATAGGCGATCGCTGTCATGAAAGAAACTACTCCCGCAGCCATGCCTCCCTGCAACG
>JBFRWK010000092.1:0-12069 GCA_051439545.1 Xenococcaceae cyanobacterium | reverse complement strand
AAATTTTACGCCATTCCAGGTTGATTTACTATCTTACCGTGCCCTATAAGCTAACTAAATTCGACTCTGCCATCAATTACCATCAACTGCCATCAACTGTCATCAACGAAAAATTTACACCTGGAAGTTTTTTGTATGCTTCTTCTAACTGCGGAGCTTGTAAATCTGTATTGGTTTGTTTTACTGCTACAAGTTCCCCAAATGAATATCGAGGAAAATATGGAATTTCATTTTTACCTTTAAGGAAAAAGTCAAATTTACTTTTAAGCTCATCAGGAAGATGTTTATTAAAAGTTTGAGAAAATTTTTCTCGATAGATATTTAGAATTTGAATTTCAGAAGTCTGTTCAACTCACGGTTCGCTCATTTTTTCCGAAGTTAGAAAAATGGGATTTTATTCGCGAAAACCAATCGCGAATAAAATCCCATAAAGGACTGGGGATTGTCCAAGGGCATTGATTCGGTTAAGGTATTCTTTATGTCTGAACCGATAAACATCACCTACGAACGAGTTGATGATATACCCATGCTTCTAACACAGCTCAAAAGCATGGGAATTCAACAGCTACTTGATAAGCATTTCCCGACTCACGGAAATTGGCAAGGTCTTTCCCTGGGATGGTTAGCCAGTATTTGGCTCGGCCACATCCTCTCGATGGCTGACCATCGATTGAGTTATGTCCAACCTTGGGCAGAGAAACGATTGTCAACCTTGAGTATTTGTACTGGGCAGTCCCTCAGAGCTTTAGATTTAAGTGACGATCGTCTCGAAGCTGTCTTGGGTTACTTGAGTAAAGATCAATCTTGGCATCGATTTGAAGCCGAGTTGGGGGGGCATCTTATCCGAGTTTATGACCTGAGAGCCGAGCGGGTGCGCTTAGACCCGACAACGGCGAGCGGTTACTGTGGAGTCACTGACGACGGTTTATTCCAGTGGGGACATAGTAAAAACAAACGACCTGATTTGGCTCAAGTCAAAATCATGCTGGCTACCCTCGACCCCTTGGCTCTGCCAGTTGCCACCGAGGTGCTCTCGGGAGAGAAGGCCGATGACCCCTTGTACGTCCCTGCTATCAAGCGAATCAGAGAAACCCTGATGACCCGCGGACTTCTCTATATCGGAGACTGTAAGATGGCAGCGAGGGCTACGAGAGGAGAACTTGCTGCGGTCGGAGATTATTATCTGTGCCCTCTGCCTTCTACTCAATTGGCAACTGGGGAACTCGAAAGCTATCTCCAACCAGTATGGTCAGGCCTTCAACAGTTGACAGAGATAGAATATACCTACGCCGACGGAGAGACCAAAAAGATTGCCGTCGGGTATGAGATTTCAGTCCCTCGCACCACCAGCATCAATGGGGTAGAGGTCACGTGGAGCGAACGACAGTTGGTGGTAAGGTCTCTGGCTGCAGCTGTTGCTGGGTCAAAATCCTTACAAACTCGTCTGGAGAAAGCCGAAACAGCTTTAGGTGAGTTAGGGCAACCGCGCCGAGGCAAAAAAAGACTCACCCAGTTAGAGGACTGGCAAGAAGCGGCAGAAGGGATTTGTAGACGCTACCGGGTTCAAGGATTGTTGCAGCTGGACTATCAAGTAACCACAAGAGAGCGTCACTTAAGACCCTATCGAGACCGACCTGCCCGAGTAGTCGTCGAATCGATGGTGAAGCTTTCTGTTAACCTGGATGAAGCAGCTCTGGAGCATCAGAAAAAAATGTTGGGCTGGCGGGTTTACGTAACTAATCAGCCGAGCCAGGAGTTATCTCTTCAAAGAGCAGTGGTCGCTTACCGAGAGGAGTACTCGCTCGAGAGAGGCTTTGGGCGATTTAAAGGTTTTCCTCTGTCGCTGACCCCCATCTATCTACAACGAGACGACTACGTTAAGGGACTGATTCGTCTACTCTCCATTGGGTTGAGAGTTTTGACCCTGTTGGAGTTCCAGGTTCGTCGTGGCTTGGCTGTCCAACAAGCGCAATTGTCAGGACTTTATCCTGGTAATCCCAAGCGAGCTACTGCCAGACCGACTGCCGAACAACTGCTGGCAGCTTTTTGTGAAATTACCCTACTTCTAATTATTGACACGCCCAACCCAACGGTAGTCCACCTCAGTTCCCTGTCTCCACTGCAACAGCAGATTTTGGCTTTACTCAATTTTGACAAGGAGATTTACACCCAACTCGCACCTGAGATGGTCAAACCTCCTTAAGGGGAACTTGTTCGCGAAACACTTTCGCGAACAAGTTCCTATTTTTCTAACTTCGTCAAAAATGAGCGAACCGTGAGTTAAATAAGTTAGTTTATGTTGAGAAACACCAGCGGAAAATTGCCTATTGACTACCTTTATCTATGCCAGAGTGCAGATTTACATTGAGTTTTTCAACCTGATAGAGAGTGAACAATGAGTGAAGAAGAGAAACAATCGAAGATAAGTCGATTTGCTGTACCTTACCAGTCTTGTTGCATTATCCTAGCCATTTGCAGTTTTCTCAGTTTGACTTTGATCGATCCAGCTATAGCCTCAGAAAAATTATTACCAACGTTGACAGTAACTGGAAATGGGATTGAAAGGATTGCCACCACCCTCACACAAGTCAGGCTGGGAGTAGAGATTCAGGGAAAAACGGCGACAGAGGTACAACAGGAAGTAGCCAAGCGCACCTCAGCCGTGGTGGATTTGCTACGCTCAAATGATGTCGAACAGCTACAAACCACTGGCGTTCGGCTGCAACCGAATTATGACTACAGCAATAAACAAAGAACGTTAGTGGGTTACATCGGCACAAATACGGTCAGCTTTAGCCTCCAGACAGAGCAAGTGGGAACCTTGTTAGATGAAACCGTTAAAGCGGGAGCTAGTCGCATCGATGGAGTAAGTTTTACCGCTACCCCTGAAGCAATCTCTACTACTCAAAAAGAAGCACTCCGTAAAGCAACCATTGATGCTCGAGCTATGGCGGATGTTGTTTTGAATACTCTCAATCTTACGTCCAAAGAGATTGTTAGTATTCAAGTTAATGGAGCCAGCGTCCCCCCACCCAAGCCTATTCCAGTCGGGCAACTGTCAAGAGCTGAGGCTCAGGTAATACCAACTTGCGTTCTAAAACGTAATTCTCAGATGAGGGAAGTAAGTCATGGATTTTAACTTTTCAGGAACAGACTTGAAAAAGTTGAGACCGTCACATAAAGTATCGATAACTTTCTCAAGCGACTCAAATACTTCGTTGTAGAAATAGTTCTCACGAATGGCTGACCAAAGGTGTTCAACAGGATTGAGTTCAGGGCTACGAGGAGTTTGTGGAATCAAACGAATATTGTCAGGAAGATTTAATTTGTCGGAGATATGCCAAGAAGCTCGATCGACCTGCATGATAATGAAATAATCGGCGAAATCGTTAGAAACCTGTTGTAGAAACAATTCCATCATTGTAATATTCACAAAAGGAAGCACCAAAGTTGTCATTCTGCCCAGTTGTGGGGCGACCGCTGCATAGGCATAAACATAGTCTCTTATTCCTTGCTTAGGGACTAGAGGACGATAACCCTTGGGACACCAAGCCTTCATTACTTGACCTAAACGTCCAAAACGCCCTTCGTCTTGAGCCATTAGTAATACAGGTCGGTTGTCCTGAGGGTCTTTAGTTTTTAAAGCCTCGTCTACTAAGTTGGGAAACTCTTGTTTGAACTTTTCTTGCTCCTCAAAATCAGCTCCAGGATGATGAGAGCGAGGCATTACTTTGCGCCATTCGTGACGTTCTAGCAGACGATAAATTGTGCTTTGATGAACCTTCTGACCGATTTTTGCTTCATAGGCTCTTTTAATCTTGGTGACGTTGGTAATTAGTCCTGTCAAAGCCGAGTCCATAAACTGAGTGAGAAAATTTTTTTCCTCCTCCAAGGACAGATAACCACGCCGTCTTCCTCCCTTTCCTGTCGTCTCGATTGCTTCGACACCTTTTCGATTGTAATCCGAGATTACTTGATGTACGGTGCGCTCTGTTGTCCCTGTATGTAAAGCGATTTGGGCTGCCTCCCTCGGATCAACTAAAGCATTGTACACAATGAACCACTTCTGTTGTCGACGAAAATTGCTAGCTGTTTTAATCTTTTGCTGCACTTCTTCCACTGATAGATGCGGTAAAACTCGACTGACTCTGGGCATTATTCCTCGAACATCTGACATTCTAGTCAAGTACCCTATCAGAATTACGCTTGTGAACGCAAATTGGTATAAGTACGCCTATCATCGGTGGAGAGCAAATAGTTCGAGCTTCTGTCACCTTGCAAATTAGCTACTAAGATCGAGCTTGTGAGCCGCAAAATCTGCCAAAATTGTGACCGCGGAATGCGGTCAACGTTACACCGCCGTAAAACGACGGTGTAACGTTGACTTAAGAGCCAAAAACTAGTAACTAAAAACTTTTTGCTCCACTCCTCTTCTAACTTGCTTTTTCAGTCTAAAGTATAATATCCCTAACTACTCAACACCCAGGAGGCAGCGAGAGATTTAATGATGAGGAGTACTCGCCGCCATTTTCTGCAAGCTTTGGGAGGGACTCTGTTGGCCAGCCAGTTGCCATTGGCAGCCTCTGAACGCTCACAACCCCTCATCAAGCCCCGACATCTTACGCTAGGGGATACCGTGGGATTGATTAGCCCTGCTAGTGCTATTAAACAGGAAGCCCTCACAGAGGTTATTGAGTTTCTCACTGCTTATGGCTTCCAAGTCAAGGTAGGCAAACACATTTTAGATCGCTACGGTTATCTCGCGGGTCGAGATGCCGATCGTGCTGCTGATGTGAATGCCATGTTTGCCGACGAGCGGGTTCAAGCTATCTTGACTATGCGGGGAGGCTGGGGTTGTAATCGTATTTTGCCCCGGCTGGACTACGAACTCATCCGCCGTCATCCTAAAATTCTGATGGGCTTCAGCGATATTACGTCGCTGCTATTAGCAATTTACACTCGCAGTGGTGTGATTACTTTTCACGGACCGGTGGGCATATCTACCTGGAATTGGTTTAACCTCAATTATGCCGAGCAGATTCTGCTCGATAAAGAAGCGATTCTGCTGCAAAATCTGACTGGTTATCGGGTAGAAACGATTACTACTGGTAAGACGAGAGGGCGTTTGCTGGGGGGCAATTTATCGGTACTTACCTCTATGATAGGATCGCCCTACCTGCCGACCTGGAAGGATACTATCTTGTTTGTCGAAGAAGTGGGGGAAGAAATTTACCGAGTAGATCGGATGTTGACTCAGCTCAAACTAGGGGGGATTCTAGAGCAACTGACTGGTTTGATCTTTGCTAGCTGCTCTAATTGTGACCGAGCAGAAGATGACGAGCCTACTCTAACCTTAAGACAGGTTTTATCAGAGTCGATCGCACCTTTGGGTATCCCAGCTTGGTATGGTTCGGCGATCGGTCACGTTCGGCATAATTTTACTGTTCCGTTGGGGGTGGAGGTAGAAGTTGATGCGGAGCGAGGTACGATTTTAATGCTAGAGCCAGCAGTCGTCTAAAAAACTCAATCTTCTAAGCTCGACCTCGATCTACTCAATTGAAATTGTGATATGTAAAGAGTTAAGAGTTAAGATTCACATTCATTTTCATTTTGTTCGATTAATTGAACTATTAAATTAATCTGCAAAAAAGACTAAGAAACTGAATAAAAGCTAATTTCTGCGCTACGTTTCTAGACAATTGCACTTTTTTTATGGCTTTATTCGGATAAATGCTGGACGAGACAAACATACAATTATCTCTAGCTGAACTTTAACTCTCCTATACCTAGCGTAATAATGGGAATTCTGACGGTGACATCTCCCAACACTGACGCAAGCAGGTAAACTTTGTAGAAATCATCTAAACTTCGTTAATTAGAATTTAGACACTTAATTTTTTGAGAATTGATTTGAAACTGGATTTTGCTTTGATTGCGTTTTCCTGCTAGTTCTTGCGCCTCAATAATATAGCTATCCTGGTTAAGTTGTTCGATAGTCCGCCACAAAATCTTATTGTTACGAGATTTATTACTACCCAAAAGATCCAAATTTTTAAGCAAACAATTTTTAGATATCAACAAATACTGACCATCTTTTAGCTTGTCCCATTTCATTCTGCTAGCAATATAAATCAAAAGCTTTGTTTTATAATCGCGTTTGGCATTACCTCCTAGCTTTTCCTTGAGGTCAATATTTTTTGAAAACAGTACGTGGCGATTTTGTTCTAAGGTATCTTCAAAAAATTCTAGAGAAACAGTATAAGCATCTGCTAATTCATAAGTATAATCGGCAGCTTTAGATAAATCGAAATTACGAGGAACTTTATCAATTTCATAATCGCGAATTCGCAAAATACTTTTTACAGATACTTTTGCCCCAATTTGCTCTCCTTTTTGAAGTGAACGTGCAAATACTAATTCTGTCCGATGCAATGCTACTAAATCTTGGTTAAGCTGCGATCGCACACGGGCAGCAAATCCCCCATCCTTAGTCTTCTTATATCCCAAACTATCGAGGAGGTCGTTAGAACGAAAAGAAACCAACGAACCATTACTCTGAATGGCTGCTTCTCTATATAAATAAAGAATAATGCTTACTTGTCTGGGATTTAGAAAAGTCAGCAGAGCTAGAAATAAACGCCTAATTCGACAGTCTTTAATATTTTCTAGAGCTTTGTTAATTCCGACATCATTGCAAATACTAAAATCTAAATTGTTATACTGAGCTTCTAATTCGTTCCATTCCGCCTGAGAAAGCTTGTCTAATGACACACGACGAGTAACTGCTAATTCTCTCTCGTCTTCAGAATCAGCATTCACTTGCATCTCAAGATAATAATTACCTTTGTCTTTTCTTAAAGTTGGTAACTGCACTTCAGGATTTCTAATTGAGGCAGAAGCTCGTGGCATGACCATCAGAAGCTGACCGTCTACGGGGAAAAAATCTTTGATATGTTCACTCACTATACTAACTATCGTAGACTATTTATCTTCCATCAGGATAATTACTTTGAATTGTCATGGTTGGGTTTTGAAAGCATTAGTCCACAAAGTTTACACAACTTTACTTTTACCTGTGAAGCTCGCGTACGATTTTACCTGTGAAGCTCGCGTATTTTTTTTCAATCTACCTGTGAAGCTCGCGTACAGTTTTACCTGTGAAGCTCGCGTATTTTTTTCGAGATTCTAAAATTAAAAATCCTTTGTTATTGAGATTTTCATCAATTTTACCTGTGAAGCTCGCGTACGATTTTACCTGTGAAGCTCGCGTATTTTTTTTCAATCTACCTGTGAAGCTCGCGTACAGTTTTACCTGTGAAGCTCGCGTATTGGTAATTACGTACTATTGAATTAGTATTTTTGGCGATGTTAAGCTGCGTTAGAAATAAATCAATATGATTGGAGAAAAAGAGAATTTTTAGCAAACCCAAGTGTTTGGTAAATAAAACCAGCAACCTTGGTAATTATTTTAGAAATAAACATGTAAAAGAGAGCCTAGACTCCATGCGTTCAAGCACAAACCTAAGCCCCTAAGTGTTATTTCCCTGGCGGGGGACATAGCACTTCAAAATTCACATATCTACTATATATACTATGTCAATTTTGGAAATTTGACATGGTTTCATGGGTATCAAGTTTTGTTCAATTTGATATTCAACTGCTGTGCTGTGCTTATCCAATCATGGATCTAGGCTCCAATTATCATTTGGAAGCTTATATTCGATGACGCAGCAATTTATTTCAGACTTCAAAGAAGAACAATTACCAAATCAGTTAACATCTGCCGAATATTACGAACTCAGACACGAAAGTGGAATTCACCCCGACATCGTTAAGTTAAACTTCTTCCACTTAGAAGGAAATACAGCATTAGATCGCCTGTTTATTTCCGAAAAACTAAAAAGAATCAACACGGGTACAATTAGTTATAGCATTCTCAAACGCTATCGTCATGTTGAAGCTGGGGGTTGGTGGGTATCAGGAGTTGATGTCCTAAACACTTATTCCGACGATCTTTGGGGACAATTCAAACCGCTTCAACCCAGACTATCGGCAGATAAAGGCAAGATAATCAAATATGAAGCTCCACCTAAACACCCGACGGGGATAATTGCCCTTAAAGTTTCTCAGCAGCTTTGTCAAGCGATAGCTAAACTAAACAAAATCAAGCTATTTCTGTCTCCCCTAACACTTAGACTACAAGACAGAAACAATCCAATATCATTCTGGTCATGGGTCGTAAATAACCCCGAAGTTCCCTTAATCATTACCGAAGGAGCTAAGAAAGCTGCTGCTCTTCTAAGTCTAGGCTATGCAGCGATCGCCCTACCTGGTATTTTCAATGGCTACCGTCAACCCAAAGATAAACTGGGCAGGAAAACAGGACTAGCCAAACTCATTCCTCAATTACAAGTATTTGCCACCCCTGGACGCACAATTTATTTTGCCTTTGATAAAGATACTAAAACTAGTACCATCGCTAATGTTAATAGTGCGATCGCCAAAACGGGAAAACTCTTTGTTAAAGCTGGAGCTAATGTTAAGGTAATTCGTTGGCAAGAAACAGCCAAAGGAGTTGACGATCTAATTGTTCAAAACGGTGCGGAAGCTTTTCATCAAGCTTACAGTCAAGCATTATCTCTAGAAACTTGGTTAGTCAAAACTCAAGTTCAACTAACCTATAAAGCCAATATTCAAGTTAATAGAAGATATTTAGGGTCATTAGTTAAGGCAGAAGGACGGGGCGTACAAGCTTTTGAGGAGACCTCAAAAGACAGCCCCTCCAGGAGGCAGGAGGCAGAAGGTCAAAGTCAGGGGTTAGAAGGTCATAAACGGGAGGTAAAAGACAAGAACGATAAGCTAACTTACCTACACCCAACACCCCAAACCCTAGAAATTCCCAATAGTGCCAAACTAATCGCTTTAAAATCTCCTAAAGGTACGGGTAAAACTCACTTAATCGAACAAATAGTCGAACAAGCCACCCAAGAAGGAAAATGGGTACTGTTGCTTACCCACCGCATTCAACTAGGAGAAGCATTATGTCAAAGAGTAGGACTACCTTACCTAACAGAAATCAAAACCGTTGAATACGGAACTGTTTTAGGTTACGGACTCTGTATTGACTCATTACATCCCAACTCAGGAGCGAGATTCAATGCGGATAACTGGCAAGATGGAGTAATCATTATCGATGAAGCCGAACAAGTAATTTGGCATATGCTCAACTCGGCTACCTGTGCTTCAGAAAGGGTAGAAATTTTAGCTCAGTTTAAAACACTAATTCAAAACAATCTTTCAGGGAACGGTAAAGTATATTTAGCCGATGCTGACTTATCAGATGTTGCGCTCGATTACATTCGTTCCCTAGCAGGTTTTCATGTCGAACCTTTTATAATTGTTAACGACTGGCAACCACCTATCAAACAACGCTGGACAGTATATAACTATGATGAAAAGAATCCTGCTAGTCTAGTTCGGGATTTAGTTAGTCATATAGAGGCTGGTGGTAAACCCTTTATTAGTTGTTCGGCTCAAAAAATACAATCTAAATGGGGTACTCAAAACCTAGAATCTTATTTACAGCTAGAATTTCCTGATAAAAAAATCCTGCGTATAGATTCAGAAACAGTAGCAGACCCTTCCCATCCTGCCTATGGTTGTATTGCCCATCTCAATGAGATCTTACCCCAATACGATCTGGCGATCGCCTCGCCTTCCATTGAAACAGGAGTCAGCATTGAATGCGAAAGAACTAATAATAACTACTCCCAAGTTCCCATAGCTTTTCAGTTATTATTACGAGGAATCAAAACAAACTTAGGACAAGTAACCACTGTTCCTCATTTTGATTCAGTTTGGGCGCTCGCTCAAGGGGTACAAGCAGCCGATTCTATTCGTCAGGTACTAGCTCGCGTTCGTGCCAATATCCCCCGCTATCTTTGGGCAGCTAAACGAGGTTTTTATAAATGTATGGTGGGGAATGGAGCTACTATTAAAAAAGCTTTGATTGCCAGTACTAAAAATAAAGCCAGTACCAATATTCGTTTACTCCAAACTGCTGATGCTTCTTTGTCCGATCTCGATCTAGATACCAATTTCCAACCAGAATCCCTCAACACCTGGGCGAGAAGAGGCTGTTATATCAACCTGACTATGCAGAATTATCGCAACTCAATTGTTGAAGGTTTAATTGCTGAAGGACATTTAGTGACAGATCCCCCCGAACCTAAAGCAGAAAATCTAAATCCTACTACTGAAGTTGAAAAAGAACTTAAACAAGTAGCCGAAACTAAATATCATGCTGAATGTAGCCAAGTAGCAGATGCACCTATCCCCACTGATTCAGAGTATCAGAAATTAAAAGATAAACGAGCTAAAACTAAAGAAGAACGATGGATCGAACGTAAAGGTAACATTCTCAGGCGATATGGCAGTGATGTAGCTATTACCCCTGAACTAGTCGCTAGAGATGACGAGGGGTGGTATTCCCAATTGCTCTCCCACTATTACCTTACCGTTGGTAGACCCTATCTCATCGAGCGAGATTCAAGGCAGTTAAGAGCGTACGCTAATACCAATAAAAACCGTTTATGGCTACCAGATTTCAACCGTAGTTTATTATCTACATCTCTGCGACTACTAGAGACTTTAATTATTGGTTTGCTTCAACCAGGAGTCCAGTATCGAGGTAGCGATCCTAATTTACAATTAATTGCCGAATTAGCCTTAGCTAATCAAAGAGAACTGAAAACTTTTCTTGGTCTTACCATAGTTGAATCCGATACACCGATTAAAATAGTTCAGAAACTACTCGGTCTTTTAGGACTCAAGCTTACCTATATCGGTCGTCTGGGTTCTAGAAGTCAACGAGAAAGAGTCTATGTGTTTGAGCCTCCCAATGATGGTAGAGACGAGATTTTTGAGACTTGGTTGCAAAGAGACAAAGCTTTTATAGAAACTGAATCGACTACTAATTTTGATTTATCTTCCGTGTCCACTATAGGGAAAGATAGTAATTTATTTCCTGGGGTGGACACCAAAACGGAAAAAGAAACTCAAAATGGCCTTAAACCTGGAGCATTAGTTAAATGGTTAAAAGCCAAGGGAACATGGATCGTACAAGCGACTACGGGAATGGTTGCCAAAATTAGAGATACTTATGGAAAAGAGGTATTAGTAAACTGTAGAGAATTAAACCTTTGCCTGGAGTGATAATAAATAATTGGGTTGTTGTAGAAGAAAGAGTAAAGATGAGCGAACTAGATACCGATAATTATGGACAACTGCTGGGGGAAATTAAGCAGTATATTCGTTCTGCTCAGTATGAAGCTCTCAGGGCTGTTAATCAAAAATTAATCGCTCTTTACTGGGATATTGGCAAATCGATTGTAACTCGGCAACAGGGAGAAACTTGGGGGAAATCTGTAGTAGAACAGCTAGCCCAAGATTTACAACAAGAATTTCCGGGTATTAGTGGTTTTTCAGCCCGAAATATCTGGAATATGCGTAGTTTCTATCTTAAATACTGCCAAAATGAAAAACTGCAACCATTGGTTGCAGAAATTAGCTGGACGCATAATCTGATAATTTTGCAAAAGTGTAAAGACGATTTGGAGCGAGAGTTTTATCTTCGCATGACACGGAAATTTGGTTGGACAAAAAATGTTTTAATTCATCAAATTGAGAACCAAAGCTACGAAAAAACCCTACTTAATCAAACCAATTTCGATAAAATCGTATCAGAGGATATTCGCTTTCAAGCTAAGTTAGCAGTTAAAGATGAATATACATTTGATTTTCTGGAATTGGCAGATGAACATAGTGAACGTCAGTTAGAACAGGCAATACTAGCTGCTGTAGAACCGTTTTTACAAGAAATGGGAGGGATGTTTGCTTTTGTCGGCAGTCAGTATAGATTAGAAGTTGGCGACAAGGAATATTTTATCGATCTACTGTTATTTCACCGTCGTTTGAAGTGTTTAGTAGCAATAGAATTAAAGATTGGGGAGTTTGTGCCAGAGTATGTGGGCAAAATGCAGTTTTATCTGGCAGCACTAGATGATTTAG
>JBFRWK010000091.1:0-3256 GCA_051439545.1 Xenococcaceae cyanobacterium | reverse complement strand
GGTTCCAAATTGAATTTGATTTCCGTGATGCCAAACAATTCTGGGGTTTGGAGGATTTTATGAATATCTCTCAAACCGCTGTAACTAATGCCGTAAATCTGGCTTTCTTTATGGTCAATCTCTCCCGTCGGCTCTTACGTGACTTTCGAGGAACTCACCATCCACAGTTCAGTATCCTGGACTTGAAGGCTTGCTATCGAGCCTTCAAATATGTTGACGAGGTCATTAAATTACTTCCGCAAAAACCAGAGCCGATTTTAATCTCTCGCATCTTGAATCAGGTGGCTAACCTTGGAGCGATTCACTCGGTTTCTGTTACTGGTATTTCATCTGAATAAACTCCAAAAATAGTAAAAATTACTCTCTCCTGCTCAAAACCTCTTGACAGGGGGGACTTTCTCTGGTCTTTTTTTGGCGAAGGTATTGAATCTTGAATAATCAATTTACTCATACTTCTTAATAACCAATTGATAATGGGTGCTCGATATAGGCTAGCTCCTCCCACCAAAAGTCCACAAACTCAGTATTTGGAGGGAGCAACGCGAAAAAGTTGGTTTTAAGGGTTCGGGCGATCGCTGTCCAAAATGCCCCCCACAAAATCCGTTAAAATGAGAAGTTTTCTAAGGGCTCTTCCTTATAAGTAGGGGGATTTCCTTTAGAATAGCTTCGCTTCACTCGCCATTTCAAGAAGAAGCAACTAATAAGTAGTATGCTTGCAACTTAAACTCTATAAAACTTATTAATCGTGCCGATAAATTTTGAATAGAATTAAAGATAAGGTGAATAAAAGTTGGTGAATCTTTTTCATCTCAAAAGAGGGAAAGCCCATCTCAAATTTTAAAATTCAGTGTGGAGTGATAGTGGTCAAAGTCAAGCTTTCATTGTTGCACTAGTTGTTTAAACTTATGTTGAAAAGTTTCATTTTTTTAGGTTTCATTTTATTATTTATTCTGTTTTGGCGTTGGCTGTTGTCAAAAGAGAGACAAAGAAAGGAACTCAGCTAACACTGAGGTTTGAGGGCTAGGGCTGTCAAATAGTGGTTAAAAGAGTGGCGAGCGAAATTAGCTCTTTCAGGGAAGGAGGTAGGTATGGAATTAATAATTGAACGAGTTGTGGCTTTATTCTATTTGATTTTGGGATTGTCGTGTATTTTTCAAGGGCGAATATGGATGGAGTTGAGTCAAGAACTCCTGAAGAAGCCGAAATCGCTGCTCTTATGGTCGATACAATGGTTGCCTTTGGGATTAATAGTAATTATGGGACACAATCTTTGGGTGCCTGACTGGCGGATACTAGTTACTCTAGTGGGATGGGTAGTGACCCTTAAGTGTGTCCTCTACTTACTCTTTCCGAGATGGTCTGATTTTGTCCAAAATTGGTCTGAGCGGTTTCTGGGAAGTTACCTTCGGGTTGGAGGGGTAGTGGTAGCTGCTCTGGGAGTTATCCTCACTTTTATGAGTTTCCAAATAGTATAGTTAGGAGCTTTCGAGAACATCTCCCCTCAAAATAAGAAACCTAACTTCTGGGAGTTATCGAAGAAAGAAAGGCGATATCTGGTAGGATTTTTGTAGCTCAAGCTCTTAAAGCGAGAAATTGTAGCCAGTAACAGGTAGTTAAAAAATCGCTACAACTACCTTAAATGGGGGCTTTCGTCATTTTTCTCCTGAACTTCCCCCATACAGATATACTATAATTGCCTAAAAGCCTTCTAAATCCGAGGATACAGTGATTATTCCTCACAGCTGTAGCCATGTAAATTCTAATATTTCTTAATCAACGGGGATGGGGATATTTGTTAAAATAGTAGTCATGTATATAGAAAGAGTCCCTAACAGAAATTCCCCTCCTGCTATTCTTCTTCGTGAATCCTATAGAGAGGGAGAGCGAGTCAAAAAAAGAACTCTGGCTAATTTATCAAAATTGCCAGATGATGTTATTGACAATATGAAACTGGTATTGAAAGGGGCTAAAGTTTCAATAACTGAGGCTATACCAGATAATTTTGAGGTGATAAGAAGTCTCCCTCATGGTCATGTGATGGTCATATTAGAGACAATTAAAAAGTTAGGTTTAGACAAAATTATTGGAGAAAAACAATCTCGAATTAGAAACTTAGTGGTGGCGATGATAATTGCTAGGATTATCAATCCTAAGTCTAAATTAGCAACAGCAAGAGCTTTGAATCAGGAGACTTGTAGTAATAGTTTAGGGGAGATATTAAACCTGGAGAAAGCTGATGAAGATGAATTATATGATGCTCTAGATTGGTTGTTGAATAAGCAGGAAAGAATTGAAAATAAATTAGCCAGTATTCATTTAGAGTCTGGAGCATTGGTTTTATATGATGTTACCTCAACCTACCTAGAGGGAAAGGGATGTGAATTAGGAAAATATGGGTATAATCGAGATAAAAAGAAGGGAAAAACTCAAATAGTATTTGGACTTCTGTGTGATAAAAATGGCTGCCCCTGTGCTGTAGAAGTCTTTTCAGGAAACACCTCAGATAGTACCACATTACAGAGGCAAATTGAAAAGGTAAGAAAACGGTTTGGTATCAAAAATGTTGTTTGGGTAACGGATAGAGGTATCTTAACGAATTCAAAAATTAATGAGTTAGTGAAACCAGTAGAAGGCTTAGATTATATCAGTGGTTTAACTAAGGCAAGCATTAGAAAATTAGCGGAAGTAGAGGCAATTCAATTAGGATTATTTGACGAAGTAAATCTAGTGGAGTTTGAAAGTGAAGATTACCCAGACGAGAGATTAATAGCTTGTCGAAATCCTTTGATTGCTGAAAAGAATTCTCGACAGAGAGAGGAGTTATTACAAATAGTAGAAGAACAATTTGAGTTGATTATTAAAGCTACCTCAAGAGAAAAACGAGCCTTAAAAGGTACGGAGAAAATAGCTTTAAGAGTAGGAAAAGTATTAAACAAGTATAAAATCAATAAATACTATAATTTAGAAATTACAGATTCAGGATTAACTTATGAGCGAAAACAAGAATTAATTGACCAAGAAATGGCTTTAGATGGGGTCTATATTCTGAGAACTTCCGTGGATAAAAATGTGATGGATGGGGTGGAAGTCGTCAAAGCCTATAAAAGTTTATCTTCTGTAGAAGAAGCCTTTCGTTGTTATAAATCTATCGATTTAAAAGTCCGTCCTATTTATCATTATAAGGGAGACAGAGTTAAAGCTCATATCTTTCTATGTATGTTGGCTTATTATCTTGAATGGCATTTAAAACAAAAAC
>JBFRWK010000090.1:0-2764 GCA_051439545.1 Xenococcaceae cyanobacterium | reverse complement strand
TTAATCCTGTTGAGTTTATGGATAGTCCCCAGGATGCAACCATGGCAGGAGAAATCGGTCAGATAATTATCCAAAATTCACCCCTGGCTAAAAACAGTAAGGGAGATTCATTCTTTCAGCAGAATGGAGCTTCCTTAGCGAAGGGGTTACTACAGCTAGCTAAATCGAGTGACTATCCCGATCTCGCTATGGTTTATGCCCTAGCTCGTCTGCCTCAATTCATCCAGCGTTTGGAATATGC
Source organism: Xenococcaceae cyanobacterium (assembly GCA_051439545.1). GTDB lineage: Bacteria > Cyanobacteriota > Cyanobacteriia > Cyanobacteriales > Xenococcaceae > JASJDJ01. The sequence continues at coordinate 2,523 of JBFRWK010000090.1, read as the reverse complement.
TGTATATAGAGAAGACGAACATCGCCTAGACCCCTGGATTGCTTCTACCTTTTCTACATTCTTATCAAGTAAAGATGCAGAGAAAACAGTGGCGGGAATTAAAGCTACTGCGGAAACTACTTATAGTGCCTTTATCCAGAAAGATATACTCAAAGCTTTTATTGGCAAAAGCACCATTCCCTTCAAGCAAAAGAGAAAGCAGCTAACGGTATTTAAACTAGATGATAAGCGCAGGTCGGTTCTTGCTCCTTTATTAGCTACCAATATTCATTTATGCCTAGTAGAAAACCTAGCTGAGAAAAGAGACTGTCCCTATGTATACTCTCTTGATGAATTTACCTCAATTTACTTAGACCGCACGGTTAATTACGTCAACGAATATCGCAGTAATGGGGGAGTACCGATTATTGGTATTCAAAGTTTAAATCAACTTTATGATACCTACGGAAATCACAAAGGAAAAGCGATCGCTTCTGCCCTATCTACTCACGTACTATTTAATCCAGGAGATGTAGAAACCGCCGATATTTACTCCAAGCGTTACGGGGAAACTGAAATTAAGCTCAAAAACCGTTCTACAGGTAGATCGATGGGCAGACATAGCAGTCGCTCGGTTAACTGGAGCGAACAAATTCACAAAAAACCTTTAGTTAGTTCGGATGAAATTCTTCGCTTCCGAGAAGGTCAATGCGTAATTACTTCCCCTGCCTATGGTAATGGTAAAGAAGCTCTGTTTCCCCATAAACTAAAAATACCGATTTCTCAGAAGGATAAGCGGAGGGCAGAACAATCTCAACAGCTATGGGGATTTTCGATTAAAGCCCAACTAATTGCTCGAAGTGAGAAGATACAGTCACAACTTTACCAATCCGACATCGAAGAATTAAATAGCGATCGAGACTGGATTACTAATGAGTTAGAGAAAAGAATTGAAGCCGCAAAGAGGTTACTACCACTGCCTGAAGAATCAACTGATTCAGCAGCAGTAGCAGCCCAACCCGAAACCCAGAAGCTAATGAAAGAATTGAACCGAGCAGGAAAAGAGATCGCTATTTCTCGTAAGCGTAAGGCTGAATCGGTACAGAGAAGTTAAACGAAGGCAGAAGAATGAAGGCGTGATGTTACTGGTTCGTGACGAGGGATTTTACCCCAACTGAACATTACAACGCAAGTGACGATGGGGAATTAAACCCTGTCCGAATGAGTAGGAAGTTAATTGAACCCTTCTGCCGTGGAAGGGGGCTTACATCATCGTCAGTTAAAGGTTAGAGTAGATAAGTTAAATATTCAAGCCCCCTTTCCACGCCCTCTGCCTTAAGGGCAAAGCCCGTTAAAGTTCATATACCAGACCCATATTCCAACATTTATTGACCATTTCCAACTTACTTTTGGCGAATAATTTGTTTCTAATCGCACATATATGAGAACGGACTGTATAGTAAGTAATTCCAAGAGACTGGCTTATTTCATCCTCATTTTTTCCCTGCAAAAAGAGTTTGAGAACATCTCTTTGTCTTGTCGTGAATTCAGTTAATATTTCAGCAGTCTCTAGACTTGTTTCTTTTGGGACATTTTTTAAACGGCTCATTTGTCTTCTCAAACCGCTTAAACTCCTAGAGTCCAGATAGATACTATCTTCATCTTTTTGAGTAAATTGAATTGCTTCAATTAATTCATCTACTTCAATACCTTTAAGGCAAAAGCCATTATATCCATCAGCAATGAGGGAAATTAAATCTTGTTGATTATTTAAAGTAGCAGCAAGAAAGAGTATTTTTATTTCACTCAGGGCTTGTCTAATTTGTTCGGCTAAAGTCAAACCCTCACCATTATTGAAGTCTATTAAAACTAGGTCGGGGTTCAAATCTAATGCCATTGATAAAGCATTTTTAGGGTTAGTTACGACATTAACGACTATTCCCGCTTGACTTTTTTGTTTGATTAATTCTGGCAAGCCTAGAGCAATAGCTGGATCGGTTTCGATTAAAAGTACTTCCGTTCTTAACATGATTAATTTTAGATTTTGATATATATAATCATGTTTTTATTTTTATGATGCTATAGCGAAAAAATTTTTACAAAATATGTGGGTTATGTTCTGGAACTATATAGAAAATCTTTACCTAGATCGGCAGTCAGAGCGAGTACGTCTAGAACTTCTACTCCTTTATGCTTGACTAGGGTGCTAAAAAATTGGCTAATTCGGTCTTGGTTTTCACAACAAATAAGTCTTTCTATCTTTCTTTCAAAAAAATAGTCAAAAGCTTGCCGAAAATAATAAGAGTTGAAATACTCTTGGCTACTAATCGATTCGGAGATAGCTATTTCTATCCATTGATTTTGTTGACAGTATGTTCTAGCTTTATCTACCAATTTTCTTCTTTCCAAACTATTTCGAGTACGAATATAAATCAAAGTAAGTTTGGGTTTGCGACTGCGGTAGAAAGAGCTTTGTTTGAATTGTTCTATTTCCTTTAGAGAAAATTTACGATTTTTTCCTGGTCTGAGATAATCAATATATCC
>JBFRWK010000089.1:0-5864 GCA_051439545.1 Xenococcaceae cyanobacterium | reverse complement strand
CATTACTGCAAAGAAAATGAAAATTATCAGTTACTTCAAACCGATATTGCACAGCAAATCTTGAAAGTTGTTGACAGGTCTTTTAAGTCATTTTTCAACTTAATTCAAAAGGCCAAAGAAAGTCTGTATCGGTTTGAACAAATACGAATGCCTAGATACCTCAAAAAAGAGGGATACTTTCCTTTAATAATACCTCGAATCAAGGTAAAAGATGGATATTTTAATATTCCAATGTCTCAGAAATTCAAGGCTGAATATGGTACAGTAAAAATCCCTTTTCCTGAGAGATTAGCAGATAAGAATCTCAAGGAAGTTAGAATAATTCCTAGATTTGATGCCCAATTTTTTGAAGTAGAATTTATTACGGAGTCGGAACCACAACCAACAGTAAAAACAGATAATGTAGTAGCAATCGACCTTGGTTTAGACAATCTAGCTACTTGTGTATCAAACACTGGGTCATCGTTTATTTTAGACGGTAGAAAAATCAAATCAATCAACCAGTGGTACAACAAAGAAAATTCTAGATTGCAATCTATAAAAGATAAACAGGGTATTAAAGGTTTGACAAAAAAACAAATTAGTATCACTGTAAATCGGAATAATAAAGTTAGAGATTACCTGAATAAAGCAGCTAGGTATTTAATCAACTGGTGTGGTAAAAATAGTATATCTACTCTAGTTGTAGGTGTTAATCCTGGCATGAAACAAAATATAAATTTAGGGAAAAAAACTAACCAAAAGTTTGTACAGATACCACATCATAGTTTAAGGCTGAAACTAAAGGCTATGTGTGATAGATACGGGTTGGCTTACAAAGAACAGGAAGAATCTTATACTTCTAAAGCTAGCTTTTTAGATGGTGATTCAATCCCTATTTATAATGCGGATAATCCTACTGAATATAGTTTCAGTGGTAAACGAATCAAGCGATGCAGCGCGGTCTTGGGGGTTTCCCCCATGAGCGACTGCATCAAGAAGCTGTCTCAAAATTCTTCCAGCTTAACTGCACAAACTTCCAAACAAAAGCTAACCCAAGAAGTCAAAGGGATTAAAACCTCGCCCTAACTTTATAGTAAATTGTAGTTTGATAAATTACAATATTTAGTTTTTGGGCTAAAGGTAAAAGGGGAAAGGGAAAAATCTTTAACCCTTCCTCTTTACAAAACCAGAGGATTTAGGAGTAGGTGCAATATCTCAGAGAAGTTCTCATACTAAGAGTATATCAGCCAAAGTTTTTTTATACTGGATTTTGCCCCCCTAGCGGAGCCAATTTTGGGGGAAAGAGTATATATAAATCCAAATTCAGGTGATAGACATGAGAAAATTATATTTATCTCTAGTTTTGAGTAGTGCTTGCTTAATAGCATTTGCGGGCAATGTTCTAGGACTAGACTCGCCCAGGCTCAACGTCACCGCACAAGCGGAATTAGGAATTAGCAGTAGAGAAAGAGAATTGCTGGAAAGAGCTAATTCGCAAGGCTTTCAGATTAGCGAAGCCGAACTCGACCCCCAAGATCCAGACAGAGAAATCTATCTTTACACAGTTTTATATCAAAATCCCACTGACTCCCAATGGCATAATCTCTGCCAACCCGATCGAGATAATCTTACCAAAGCCCTGTTGTTATCGGGTGAGTGGGACGAGACGGGAAAACATATTGATAATCAAGAAGTAACCATTGCTTGCACCAGTGGAGTGTTAGCCAAGTGCGTTCGTTGGGGTTACAAACCCTGGAAGACATTACAAGGTGTATCTTTACGAGACTATCATCAAGCCTGTACTCGCATGGCTCGTGCGGACTACTGTGGCAATGGCATCAGTCATACCAAAGACGGGACAATAATCGATCTGTATGACAGATTGGGCATTCAACAAAAAACTGAGGATAACGACATGGTATTTGAGGCAGCTTGGGGAACTGACGGTGCTGTTTTGATACATCGCCCTCGGTATTCTGAAACTTTAGTCCAGATTCAGCAGGATTGCCCTGAAAAACTAGATCTAGCCCATCAATCTCTAACACGGGCAGAAATTCAGCAACAGATTCCTACAGCTTTAATTTTCAACGATTCATTTATCAAAAAACCACTTTCACCATCCCAGGAGATAAAAAATGCAATTTCCAGATAACTATCCTCAACACTTTTACCAAGACGATTCAGCCTATATTTTAACTGACGCAGTTTTCGGCGGATTGGGTCTAGTACCTTCGATCTTCAAGACTTCTTCCCACAAAATCAATCCAAGTGACGAATATATGTATGTTGAAAAAGTGAATAATCCGAGTATTTTTAGAGTTTTAGCACAGCTATGCAGTCTAGTTAATTTTAGAGCTTTACGCCCTCACACTGCTATAGATAGACAAAACAAATGAGAATGACCAGTTTTTGAATTGTTTTGACTAGTACTCATTACTTATTACTTATTATTCAACAACGCGATTACACTTGCGGAGGAAACCTCCGCGCGTCTCGCGCTCATTACTCAACTTTTTAGTAACCCATACAAAAAGGATTTAATATGACTACTCTCTCTCTATCCTCTCAATTTGAGATCGAACGTCTCAAACGCCATCTACAACAACATCCCGAACAAGCTAACCTTTTGGCGATCGCTTATTTTCAGGATTACCTCGATCTTGTTTCTCAGTACCAAAAACTAGAAAAAAAACTTAGTAGTTCTTCTCCTTCTCCCACAGCCAGATACACTAAGCTTCAAATAGACTACTGCGAATTGCTAAAGTACTGTATTCAGCTTCAAACGGAGTGTGCCAATCTTCGTGAAGATAACCAAGCTTTGAGAAAGCTGATTGATATTCTTGCCCCCGATCTCCCTCTATCTCTGAAAAAGGACGAAGTGAACTACTCGTAGGCTAAAACATTTGCGAGCTTACTATCCAACAGACTGCCTTGTCATAAGTAACACAGTCCGCTTTTTAGACATGGGAAATAATCACAGTGCCGATCGACTTATAGCAGTAGTAAACAAAAAATAGTTCATCGTTAGGAGTTATGTAAAAATAAGTTGTACAAATTTTACCTGAAATCCTTTTTGAATATAGCTTCTAGATAAAAAATGTTCAGGTTATTTTTACACGCTTCCTTAAGTTACCTACTTAAGTTGCTATCTTTCCTGGAAACTATTTGGCAACTACAGCAAACTAAAAGTGTAAAGTTCAATTGTCTAATTATTCTTATTCAGTCTAAATACTTGTTTAAGAATCCTCATAAAAGATTCGCGACTCTTTAGGCAATTCTAACCAAATTGTTATCCTTCCTTCTAACTAATTCCTAAGGAGGGAATTATGAAAATTAAATGGAAAAAACTATGGCTAAAAATTATCATTTGGTTAGGAGCAGAAATTTTGCTTACTGCGATCGGACTGGATGATCTTGCCGATTATAGCGAATTTCTCGGTCATCAGAAAGAAGTGGCATCGAGCATTAAAGTCTATCCAACATTAATGGTGAATTTTATCTTTTGAGAATAACTACTCTCCACAGAAAACTACACAGATATAAATCAGATTACACGTAGAAAAATTAGGAGGCAAAAGCCATGACTAGACAGATACTCAGCACTCAAATTGCTTTAGAAGAAGCGACAGAAAAATTGGGGAAAAAGGCTATGGAATTAGGACTTATTTCTAATTTTGTTGTTCGTTATTTTCCAGATTGTTGGGAGTTTTACTTTCCTAACAACAATGAATCGAACTTATTCACGCCACCAGAAGCATACCTATATTTGCGGAAATTACTCGGACTCGATTTCCCTGTTAACAGCTATAAACTCTAAGACTGAATGACAGGCGATCGCCAGTGGCTTGACTACTTAAATATCTTTATTCCATCAAGGAGTTGCGCTTTATGCACATTACTATTTTAACTATTGGCTCTCGTGGCGATGTTCAGCCTTTCATTGCCTTAGGACAAGGATTAGAAAGGGCTGGACATAAAGTGAAACTGGCGACTCATACGAACTTTGAGTTCCTGACTCGCAACTATGGATTAGACTTTGCTCCCATCGAAGGAGATGTCCAAGCCAATATGTTGGCAGAGTCGGGTCAAAAAATGCTAGATGCTGGGGGTAATCCCTTCACTTTTATCCATCGTTATGCTCAGTTGCTTGAGCCGATGACGGAAAAAGCCTTGGTTGATGCTTGGGGTGCCTGTCAGGGAACTGATGCCATTATCGCTCATGGGACAGCTTTTTGGGGATACGACATTGCCCAGAAATTAGAGGTGCCGTTTTACCTAGCAGGACTGCAACCGTTTTCTCCCAATCGAGATTTTCCCCATCCAATGATGCCACCTAATCTGCATTTTGGAGGTCTAGTCAACCAGTTAACCTATTTGCTAATGTCGCAACTCTTCTGGCAGATTTTCCGCAAGCCAATTAATCAGTGGCGGGTTAATACGCTGAATTTACCAACTTGGCAGCAGAATCCTTTTTGGAACAAGGGTTGGCAACAAGTGCCTATTCTATATGGCTATAGTCCAACTGTCATACCTAAGCCGAGGAACTGGACTGAACAACTCCATGTAACGGGCTACTGGTTCTTAGATAGTCCTCCCGACTTTTCACCCCCACCTAAGTTAGTAGATTTTCTGGAAGTTGGCAAACCTCCAGTATATATTGGCTTTGGATCGATGACGGGTCGTTATCCTGAATTAATGACAGAAATTGCCTTATCAGCCTTAGCAAAAACTGGGCAGCGAGGAATTTTGCTAACGGGGTGGGGAGGCATTAGTAACGAAGATTTGCCAGATTCTGTCTTTAAAATTGATTCAATTCCTCATAGCTGGTTGTTTCCTCAGATGACAGCTATTGTCCATCACGGGGGAGCGGGGACAACCGCCGCAGCCTTGAAAGCTGGTGTACCAAGTATTGTAATTCCCTTTATTACCGATCAACCGTTTTGGGGACATCGTGTGACACAGCTAGGAATGAGTCCCAAGCCAATTCCTAAGAAAAAGTTGACAGTGGAAAGGTTGGCAACAGCTATTAGAACGGCTGTTGAGGATGAAGCGATGCGCCAGCGTGCTGCTGTACTCGGTCAAAAAATTCGCTCAGAAGATGGAATATCTCAGGCAGTAAAAGCTTTTCATCAGCATCTTTCTTCTGAATCAATGCCACTTTCAGTAGCTAAATAATTAATTAGGCGTTTTATTCGCACAGAATCATAATGATTACTCTTGCCAGTCTCGATCGACAACAAAAAACTGTTGTCTGGAGCGCAATTGCTGCTGTTATTTTCTCAACAGTATTTGTACTCCTGGCTTATTTTTTCATTCCTTTATCTTTACCGCCACTAGAGACACATGATGCTTACCGCGTTTTAGGTGGATGATTCTCCTCTATAAGAGAGGAAAAAAATTATCTCTATTTGTTCTCGATCGCTTCTTCAATTTAGCAGCAAGTAGATAGGGAAAAACTAGGGAAATGTAAGTTGAATTTTAATTAAGGAGGTGCTTAATGGATTTTCAAGCACAAAACTCACTTCAGAAAGACTCTCATGCAGTCGTCATTGGTGGTAGTATTGCTGGCTTGTTAGCTAGTCGAATTCTGACTAATCACTTTGAACACGTAACTATCATAGAGCGGGATTTCTTGCCTCAATCTCCTATACTTCGTCCTGGAGTTCCCCAAGCCCGCCAACTTCACGTTCTTCTCAAGCAAGGTTGGGATATTTTAGAACAGCTTTTTCCTAGTATCCAAGATGAAATCATGGCAGCAGGGGCTACAATAAACTTAATCAAAACTGCCAGCCCTTATCAGTTATATGTTTCAGACGATATTTTATCGGTTAGAGAAGCCACGAGCGGGAATTGTAATACAATTAATTTGTGCTACAAAGGAA
>JBFRWK010000088.1:0-10864 GCA_051439545.1 Xenococcaceae cyanobacterium | reverse complement strand
CTGGAATAACTTTGAACCTAACTCAAACTAAGTTCCATTCAGCCATAATTTTCGGGTCATCTTCTTCCAGCCATTTAATATAGAAATTAGCTGTTGACCACCCGTAAGTCACCACCGCCTCAACCTTATTGTGTCTTGAGGAGACCACGGAGAAGAATACCTTTCGGCAATCGCAGTCTGGCTCATCACAGAACATTTCTCCAAATCCATAGTCTCCTGCTGGCAGTCCTGATGGCTGTCCTGGAAACATTTTAATCGTTCGGGTTTCCCGTTCGGCTATCTCTGGATAAAACTTATAAAATGGGACGTATGGCATTTTGGCTGTCTACAGATCTCTACCTGCTCCCCTTTGAGCACTCACTACCATCCATCCTATCTTAATTCCTACGCCCTTTTTTTCCGTTTTAGCCTACAAATATACTACTCGATTCTTCTTATTTATCGCCTTCGCTACTCAGATTAGGATATATTTGGCATCGAGCCGAGCGACGAGTTACTCATCACAGAAAAAAAGTAGGAAGTAGTAAGTAAAAAGTAGGAAGTTTAGCTGTTCGGGCTTAAAGTCTTTGGCCAGAGATTTGAGTAAAAGTATACTTACTTACTACTTCCTACTTACTACTTCCTACTTTAAAGAAGTGACGGGTTGTGACGGCTGTGATGGTTCAAATCAAAACCTTCATTTTTTAGCTCCTGAATTCTATCTCGATTACTCCTCACTTGTAGTATACTATTTTAAGTCTCCATAATTTTCTACTCAATTAAATCTACTTTTCAATTTATCCATCACAACCATAACATTTATCACTACCAATGGTTTCATCCATCACTCCATCCATCACCTTACGGGGATCAATCCATCACACCAGTCCTTTTTACCTATGTAATCTCTGTAACACAAATTGAGTCTTAGACAAGATGTCCATGACATCAATCCCTTTGCTTTCTGTACCTATGTACTACTTGAAAAAGCCCTAAAGGATTCGCTTTATGCGGAGCGGTATCCTTTAGGGCGCGTCACGCACCGCCCGCGCTGAGGTTTCCTCAGCGTAAGGACGGAGCAAGCAAAACTGGGTCAACAGATAATCAATCACCTGGAACAGCCTCAAAATAGTATCGGTGTATATCAACAAATTCGTTACTGGTGTCAAGATGAAAGTCGCTTGGGACTAAAAACTATGCCTGGACGAAAAATTACTCGGAAGGGAATCAAACCAGTGGGAATGGAAGATTGGCAGTTCGAGTATTTCTGGCTTTATGGCCTAGTTGAGCCTTGATCAGGAGATAGTTTCTTTTGGGAATTTTGTCACAATGAATAGTATTTGTTTTGAGAAATATTTAGAGCTATTTGCCCAAAAATTCCCCGAAGATTTACACATAATTCAGTTAGATAATGGCTCTCCTCATCAAGCTTTGGAACTAGAGATTCCTGAGAATATAATTCTCCTGTTTCAACCTCCTTATAGTCCACAAGTTAATCCCATTGAAAGACTCTGGAAACATCTCAAAAAAGGTCTCAAGTGGGGTCTATTTGAAGATTTGGATGCCTTGAGAGATACTGTTCAAAAGATTCTCCCAAAACTGAGTCGAAAAGTCATCAGTTCGTTGACGGGATGGAAATTTATTGTCGATGCTCTATGCGTAGCAGGCATTTAGTGAATTGGTATTAGTTTGCGAACAGTATGATTTAGAGGAAAATCTTCTTGCTCGGCTATCGAAATTTAAGATAGAAACTAAAGTTAATTCTTAGCTCGACTTTATCTATTTTGAGGTAACTGTTCATTCCCCCCTCTGAAAAATCAAGGAAAATTGGGGACATGGAGATCGATCGCCATGTCCATGAATTAACTGCCGTACCGTAAATGGTGGTGGAGAAAGACTTTGTCGAGTTACAGCTCGAGTCATAGTCACTTTGTCAAAGTAAGCAGTTTACGTTGGTTATCAATGATAGGGATATTGTTATTTATTCTGCTTGATTGGATAAAGTCGAGCTAAATTCTTAGGTATTTAGTCAATATTTTTTGAAAATATTAGTAATACTTATATTATTAAATAAGACATCTTTCTTTAATACCTAAATTGTCTCGAAATTAAATTATTTTATCTTTAAAGCTGAAAATTTACGAATAATTATATTGACTTTTAGAACTAGGTGGTGAAAGCTTTTTTGTCTATCGTGTTCATTAAATTTAACTGATAAAACCAATAAAAACTGTAAGCAATACATAAAATTATTCATTGATTCTGTTTGTACTAGTAATATTAAAAATGTAAATATAAAAGGAGGTAGTTAATACCCGCCTTACCTCCTCATTAAACTCGATTTTTTAATGTTATTTCGCGGTAAATTAAATTCATGTCTATCGAATCAGTAAAAACATTTTACAAATTGATCCAAAGTGACGAAACTTTACAAGAACGAGTTACGGCTGCTGATGATTCAGCTACCGTAGTTCAGATTGCTTCTGAAAAGGGCTATGAATTCACAGAGCAGGAACTAGAAAGAGCAATGCAAGAAGCTATCATTGAGGGAGAGTTATCTCAAGAGGAATTGGAAGCTGTAGCTGGAGCTGGTAAAAAATACAAAGGTCCTGCACATGCGTTAGATCCAGATGAAACATATGACAAAGTGAAAATAAAAAATTGATACAGTAGTAAGTTTCATCTGGTTTTAATGGCGGTTTTGGCTCGATTTTACTATATTAAAATTTGAATTACTATGGCTATTTCAATAGTCATGTTTCTGTCAACTTAAAACCCCGAACAAAACTAGCAATTTATATCAAGTAATATTTGCTAGTTTTGTTTACTAATTTCTGACATTGTATCCTTGTTTATCCAAATCAATAATTGCGAAATTTGGCTTTATTGATGTGTTTTCTTCTACATAATATGCCGAAGCAGTATCATACTAACCTTTTGAACTGTTGAACATTTATTTCTAAGAAAGTTGATTTTTAGAACTTGCGTAACCATAGCCAAAGATTACTAAACACTTAATATGTCTTGAGATTTACTTAGCCAACAGTAAACAGTATTTTAGTAATTGATTAATGTCTACATTGATAACACTACTTAATAAATTCGGAATAGCTTTTTTTTATGCTCCATTTACATTTGCTCAATTTCGTTATCGGTTGCAAAATTTAGCTCCAGAGGGAACAAATATAGCAATTAGAGTTTCTCATTTAGGTTGTCCTATTAGTTTAGCTATGGCTGAACTATTTCCAGATAATAACTCTGCTGAAATACTACCTATTGCTAATAGAGTAATTCTTTACATGGTATTCGACAAGACCAAAGTAGCATTCACCAACGCCGAAAAAAAGCTTAAAACTGTTTGAATCATCAACAGACGTTTGAACAAGGAAATTGAACTCAGTTGAAGGGAGCGAAAAAAAAACCATCCATCGGGTACACACTCCCACCCTTATACAGATGGAGGCAGTAGAATGCGGTGCTGCTTCTTTAGGAATTATTCTAGGCTACTACGATCGCCTTATCCCTCTCTCAGAATTACGTCAAAAATGCGGGATCTCACGGGATGGTAGTAAAGCCTCTAATATCATCAAAGCTGCTAGAAGTTATGGTTTAACTGCTAAAGGGTTTAAGAAATCTCTGGAAAACCTCAAAACTCTTACTCCTCCCTATATAGTATTTTGGAGCTTTAACCACTTTCTCGTTGTTGAGGGATTTGGAAAAAACTGCGTTTATCTTAACGACCCTGCTACTGGACCCAGAACAGTATCCTTGAAAGAGTTTGACGAAGGCTACACTGGCATTGTCCTGGTCATGGAACCAGGACCAGAATTTAAACAGGGTGGTAAAAAAAGGAGCATGGTTTCTGCCTTAGCTTCCCGGCTAACTAGCTCTCGCCGTGCCTTATTTTTCTGCTTACTAACAGGACTATTTCTGACCTTTCCCCGACTCACAATACCAGCCTTTACCCAAATCTTTGTCGATCGCATTTTAGTAGAAAACTTACAAGACTGGCTGCGACCGATGTTACTAGGGATGATTATTGCTACTGTTGTTCAAGGACTCTTGATGCGAATGCAGCTTAAAGCTTTACGGAGACTGCTAATTAAGCTCTCAGTTACCATGTCAGGACAGTTTCTCTGGCATCTCCTGCGCTTACCTGTAGGATTCTATGCCCAGCGCTTCTCTGGAGAAATCAGTAGTCGTATTCAACTCAATGATAAAGTTGCCCAGATACTTTCTGGTCGCCTTGCTACTACTGTCATTGACACGGGAATGATGGGATTCTATGCCCTACTGATGCTGACCTACGATTGGCTATTAACTACCATAACTATCCTATTTGCTGTCCTTAATTTTGTGGCGCTCCAGACCCTTTCCCGTAGTCGAGTTGATGCTAATATCAGCCTCGCCCAAGAATACGGTAAGGTTTCTGGTGTTGCCATTGGAGGGATTCAATCTATTGAAACTGTTAAAGCTTCCGGATTAGAATCAGACCTTTTTACTAAATTTGCTGGTTACTATACCAAAGCTCTTAACTCCCAACAAAAACTGGGTTTACAAACTCAAATCCTGAACGTACTGCCGACATTACTGACTGCTTTGGCTACGGCTTCAATTCTGGTTATTGGTGGGTTTAGAGTGATTGACGGCAACTTGAGTATCGGGATGTTGGTAGCATATCAGCTATTGGCTACCAATTTTCTTAAACCAGTTAATAATCTCATTAACTTTGGAAGTACCTTACAAGAATTAGAAGCCGACTTAAACCGTCTGGATGATGTTCTCCAAAATCCTGTCGATGAATTTAATATTAGTCATGGCAGAGAAACAGAACAGAGAAATAGGAATAATGGGAATGGGAGATTGCCCCACCAGTCTCTAAACGCAGTAAATTTGGGACAGATAAACTCTTATCATTCTGAAAATCAGTCAGATTCGAGTAATGGGCATCGAGTAAGGAGATTTAGGGGGCTTCAGATAGCTGGGGAGTCTAATCATTATCTGACTCCAGACTCATTTCGACTCCAAGGCTATCTAGAATTACGTCAGCTCACTTTTGGCTACAGTGACTTAGAAGCTCCCCTGATTGAAAACCTAAATCTAACCGTACAACCAGGACAGAGAATTGCCTTGGTTGGTGGCAGTGGTTCGGGCAAATCTACCATTGCTAAACTGATCTGCGGGCTTTATCCATTTTGGTCAGGGGACATTCTCTTTGACGGCATTTCCCGCAGCAAAATATCCCGTTCTGTCCTTGCCAATTCCCTAGCTATGGTGGAACAAGATATCTTTCTCTTTGCTGGTACGATTCGAGATAACCTCACTCTCTGGGACTCTACTATCCCAGAAGCAGATTTAGTTAAAGCTTGTCAGGATGCAGCTATTCACGAAGCGATTCTGTTTCTACCAGGGGGATATTATGCTCAACTCAGCGAAGGAGGCATGAATCTTAGTGGCGGACAACGCCAGCGTCTAGAAATTGCCCGCGCCCTAGTGAAAAATCCTAGCATCTTAGTTTTAGATGAAGCTACCAGTGCCTTAGATGCAGAAACAGAACAGATTGTCGATCGCAATCTGAGAAGACGCGGTTGTTCCTGTATTGTAGTAGCCCATCGTCTCAGCACCATCCGCGACTGTGACGAAATCATTGTTCTTGAACAAGGCAAGGTTGTACAAAGAGGAACTCATGAAGAATTACGAGAACAGGAAGGTACTTATATGCGTTTGATTGGCAGTAATTAATATGGTTCAGCAAAAGCTTACTCCTCAAGTTGATAAAATTAGAAGCAATCAGCCCTTTCTACTGCTTAATTCCCAAGTGGCGTGGCTGGTCGTATCGGGACAAGTATCAGTATTTGCTACCCAAGTCAGTAACCAAAAGCCGACAGGAGAGCGTCGCTATCTATTTAGTATTAATCCTGGTGAAATCTTATGCGGCGTACCAGTAACTCAACAGTTAGCTATTTTGGCAGTTCCCTTAGAAGATGTAGAACTTCAGCAACTCTCGATCAAGGATTTTTGTGTAGAAATTGCCAAAGGAAATCCCCAAAAAATCGCACTTTTAGAAGGCTGGTTGCAACATTTAGGAGAAACCTTAGCCTTTGAATCTTCACAGAAAACCCTAACTCCAGAAAATATTGCACTTTCTCCCTGCTCTATTCCCACTCCCTATTCCCTAGAAACCAATCAATTAATTCAACCTCCTCCCAACCAAATTATCTGGGTTAAAGTAACTCAAGGCAGAACTTCTTGGGGAGGTTTTTCCCATTTACTCCTAGATAGGGACTCTCCCTGGTTTCCTCTGGTTAACCGAATGTGGTTAACAGCAACCTGTCCTACTGAAATTAATATTATCCCCACATTTGAGTGTGGCAATAGCGAACAACTAACTGCTAGTTTAGCGATTTTCCACAGATACTTCTGCTATGCTTTATATTTCTACGAACAGGAAAGAAAACAAGCAGAATTTCGTCGCTTTCAAGCCAGAGAACAGCTAAATCAGCAATTAACCTCTTCGGCTTTAAATAAGCTAACTTCAGTTTTACAACCTCAACAAATAACTCTCAATACCACAGGAACGCCGTTGCTAATTGCTGCTGGGGCAATTGGTCGAGTACAAAAGATTAAGATTAAGCCTCCTGCTGCCTCAGAAGACCCTAGTTTACTCCAAGACCCCTTAGAAGAGATCGCCCGTGCTTCCCAATTCCGCATTCGTCGCGTTCGACTAGTGAGTTCTTGGTGGCAACAAGAACATGGGCCTCTTCTTGCCTATACTACTGACAAGAATTGTCCTGTAGCACTACTACCAGATCGAGAAAAAGGTCGAGGTTATCTCCTATTCGACCCCATTAGAGAAACCCGCACAACCGTAACTAAAGCAGTAGCTCAAACTATAGCGACAGATGCCTATGTTTTTTACCGCCCTTTGCCTCTGGTAGTACATAATATAGTCGAGCTATTTAAATTTGGGATTGAAGGTTATCACCAAGATATTCTCCTCATTATCCTGGTTGGCGCACTGGCAACAATTTTAGGTATGGTAGCACCTCAAGCTACTGGAATGTTGATAGATTTAATAATTCCCAATAGCGATCGCCTTTTATTATGGCAAATTGGATTAGCTTTATTTGTCGCAGCTCTTGGCAAATCAGCTTTTCAACTATCTCAAGGAATTATTACCCTGCGAGTTGAAAATGCTACCGACGTTAATTTACAGTTGGCAGTTTGGGACAGACTGCTCAAAATAACTCCTGCTTTTATCCGTCAATACACCTCTGGAGATCTCCTCAATCGTCTGCTGGCAATTCGTCAAATCCGCAGTAAACTTAGCGGTGCTACTCAACGCACCCTACTCAGTGGGATCTTTTCTCTACTCAATTTAGGACTGATGTTTGTTTATAGCATCAAACTTGCCCTAATTGGTTTGGGAATATCAATCTTAGCAATTATAGTTACGATAACTTCTGGCATTCTCTTAGTCCGCAAAGAACGTCAACAAGAAAAGCTCGATGGTGAAATTGATGGACTAACTGTACAATTAATCGGTGGTGTGGCAAAACTGCGGGTAGCAGCAGCAGAGGAACGAGCCTTTGCTACTTGGGCAGAGAAATACAGCCAAAAAACTAAGTTAACCAACAGCATTCAACAGATTAATGATACGGTATCTACTTTTAACGAAGCCTTACCCGTAATCAGTTCGATATTATTATTTTGGTTTACCATCTTATTTATACAAACAGCCCAAGCTAATGGCAATCCAACTAGCTTAACCCCAGGAACATTTCTGGCTTTTTATGCTGCCTTTGGTATTTTTATTAGTGGCGTTACCGATTTGAGTAACACCCTAACTGATATTTTAGGCATTGTTCCTCTGTGGGAGCGAGCTAAATCCCTCGTTCAAGCTCCCACCGAATACGAACCAAATCGGACTGATTCTGGTCGTTTAGCAGGTCGTGTGGTTTTAGATCGTATCACCTTTCGCTATCGAGAAGATGGCTCACCCATTCTCGATAATGTTTGCATTGAAGCTAATCCAGGGGAATTTATTGCCATAGTGGGGCCATCGGGCAGTGGGAAATCAACCTTATTTCGGCTGTTATTAGGGTTTGAGATTCCCCAAAGTGGCACAGTCTATTACGATGGACAAGACCTTACAGGCTTAGATGTTGTCTCAGTGCGACGGCAGTTAGGCGTAGTATTGCAAAACGGTCGAGTTCAACAAAGTTCAATTTTTGACAATATCGCTTGTGGAGCTTTGATAACCCTCAAGGAAGCTTGGAAAGCAGCAGAAATGGCTGGTTTAGCTGAAGACATCGAACAAATGCCCATGGGTATGCATACAGTTGTCAGTGAAGGAGGAAGTAATTTATCAGGAGGACAAAGACAAAGATTACTAATCGCTCGTGCTTTAATTGGAAAACCCAAAATAATTCTAATGGATGAAGCGACCAGTGCCTTAGATAACCGTACTCAAACAATGGTTACTCAAAGTTTAGAATCTCTCAAAGTTACCCGTATTGTAATTGCTCATCGTCTCAGTACAATTCGCCATGCAGATCGCATTTATGTTCTTGAAGCTGGTCGCATAGTTCAAGTAGGTTCATTTGCTGAATTAGTCGAGCAAGAAGGACTTTTTACTCGATTAGTTGCTCGACAGTTGGAGTGATTATTCTAATTTAATCTAAAAACTATGAGAAATCCCGAAAAAAATCAAATATTCAGAGAAGAATCTTTAGAACGTTTATCATCTCCAGAAAGACTCGATCGATTAATGCAAATAGTTAGTCGTCGAGACTGGCTACCTTTGTCAACTTTAGGAACATTGGTAGTCGCAGCGATTATCTGGAGTATTTTTGGCAAAATCCCTGTAAATGTTACCAGCAAAGGAATTTTAGTTCTTCCGCACCGCGTAGTAAATATTCAATCTCCAGTGGAAGGTCAATTAAAACAACTGAAGATCGAACCTGGAGATTGTGTTGAAAAAAATGAAGTTATCGCTACAATAGACCCATTCGACATTCGCCAGAAACTCCAGCTTGAAAAAGAAAAGCTAACACAATTGCAAAGTCAGGAACAAAAAGCCGATAAGCTTCAGATTCAACGCACCAACCTAGAAATTAAAGCAATCCAACAAGAGCAAGCAAGTAAACGACAACGCCTTGAAGACGCTTTAAACTTAAGTCCGATTCTCAAAGACCGAGAAATTAAAGCTATTGAACAAGAAAAAGCTAGTCTACAGCAGCAACTCTCTGATATTCAAGTTATAACTCCTATACTTCGAGATAAAGCAATTAAAGCTCTTGACAAACAACAACTTAGCCTACAGCAACAACTTCTTGATGCACAAGCACAAATTCCTGTCTTAAAAGAAAGAAGTGAAAAGCGTCGCTCTTTATTTGAACAAGGAGCAATTTCTTCAGATAGCGTCCTAGAAGCAGAACAAGAATATAAGCAAAATCTTCAAAGCATCTCAAAGTTAAAAGCTGAGTTAGAACAGTTAGAGACTCAGAAAACAGAAGTTGAACAGAAATATTTAGATAACCTGGATGTTATTGGTAAATATCAAGCTAATTTAAGAGAACTAGACATCAAAGAAACTCAAACTCAACAAAAATATTTAGAAAACTTAAGCACTATTTCCCAGTTGAGAGCTGAGTTAAAGCAACTCGATACCCAAATTAAAATTCTAGAACAACAAAACCTAGAAGCTTCAACGGGAAGACAAAATCAGATTCAAGAAGTTAAACACAGTATTGCTCAACTCGAAAAACAATTGGATTTCAATCAACAAATTCTTAGTCCTTATAGTGGATGTATCCTAGAACTTACGAAGAGCAATAGTTCAGTTCTCAATTTAGGCGATCGTCTAGGGTCAATTCAAGTTAATGGCTCAGAAGAACAGATATTAAGCATAGCTTATTTCCCAGTCGGCGATGGCAAAAAAATCAAATCGGAAATGAAAATTTACGTTACACCAGATACAGTCAGTCGCGAACGATTTGGAGGCATCATCGGCACTGTTACTCAAGTCTCAACTTTTCCCATTACCAAACAAGGAGCTACTAGTCTCATCGGTAACTCAGAAGTAGTAGAAGAGCTTATAGATAAAGTAGGACCAGTAATCGCAGTACAAGCACAATTACAACTTGATTCTTCTACGCTCAATGGTTACAAGTGGTCGTCTTCATCTGGGCCAGAAAATTGGCAAATAACGAATGGAACTACTACTATCGCTCGTGTCACTATCGAGAAAATTGCTCCAATTGCTTTGATTTTACCGATTCTTCGAGAATGGACTGGTATTTATTAAACCAGTAATCATGTAATTACTTGGGTTCTGTTGCCAAAAATATCTAAAGATTTAGGTCAAAGAGATCGCTAACTCATTTAGATAATAAAAGTTGGCATTTCTAAGGAGTCTATCGTCGCCGTTAAAACTCCAGGGCAAAGATGAGGTGATAATTTCTAATTCTGCGCACGCGATCGCGAAAGATCAGTTCGTCACCTGTAATGCCGTTGGTATCTCTGTAGGTAAGGGTAACAACATCCTCACCGTGCCATTGGGTATCAATAACTGTAATTACTCGATCGGGTAATATACCCCTGACCGTTGCCCCTTTGGTTAAATCCTCTAATCGCATTTCTTAGAAAATCGCATACTTCTTATCCTTTTCCAAATTAGCCCATTATTTTGGGAATTGAGTCGATCCAACTGATGAAACCAGAAAAAAAACACTTTACCTACAGAATTAATCGCCTTTGACATCACGTATCTTTTGGTGGTGACATTTGCCACATTTGTTTTTACCTATTTCTGAAAGCGCAAACATTTTTTTTCGACTCCATTGCATTGATTGCCGTATTTAGGACAGCTTACTGCATATGT
>JBFRWK010000087.1:0-5821 GCA_051439545.1 Xenococcaceae cyanobacterium | reverse complement strand
TGCAGCACAAAAGAGTCAAGTTGAATCGAACTTGAGCTAGAAAGTAGAAATGACTATTTAATTGTTTTAAACCCAAAAAAAAGAACTAAATCAATCTATTCTCAAGCTATTTTTTCCTTGAGAATAGCTCTGGGTTCTTGCATCAATGGATAAGATGAGCGGGCGACGCTTTTTGACTCTTGGTTCAAATCGCCCTACTCTTTTTTTCAGGGGTTTATGAGCAATTAGATTCAACATTATTTGAAATAGTTTTTTTCGTTTTTTTCCGCTAACATCTTTTAATTCGGAAACAAAATGATTGAAATGATGCCGAGATTCTTGGAGGGATATGCATAAAGAATCAAGGGTATGAGTGATTCCTGCCTGCCACATAACTGTACGCAATAAATTATAAGCTAACAAATGTACATAGATTTCTTTGCGAACCATTTCAGGAGTTTTTCCTCTGAGAATATCCATAGCTAAACTAGTTTTAATGTGTCTTAAATTTAGTTCTACATTCCAACGGAGTTCGTAGATTTTTAAAAGTTCTTTGATGGGATAAAGTTCCGCATCTAATAACGTCGTAATTAAAGTGACTTCTTTTGTCCGCCATCCAGGAATACAAATGTAATAATGAACCTCTCTAACTGTTAAACTGTCAGGCAAGCTCTCGAATTCTTCTTGTGATAATCCTTTCGGTCTAGATTTGGGTTTTGACCAAGTAACTAAGGAGTCGCAATCTCCAATTCTTTTTCCTTTTCTTAACTGTTGTTTTCGACTTTGATGTAGTCGAATTACTGCATCACAATCTTGATTTTTAACGAAACAAATATCCGCGTAAGAACAGCAAGCTCGGTCACTTAAAAATACATCTCTGGGATTTAAAAATCCATATAAATTCCTGGCTAATTTTACATCATGGGTTCGATAAACATCAATAACTATATCAATAACTGCTCCCGTAGCAATACTAAATAAAACCCCTATTTTAGCTAAAGGCGGGAAGGGGGGGAATATCCCCACAGATAACTTTTAAATGACAAAGATAACTTAAAATCCCCCCCTCCCGGCCACAGCCCTCTTTCTGAGAACTATGTTGTGGATACTCTTCTTGGTTTTTTTTTGTATCTGGCATTGATACAGTTGAACCGTCAAAAACTTTGACATGACGACCACACCCAAGCTTATCTGTTTTAACTTCTTTTTCTAAGTTTTTACCACTTTTTTTTAAGAGTTTTTTGATAAATTTTTCTGGCAATCTTAATCGAGCTTGGCAATAACCACTATTGTCTTCCGAAGGTATTTCCTCTCCCTTGGCTGCCAACCAGCTAATTATTCTACTTACTGCATTATGGCAAGTTTTATCTTTGTCTAAAACTTGTGATAAGAATGCCCACAAAGTGACAATTGGAGAGTATAATCTTTCACGATATTTCACCTTTTCTTCTTTCAATGTTTCTTCTATGACTGCCTCGGGTAAAATTTTTTCAAAGGGTAGTCCGAACGAAGAAGTAAATTGCTGCACCAAAATTTGGACTCGACTTTTCTGTTTGAACATCTTTTTCCTTAGTTAAGAGCGTTCAAACTTACCTATATCAGAGTTTTTGAGCTTTTTATCCGCAGCGATCGCCCTATTATCTTAGTGACATTCTACCAAAGTCAAAGGAACAAAATCCCCCTATGACGGAGATACATTATATTGGAGTACAAGAAGAAGGAAACATCCCGAACTGAAAGACTCCGTAGCCAAAATGCTTAAAAAGCAAGAAGGCAAATGTAACTGGTGTGAACTCCCTTTTAAAGAAGGAGATGTAATTGAAGACGACCACATTATCGCCAGGAAAGCTGGCGGTAATAACTCACTAAATAACCGTCAACTTCTACACAAACATTGTCATGATGAAAAGACCAGAGAAGATTTGAAAGCTATCAAAGCCTACAAACAGGAAAAGGAATGGAAGAAACTTACCAAATGGTTTGACAACCAAAATTGGGAATGGGTGGATGACATTCCGACTTCTTACACTGGTCGTGGTACTCATAAAGAGCCTGAAAAGAGAGGAGCCGTGTGAGGTGAAAGTCTCATGCACGGTTCTGAAGACGAGTCGCCTCGGTGACGAGGTGGCTTAGTTTAACGTAACTGGGTTTCTAGCGCAAAGATTTGGAGCAGTCTTGGACAAAAAAGCCCTCAAGTACGAAGGAGCTATAACTAAAGTTCTCTCGACTGTAGGGGTAATTGCCACTAAAGAAGGTTTATCACCTAATTTAGATTTAGCCTTATCGATCGCCCTACCTTATAGCGAGTGGCAGGACAGGGAAAAGATTGAGAGAGAATTAGAAATAGCCTTATCGAGTTTTTCTTTTCGAGGACAGGAATTCGCGGTAAATTTAGACTTTTTCAAGTGTTTTCCTGAAGGGGGAGGCTTGATGCTGACCCGTGGCAAAAAACTAGGGCATACATTTAACCAATCCAAAATTATCTCTCTAATGTGGGGTTATCGGGATTTATCGGTAGTAACCTCTGACCGATGTGTGATTGATGGGCAGACTGCCAAACTAGGCTTTCTGGAGATGCTGGAGCAGATCCAGAATCTAACTTCTGGCTTAGAAGAGAAAGAACTGCTCAGAGCGGTTCATGCAGCAGGAGCAAAGATTACGGCGAATAACGTTAAGAGTTTAGCCAAAAGTCAAAGTTCTAAGAGGAGAGCAGAGGAGGTCATACAGATTGTTGAGGTTATTAAGAGAGTTCGAGTCGAGTATTGGGAGAGAGTGAAAAAATGGCTATTAATGACTTTGCCCCCAGATAGCCAAGAGATAGTAATGGGCGGAGGGACGACTTATTATTTCCAAAAAGAATTAAAAACTTTTTTCCAACGAAATTACGACCAAACACCTGTATTTTGGTCGGCCGATCTAGAAAAAGACGTACAAAAAGTTTTCAACCTCGACCCAGAAAAAGATAGTATTTGCGTTCGTTTAGCCGATGCCTATGGGTTGTTTCGCTATATGCAGCAACAGGTTTTTCCGATAAGAAGTCCAATGAAATTGAGAAACTAGAGAAAAATGAAATCGAAATCATCGAAGTTGCTGATAGATATTCGAGCCAGGTTAAAAGTCCAACCAGATAGTTTAGAAGCCATGCTTCATAGGTATCTGAATGATGAATCCGCTACCTACTATGTTCGCCATAAACTCATTATGGAGTCGTTAATCACCTATTGCTTGCCTTTGGCTTACGAGCATGAGGGAGCTTCAAAGGAGCAGATTCGTCAAAGCTTGATTGATGCCGATCGATTATGGCAGATTCATTTTCGTTATATGCAACAAAGGTTAGGCATTGACTTAAATTCAGCTTTACCTAATACGACTCCCAACCATAAAGCAGAAGAGATAGCTAGCCTCCCTAAGTCTGAACCAGAAGTAATTCCGACTACTAAAGAAGTCTCTCTAGTTGAGGAAGAAGAAGAAGAAGAAATCTATCCCGAAGTTTTTTGAATAAATTAAGGATAAGAATATCAAAAATGGAACAATCAAATTACAAAGCTCCATATAGAACCATATATTTAGGAGATATCTCTCTAGAAGTATTTAAATTGCCTAACGGAGAATACTGTCTGAGTCAAATTCAGGTAGCGTCCGTTATAGACAAAGCTCCAGAGTCCGTTATTCAATTTCTTGACTCAGAGTACTTCAAGGTGAATGGAAGCTCCGATTGCCAATTATTCAATATTTGTGAAGTCGCTCTAGAAAATGCAAATAAACCTATTAGACCTATTCCGATTAAAGTAGCTTGTCTTTATTGGCAGAAATGGTCGGAATTAGGAAATTCCAAAGCAGAAAGATTAGTTTTAGCTTTACTCAAACAGGGTTTACGCGCACTATCTGACTTGGTTGCAACTTGACCAGAAATTAAAAGGAGAAAATAAAAAATGACAGACAGATACGAACAATTATTTGAGCATAAATCTCCCCAAGAAGCAGATCTAATCCTCGCTCTGTGCCAGTTAGAAAGCAAAGAGGAATACTTTGAGCATGAGGGCGAACTTGTCAGAGAGTGTTTTCGTTATTTGGAATTCGGAAAGAGTGAGGCGATATGTGCTTATCTACTCCGAGAAAGCCAAAGAAAATCCGATTTACCAGTTAACTCAGGAACATTAACTGAGGAGGAACTGTACCAGTTAGTAGGAAAGGATTTATCCGACGAGGAGATAGCCAAAACTTTAGAGATAGCAGAGTTAGAACAAAAAGAAGAATATTCATTTGTTGAAGCTGATTCAATAATTGAAAGTTGGAATTTAATTCAAGAAGCATCCTTTACATCAACCGAAGAAGAGGTTTCTTCTACCTCCGTACCTTCAACTGCACCAGAATTAGGAAATGACAAAGCTTCTATCCTCTTGAATTTGATTAATTCTCTTAGTGAAGAAGAAACAGAAAAAGTGGCAATGCAGCTATCACAAAGAGCAGCGGGGCATCGTCAGCAAATAAATCAAGCCTACGACCGTAGGTTTGTAGCTAAGTTCAAACAAATAGTAGAAAGTGGGGAATTAAATGCCAGAATTCAACAAGAAATCGAGCTATCTGAGGGAAAGGAGTTAGATTTAATAGCCAAGGTAGAAGCGATCGAAGCACAAGAAACTCAACAATTAAGGTCGGCACAGGAGAATCCAGCCTTACCTGGCTCATAGATGACTTGATTACTCAGAGAGTTGCTGCTATTGTCTCGAACAATAAAGAACATCTCGAAATCAAACAAAAACGCCTGGAGCAAACAAAACAGGAATATCAGCTTAGACAGAAGAAGAGAGTAGATAATCTCCTTTATCTTCTTCGTCTAAGTCGGCTATTAAGTAGTTTTGTCGTTCTAATTATATTCGTTTTTTTTTCGGTTGGAGGTGGCGTATTTCTAGGGTTGAATTGGCCTAAGAGCATTATCTGTATAAGTGAAGATGGTCTTTGTTATCGCTTGAGAGTTACTGGATTGAAGGAGGCAATTTTGAAAAACAAAAAGTAAGTCCGATTGTTTAGAGGCAGAGGGGAGAGGCTGCTTGAAAAAATAAGTGGTTTTTCCCCTTTAATAAGTAGGAGAAAAAAGTAATGAAATATAGATCTGTAACGACTTGGCAAGGTGAACCCCAGTAGCAATTAGATATTACTATAGGAGATTTTAATGACATCGAAACAGCAGCGAAGTTTGGAAATGAAGACATCAAAAAACTCAAATATGATAAAACCCAACTCAAGCTATTTCTCTTGCTTAAAAATGATTGTAGCTATCAAGTTCAACCTTCTCAATTAGTGGTTTCAAAGCAGAAACCTGAAACTATGGGTAAATTGATGGTTGATGCTAACGATTTTGAACCAGTTGATGTCAAAATCGAAGACTTTCCCAATATTTATAGGCTAGATGGAGAGTTCGGTAGTTTGGCTTATGGTGTTGTTGATGCAGATGGTAATCCAGTTGATTGCAGTGAATATCATCAACAAGTGCTCCGAAAGCATGAAGAAAAGATGCGTGATGTTGAGCGTCTTCCGATTTATTCAGACAAGCAGTTGGAAAGAATTTTGGCTGACCTCAATAAATGTTTAGAAGAGAGAGGAATTTAATGATGAATAGCCAAGTTTTTGATCGAGATAGAGATTATGGAAATATTACTGAATGTAGTGAAGAGGAGCTACTTCAACTAGAGAGAGAAAGAGATGTGTATTGTTTACTAGAACACCGATTCAGTAATCGAAAAGCAGTGATGATTTACTGTTGAGCGATTTGAGTACCTTCTAAAAAGAGTCAAACTAATTAGCGATCGCAACTAGCGAATTATTGCTCTTATCCACAAAT
>JBFRWK010000086.1:0-52453 GCA_051439545.1 Xenococcaceae cyanobacterium | reverse complement strand
AAAACAGGTATCTGAAGAATTAAGACGCGCTCCTTTACCAAGGGAGAGACAAGAAGAATTAAATCAAATAGAGCAAAAGTTAGAACAGACTGAAAAAGAGATACAAGTTATAGAAGACAGTATTAGCTTTGGTAAATAAGTGCATTTTCCCCAAAGATAGCTTTACGTACATAGGCGTTTAGCTTATCTGCTGTTTTATTGCGCCATACTAAGAACCTGACATAGTTAGGATTAGTTTTAAACTCATCACTTTTAAATAGTTCTACTGCCTTTTCTAACCATTCATAGCGATCGCTCGTTTTTAAAAAAGCAGTGTTGGGCAATAGGTAGAGTATTTTCTCTACCTAGTTTTATTTATTCACTCTTTAAGCTTTCCAGTAATTGTTGAATAATTGCTTTAAGTTGTTCGTTTTCTTGTCTTAATAAGTCGATTTGAGATTCTAAGGATAAGCTGTTAGTGCTTTTATTGTTTTGTTGCTTTTCCCATAAATCTAAGGCATCTAAGCAACTTTTTAATCCCTGAGATTCAAGATAGGTAGTAGTGTTTTGTTGGATTGTATGCCCTAAATTTTTGGCAATTAAGCTTACTGGAATTCCTAATCCGTGAGATTTTACATTGTAAGCATGACGTAAGTTATAAGCTGTAAAGGTAAAACCATGTTCATATAAGAAACCCCCATAGCTTTTCCTTTTATAGACTTTAGCTTGCTCTTTTTTGTAATCAGGTAAATCCTTGATTTTATTTTGAAAATTCCAATATTCTTGAGGGATTTCCCTAAGGTTAAAACGCTCTAACCATTTTATAGGTTGAGGTAAAAAAGCAGCGCGTTTAACGCCTTTTCCTTTGGTATAGATAATACCTCTAGGGTTCTTAATCGGATCGCTAAAAGGATAATAGATTCTGCCTTTATCATCCGTATATTGGCAATCTAAATTATAGATATTCAATACTTCGTGATTTCTGAATCCATAGGTAGCTTGCATCCCATACCACCATTGCCATAGTTCCCAGTGACTAGGATTGCTTTTATTTCCTTGCCATTCAGGAAATTTATCATACCATTCTTCTATCTCTTTTTCACTTAAATCACGTTTTGGTTTAGCTTTTACTTCTATCTGATTTTTTTTGAGTCTAAATTCTTGAGGAGCGTAATCTAGTAATCCACAGTATGGAGCTAATTTTTTTAATGCAGTACAGCATTCATTTCTTTTAATTGATTTTGGGTATTCCCTAGCTACCTTATCTAAAATTTCTTTTGTAGCTATGATATTCCAATCGGGAATTCTTTTGTAATATCCTAAATAGGTGTTTTTGAGATTAATGTTATCTTGATACTTGTTTTTGTCTTTATTTAGCCAATAGTCATTAATGAATGCTTCAATAGCATCTTTAATTGTTATTGGTTTTTCTGAATTTAAATTTTTAGGTCTTAATTGCTTTGGCAACTATTGAGGATAATTTTGCCAAGAAAAAGAGTTAGCTTTAATCTTTAAATCAATTTCCTGCGCTATCTGTATAGCTCGGTTAACTGATTCACTAGTCAAAGGAAATTTACCTTTATTTAGCGCGTTTAATGCTCTTTTGATACGTCTTGGACTAGGTAGCAATGAATCATCCCAATTAAGCATTGTATGCCATTGTAAGCCTATAGAGTTCTTATCTTTGTATAATTTGACTAGTGAATCTTTTAAAAGCTGTTTTTGGGATTTCCATGCTCGATCGAATTTTTCCTTAGCTTGTTTTTCTCTTAAAGCTTTACCTTTGATCGAGCCTAAGTAGCTACCATCATCAGGGATTATGCCATTGGGTATTTTTTTTTCGCTCATTTTACGCTCATTAACCTTTTGATTAGTGAGCGTATTTTGATAAAATTAACGGTAGAATCAGGATTGTAAGTTTTTTAGACAGGTTCAACTCCTGTACCCTGGATTTTACTATATCCTGTCTGAGGTCTCCTCAAACATAAGGACGGAGCAAGTAACCGCCTAGCTTTTACCACTAAGCGGTTTTTTATTTGGATTAAGTGCTTTACACAAAAGATAAATAAAAAAAGAGTTAATGAAGTTGCTTTTTACTCGCGAATTGATATGGGAATAATGATGTTATTGGGTAGATTTTGGATACCTTAAAGTGTGGCAATTTGGCTATGGGAGTGAAAGTCTCCCTATTAGCTTTATAGATTTTAGTGCGGATGGGGAGACTCGAACTCCCATGGCGTGAGCCACACGCCCCTCAAGCGTGCGTGTCTACCGATTCCACCACATCCGCGATTAGGCATCTACTAACATAGCATATTTAGGTTCTTTTTTCCTATTTTTTATAAGCAATTGTCCAAAAAGGAAAATTTTGACTGGGATTAATAATTACGCCCTCAATATTATTTTGGGCAAAAGCATAATCTTTAGTTTGCCAAAGAGGGATATAAGGGACATCTTCAGCTAAATTTGTTTGAATTTCAGTAAAAATAGCTTTACGGGTTTCGGGGTTAGTTTCTTGTCTTTGTCGATCGATTAACTGATTCATGCGCTCGCTATAGTAAAATGAACCTCTACTCTGGGCTGCACCTTCTTGACAACCGCCTGCGTCCGAACCTTGACTACAACTTAGAAAGGGTTGAATATAGTTATCAGGATCGAGAAAATCGGGATACCAATCTGCTAGAGTAGCAGGATAAATACCTTTACCCACATTGCCAAAAAAGGAAGCAGATTCAACACTATTCGGGACAAACTGAATTGCTCCTTCTAATTCCCTCTCCACAAATGCTTTGAGAGTTTCAGCCACGATCCCACGAGTAATAGAACCAGAAGGATACCAAATATCGACAATAGCGGGATTTTCTGCCGAATAGCCAGCTTTAGCTAACAATTCCTTAGCTTTAGTCCCATTGACATCACCATAGGTTACTTGAAACTTAGGAGCATAGACATCAAACGCCGTAGGAATAAGACTATAAATTGGTTCTGCTTGTCCTTCAAAGACTCGCTGATTAATTAAAGCGCGATCGATAATCGAAGCAATAGCTTGACGGACTTCTACTCGATCTAACGGCTTTTGCTGAAGATTTAAGGTAAGATAGTTTACCACAGTACCCGAACCATCAACAACTTGCCATTTATCCTCGGCTGCTCCTTCCACTAAGTTACTAATTTGATTGGCATCGAGGGATTGGTAAGCAACATCGATCGCGCCTGTGCGAAAACTATTAAACAAATTAGCGGAATTTCCTGCATATATTTGTAAATCTACTCCTTCATTAGCTGCTGGTTCACCCCAATAATTTTCATTGATATCGAGACTGAGAGAATCACTATTAAATTGGGCTAGCTTATATTTCCCCGTACCCACTAATTTGTTGGGAGCAAATTTTCCTTCACCAATTTCGTAAGCTTGGGGCGATACCGCAGCAGTGCCATGAAAAGCGAGGAGGGCAGGAAAAGCAGCAAAGGGTTGTTTTAAAGTAATAGTTAGTTCGTATTCCCCCGTAACTTCAATTTTATCGACTACATCTGCTAATAAGAAAGAAGGCTTACCACCATTTTCGATAAACCTGCGGAGAGAAAACGCCATAGCTTCAGCATTAAAAGGCGTACCATCATGAAAAGTTACTCCTTCCCTTAGCGGGATGGTGTAAGTCAATCCATCTTCACTCACTTGAGGAAGTTCTGTAGCTAATAAAGGTTCGATTTCCGTTGTCCCTAATTTGTAAGTATAGAGACTTTCTCCCACGTTATAAATGATATTCGACCCGGCTAATTCATAGCTATCGGCAGGATCTAGAGTACGGGGTTTTAAGGTTGTACCTATAGAAATTCGATTACTATTACTAATGTTTGATGGATTAGATGTCTGGGTTGAGTTACTATTACAACCTACTACTAAAGCAAAGCACAATACCCCTAAGCTAATGTATTTACTAATTTGGCCAATTTGCTGCCAAAATAAGGTGAGTTTGTTAATTCTGAACATCCGTTAATAAATGAGACTAATTATTAAAGATGATGATATCTCTTTAGCCAGTTGTACCTTGGGAAAAATTAAATTAAATATTAGTTTTTGCTTGTGGAGGATTCGTTATTTATCTGTCAGTTAGTATGCAAGAATGGTAAAGCTGCCTAAAGCTGAATAGGCATAACCGATAACTTTGAGTAAAGAGAGAATTAACAGAAAAAATATGAAAAAAGGCGATCGCATCCGTGTGAGTAAATCTGTAATTGTGTATCACTATCCTAAAAGTAAAAAACAACCTTTTGACCTCAAAGGTATGGAAGGAGAGATAGAAGACTACATCAATGATTGGCAAGGAAGACCCATAAGTCCTAATTTGCCTGTGGTTGTTAAGTTCGATAAAAAGTTTAAGGCCCACTTCAGGGAAGATGAACTAGAAATTATTTAGAAAATAAAACTGGTAACTAAGAGCTAATAACTGATAAGATCGGCAGTGCCATTGTTGGTCTGGGAGTAGGGAATTATGGCATTAGTTATCCAAAAATATGGTGGTACTTCTGTTGGTTCGACAGAAAGGATCAAAGCTGTTGCTCGAAGAGTAATCGAGACCGTTCGACAAGGAAATAGTCTGGTGGTAGTTGTCTCAGCTATGGGCAAAACCACAGATACTTTAGTAGGTTTAGCGAAAGAAGTATCAACGAATCCCTGTAAGCGAGAGATGGATATGCTCCTCTCTACGGGAGAACAGGTTTCTATTGCCCTGTTGAGTATGACTCTACAAGAAATGGGACAACCGGCTATTTCCCTTACTGGAGCGCAAGTTGGCATTGTTACCGAAGCTGCCCATAGTCGAGCCAGGATTCTGCAAATTAAAACCGATCGCCTCACCAAACATCTCAATCAGGGTAAAGTAGTAGTCGTAGCTGGTTTTCAAGGTATTAGTGCCAGCGAAGATTTAGAAATTACTACTTTGGGTAGGGGTGGTTCGGATACTTCTGCTGTAGCTTTAGCCGTCTCTCTCAAAGCAGATCGCTGTGAAATTTATACCGATGTACCGGGGATTCTCACCACAGACCCCCGCATTGTTCCTGAAGCTCAATTAATGGCAGAAATTACCGCCGATGAAATGCTAGAGTTGGCGAGTTTGGGGGCTAAAGTGCTTCATCCCCGCGCTGTAGAAATAGCCCGTAATTATGGTATGCCTTTAGTTGTTTTATCTAGCTGGAGTGATGCCCCAGGCACGAGAGTTGTCAGCCCTTCACCTAAACCTCGTCCTTTAACTGGGCTAGAAATTACCAAGGCGGTAGATGGAGTAGAGTTAGATAGCGATCGAGCTAAAATCGCTCTTTTACGCATCCCCGACTCTCCTGGTATTGCTGCTCGTTTATTTAACGAAATTGCCCAGCAAAATCTCGATGTGGATTTAATTATTCAATCAATTCACGAAGGTAATCTTAACGATATTGCTTTTACTGTAGTCAAACAAGTAATTAAACAAGCTGAAGCCGTTGCCGAAGCCATCGCTCCATCTTTACGGGGTCATCCCACTCAACTAGATGAAGCAGAAGTAATGCTCGATCGACGTATTGCTAAAGTAGCAATTTCTGGCGCAGGCATGATCGGTCGTCCTGGGATAGCTGCTAAGATGTTTCAGACTCTAGCTGAGGCAGGAATTAATATCGAAATGATTTCTACTTCCGAAGTTAAAGTAAGTTGTGTTATTGACGAAGAAGATTGCGATCGCGCTTTGTCTTGTTTATGCCAAGCTTTTGAAATCGATAGTTCTTCTGTCTCTAATTCTTCTTACCCTACATCTTCTACTGTGGATGTCCCCTCAGTAAGAGGCGTAGTTTTAGATAGCAATCAAGCTCGTTTGGCTTTACGCCATATCCCAGATCGCCCGGGTATGGCAGCCCGAATTTTTGGACTCTTAGCCCAGAAAAATATTAGTGTAGACATGATTATTCAGTCTCAACGCTGTCGGATCGTTAATGGTATTCCCACTCGCGATATTGCCTTTACCGTAGCCCAAGCAGACGGAGAAACTGCCAAAAACGCTTTAAATGAGTTGGTTAAAGAGATTGGTAGTGAAGAAGTATCTTTAGATATGGCGATCGCTAAAGTTAGTGTCGTCGGTGCGGGCATGATCGCTAAACCAGGGGTAGCAGCTAAATTTTTTACCGCTTTGGCAACCGAGAAAATTAATATTCAAATGATTGCTACTTCAGAAATCAAAATTAGTTGTGTTGTCGCCGAAGCAGAAGGGATCGAAGCTCTTAAAGCAGTGCATCATGCTTTTAACTTAGCTGGAGAGATTAAAGTTGACATTCCCGCTTAACCTATAACAACTAACAACTAACAACTAACAACTAACAACTAACAACTAACGACTAAAAACCTTATCCAATATACATTTAGTATCAATTACTGTAAACCGATCGTGTTGAAAAACCGTACAGCTATCTTTATAGGTAGATAAAATCGGAGTAATCCCCTTATTTAACCGCTCGATCGCTTTTTGGGTAACTGGTTGATGTTGTTTGAGCCAACGATTACGCTCTAAATATTCTGAAGTAAAACTAGAATCTTCTACAATCCAGAGATCGATACCGTAGCGACGAATAAATTGTTGTAAAAGATTATAACTAGTAGTGTACTGAGCTTGAATTAAATCTACGACTCTTTGACGGAATTCGCCATAATATCCCCAGTGATAGGGAATTGCATATTCTCTACTAGCTAAGATAGAACGTCGGGCAAAAGTAGGAATATTATCTGTATCTTCAATTAAAGAGGCAATTAAAGTATCTTTGGGCTGCTGTTGTAAGAATTCGTATAATTGCGGTATTCCTCCAGTTTTGTATTTAGTAGAAGGAAAATTATTGACAAAGCTTGGATACAAAAATAAAGTTATGGCGATCGCGATTAAGAAAATTAGAGCTAAAGTTTTTTGTGCTATCAGTCTAAATTGGGGCAATTGTTTTTTGGTAGTTTGTAATTGTTTTAACAAAGCATCCGTGATTATACTGATAACTATTCCTGCTGCGATCGCTACAATAATTCTGAAGCTATAACCCGTGTAACGACTGGGTAAATGCAATCTAAACAGAAAAATATGAGCCATGATAAACATAAATACAGACGTTATTATCAGTTGAGGTAACAAAATAATACTCGGCTGTATTTTTTTGACTAGGGGAAAACGCTGAGGCAGCGATAGCAAAATTGGTAAAAATAAGCTAAAGCTAGTGGTAGCAGGAGTCCAAAGCGAATTCGGAATCATGCCACTCCGTCCGCCACCAAAGTAATAACTGTACCAATGATCTTTGAAAAAAGCCGATCTGCCTTTCGGGTAAAATTCTGGCAATTGCCTAGCTTGTTCTACAGTAATTACAGGAGCAAATTCTGACACTGACAGTGCATAGGGCAACATCACTGCTACTGCTACCCCCAAACCCATAAAACAAAAGTAATAATCATCGAAGTTGCGCGAAAAACTCAGACGCTTATTCTGCCAGCGTAAAAGCTGCAATACTAACATTCCCGAACATACAAAAATAGCTTGAGGATAAAATGCACCAATTAGAGCGATCGTGGCGATACAAGGCAATAAATAACGTTCTGATAAATAATATAAGAAAGCGAGTAATAAAGGATAAACAAAAGCTCTGGGAGTCGCTGAAATAACATCATCTTTCAGCCAAACGATTTGATTAAAAATTAAGCTGGCTACAAAACAAGCAAAAGGAACTGGATATATTTTGTAACAAAAAGCAAAACAATAATAAGTACAAATAATGCCGAGAATCGAAGGCAAAAATTTATTAAAGACTAAAGGGTTAATTCCTATAGTTGCAGCTGCACGATACAAGCTACTATAACCAATAGGCGCAACTGATTGAAAATAATTAGCAATTAAATCATTGACAAACAATTCAGGATCTAGATAGCGTAACATCCAAAACACGTGTTGTCTGGCATCGTCTTGTACAACCCACTCATTGCTGAAACCTTCTTTGAGAGCTAATAAACCACAGATTACGGCAAAAGTAATGCTTAAGCTGAACCAAAACAACTTATTGTTCTTGTTCGAGGAAGCAGAAAAAAAAGTCAATGATTTAGAGACCATAAATTTATAAATTTAATTTGGATAAAATACCACCACCTCAAGCATATAGTCTATTTTTATACTTAAAAATAGACTGAAGTAAGTATTTCTACTAGGTTATTTCCTCGATCCTCCCGTCATCTGTGAGCATTTTTGCATAGAGCATTTTGGTATAATCACCTAAATTGTCATTATTATTTTTTAAATCTTCATCAAAATTACGTAAGTAATACTGAATTAAAGAAGATTTCGAGTATGAGGTAAAAAAACATTATTAATCTAACAAACAAGAAAACAATGATTGATGTCAAGCCTAATTCACGATTTAGCCAAGTTTTAGCTCAATAAAGGAGATATCTACCATAAAAAGAGTAGGAGAGTAGGTTTGAGCGATGACCAAACAATTTTTTACCCCAGGAAGAGATGTGTATCTTCCACCCACAGAGTTACTAGAACAACTATCAGATTCTCAAGCTAATGGTTGTTTACAAGTATCCTATAACTCAATCTCTTACACAATTTATTTGTCACAGGGAAAGTTAACTTATGCCACCAATTCTTTAGAGCCTTTTGAAAGATTAGAACGACATCTGCGTCGTTTAAATCATGAAATTCCAATTCTAACCAGAGATTTGCGCACCCAAATTCGGGTCAAGTTTGAATCTGGCTGGAATAAAGACGAGTTGCTAAAATCTGATTATCAAGCTATTTGCTATTTGGTGGCACAAAACTATTTAAAATTGGCAGAAGCAGAATTGTTAATTAGGCGATTAACTAGAGAAGTATTAGAGTCTTATCTCTTAATACCTAAAATAGAATCAGAAATTACCGTCAGTAAAGCCAGCTTATCCCCCATAATTTGTAGTTTTGATTGGCAGCTGTTTGTTCAGAACTGTCAACAGAGACTACAAGCTTGGAAAGCTTTGAGTCCGAATATTTGGTCGCCTTTTCAACGTCCTTACTTCTTTGCTCAATCTCATGCCCAAAGAAGAATTTCTTCCGAACAGCAAGAAAAATTAGGCAGAGTGCTGAAAGGATTTAATTTCTGCCAATTATCGGCATTGTTCAATCAAGATGAGTTACAGCTAGCCCAAAAATTATATCCTTTGATTGTCAGGGGCGTTATTTTTTTACGTAAGCCCTATCCACCTTTCGATCGACTACCCAAAATAGATAATACCAATACTAATGTTTTAAACAGGAGAATTACCCCGCGCTTACCTCAAGACAATACACAAGCAGCTTTAGTCAAAATACCCAATACTCCTAAAATAGAAAAAACCTGGAAAATTGCCTGTGTTGATGATAGTCCCGCAGTTTTACGTAAAATTGAAAAATTTTTAGACAATGATGCTTTTGTAGTTTCTTTAATTCAAGACCCAGTCAAAGCTCTCGTCCAAATTTTAAAAATAAAACCAGATTTAATTTTGTTAGATATTGGTATGCCTAATTTAGATGGCTATCAATTGTGTTCTCTTTTAAGAAATCATGCTCTTTTTAAGCTCACACCAATTGTAATTGTCACTGGGAAGGAAGGATTTATCGATCGAGCTAAAGCAAGATTAGCAGGAGCAACAGACTATATTACTAAGCCTTTTACCCAATCAGAATTACTCAAAATAGCTTTTAGATATTTGACTTAAACATCAATTCAGCCCAAGAAGATGATTACAGTTTTAGTCGTAGATGATGTTCCCTCCCAAGTGGAACTGATTAGTGTTTATTTGCAAGATAGTGGTTACAACGTAATTCGCGCCAATAATGCTAGAGAAGCTTTACAAAAAACTGTAGAGCAAAAACCCGATGTAATTGTTACAGATGTGGTGATGTCGGGTATGAATGGTTTTCAGTTATGCAGAAGCCTAAAAAAAAATCCAGCAACTCGTCAGCTACCCGTAGTGCTTTGTACGGGAAGAAATCAGGAATTAGACCGCATTTGGGGAATTCGCCAGGGAGCAGACTTGTACATAACTAAACCTTTTACTAGAGAAGAAATTGTTAAAGCTATTCGTTCTGTAATTGCTTAATATATGATGGAAAATTTAAACCAGCCTACTCTAGAATTCAAGCCGTTATCACCCAAATTAGGTGATGCTTATTTAAAGTTACAGCTAGAAGAAAAAGTCAGATCGATTTTGCCTTTAGGACAAATCAAAGAAGTTGCTCTAATCCAAAGAGAACAGGTCACTTTTATTCCAGGCATGGCTAAATGTATTTTGGGTTTAGTCTATCGTCGTAATCAAGTAATTTGGCTAGTCGATCTACCCCAGATCTTGAACTTAAAACCGATTCAATGTCCTAGAGAACATTATCAAGTAGCGATCGCTAATCATGAAAACATGGCTTTAGGACTGGTGGTACAACAAATACAAGAAGTAATTCGTTTGCATAAGGCAGAAATTAACTTCCTTACAGAAGAAGGCGATCGAAAAGAAGATATTCAAGCAAACGACGAGCTAGTGGAGTCTCAAAATATAGAGCAAACAAGCCAGCAATCCTTACGAGGCTTTGCCTATGCTGAGGGGACAGTTTATGAACCCCGTCCGTCATTCTATGGCGGAGACAGCCACTTACCAATGAGCGGAGAAGAGAAACTAGCTTTAGCTAAATATGCGACAGAAAGCTCAAAATTTAATCTTTCCCCGAAAATGATTCCCTTTTTAAGCGGTTGGATTCAGCAATCAGAAGAAACTCTCATGCTTTTGAATACTGAGGCTATTTTAAATGCACCGATTCTTCATAAAAAATAATTTTTTTTAAATCACCCTTTAACTAGATAAAAATTAACCAAAATAAATAAATATTAGATCATGGGAGAAGACCGAGAACAGACTATTAAACGGCAATTTTTAGCAGAAGCTCAAGAATATTTAAACACGATCGAGTCTGAATTATTGGGTTTGAGTAACGCTCCTCTAGAGCCTCAATCTTTGAAGGCAGTTTTACGTGCTGCTCATTCGATTAAAGGCAGTGCTGCCATGATGGAATTTATGACTCTGAGTAGTTTTGCTCATCGTTTAGAAGATTGCTTTAAAGTATTAAATTCAGGACAACTAGAATCGATCCCCCCAGAAGTAGAAATGTTGCTACTTTCGAGTATAGATCTTTTGCGAGAGATAATTACTTTTGCCCTGCGGGAGGAAGAGATAGAGCAATCGTGGCTAGAAGCTAACTTAGAGCCAATTTTTGAGCAATTACACGATAATTTAGGAAAACCTCAACCAGAAGCTGATTTTTCGATTATTGCCACCGATGGAGATCGAGAAATAAAAGTCTTGTTGTTTCAGACAGAAGTAGAGGAATACCTGCAACGACTAGAAACAGCTTTGCCCGAATCTTCTCCCTCTGCCCTAAGAGCGGAATTGTCATCTATCGCCCAAGAGCTTGCTGGTTTGAGTCAAATGCTCAAAATCGATTCTTTAGTCAGTTTATGTGAATCGATCGTCCAAGAGCTAGAAACTAATCCAGAACAAATAGTTAATATTGCCAACTGCGCTTTGTACGAATGGCGCAAAGCTCAAACTAAAGTAATTGCTGGAGAAGAAAATACGATTCCCCGTAAATTGGACTTAGAAGAGCAGCAAATCAAAGTAACAGATAACAATAGTGCTACTTCCCCTACTACGACATCAATTCCCTCGACTTTGGATGAAGAAGAAATACTACCGATCGCAGCAGAACAAATACCATTATCTCCCGAAGCCACTTTAGATTGGATTGCTTCTCTAGAAAAGATTACCAAAGAAGAAGAACCAAGTCCGGTTCGTAATATCCAGCAAAAAAGTCCTCCCGCCCTAACAGCAGAAAAGAAATCTGCTACAGACAATGAAATTATTGACAATAGTATTCGGGTTTCAATTCGTCATCTCGATAGCTTGAATGAATTATTTGGGGAATACACAGTCGAACGCAATAGTATGAACCTAAGGCTAAAACGAATGCGCCGTTTTTGTAACTTACTCCAACAAAAAATTCAACTATTAAACCAATTTAAGACCCTACAAAACCAAGAAGTCCGAAATTTATACAATTCCTTAAAAGTTACACCAGTTCCTGTTGGGGTTGACACCAGTAAAAATAGCCAGGAGAGTGATTATCCTTGGACAAATAATAAAGAACTTAAAGATATAAATACCCAAAGTTATAATTTATCTCTATCTCAAGAAGCCTTTGCCATTATCGACCAAATTGCCAAAATTACCGACGATCTTAATTATAATTTAGAAGAAGCAGAGTTTACCGCCAATGCTTTTACCCGTAACTCGGAAATGATGCAAACTAGACTCAATCAAATTAGGATGCGTCCTTTGGCTGAGTTAGTAGCACCTTTTCCTAGAGCTTTACGCAATCTCGAATTACAATACGGCAAAAAAGCACAATTAAAAATACGTGGAAGTTCTACCTTAATCGATCGCACGATTATTGAATCTTTGAAAAGTCCCTTGATTCAGCTAGTGCGTAATGCCTTTGCCCATGGGATAGAAGACCCTATAACCAGAAAAGCTAAAGGTAAACCCGAGCAAGGCACGATTACAATCAATGCTTCCTATCGAGGCGATCGCATTGCCATCGCCGTTAGCGATGATGGTAAGGGAATCGATCTAGAAAAAATCCGCACCAAAGCCGTTGCCATGGGTTTAATTGCTCCCGATCCTCGGATTCGCAAAAGCGATTTACTTCAACTCATTTTTAAGCCAGAATTCAGTACTGCTGACGAGTTGACAGACTTAGCAGGCAGGGGGATGGGTATGGATGTAGTTAAAACTAATTTAGAAGAAATTGGCGGAACGATCGATGTCCAATCTATAGCAGAAGTAGGTACAACTCTAACGATTGCCGTTCCTTTTAAACTTTCAGTACTTAGAGTTTTACTCGTAGAAAGCAACAATATGTTACTGGCTTTTCCCAGTAATGTCGTGGAAGAAATGCTAATTGTCGAGCCAGAGAAAATCTTTACTAAAGGAGGTCAAGAATTTTTCAATGTAGAAGGCTCGATCGTCCCTCTACTCAGATTAGAGCGTTGTCTTCATATTCCTGCTGCTTCTGCCAAATTCGCTCCAGATGAAATTCCTAGTATAAACCAACCTACAGTGTTAATGGTTTCTCAAGGAAATGAATTATTTGGGATTCAAACAGACCGCTATTGGCGAGAAGAAGAAGTAACCGTGCGTCAGGTTGAAGGAAATCTTGCTTTACCTGAAGGATTTTGTAGTTGTACTCTCTTAGGAGATGGTCAAGTTGTTCCTTTGGTGGATGTGCTTGCTTTACTCAAATCGATTAATAACCGATCAACTTCAGTTTCTCCTCAATTAGAGCCAGATTTTGACCCAACTCAACCCACTACAACCATCGATATCTCACCTCAATTAAACCATTTACCCTCGTTAGTTAGCTCTGAAGTTCCCAATTCCGATGTACCAGAGGGACTCGCTTCTTTATCTCCCCCGAGAATAACCTACGCTCCTAACAATAATACTGTTATGCTGATCGATGATTCAATTAATTCTCGTCATTTCCTGGCCTTAACTCTCGAAAAATATGGTTATCAGATCGAACAAGCTGGAGATGGACGAGAAGCCTTAGAAAAACTCGCAGCGGGGGTTTCTGTTTTTGCGATTATTTGCGATCTGGAAATGCCTCGACTCGATGGTTTTGGTTTTTTAAGTCAAGTAAAATCTAATCCTCAATATCAGCATCTTCCCGTAATTATGTTAACTGCTCGTAGTGGTGAAAAACATCGCCAAGCAGCGATGAATTTGGGAGCAACTGCTTATATGAATAAACCTTTTAACAAAGAAGAACTATGGCGAGTTTTAGCTCAATTAAAGTCTTCGTAAATAAATTATTTTTATTTTTTTTATAGCAAGCAATTTTTATAGATAGCAAAGCTTACTCGGTTTCTCAAACAACCAACTTTATCGATCGCCAGCCAATTTTAAGTTTATGAATAATCACAATAATTCTACTTCCCATAAAAATAATGACCAAGGGCAGATTATTTTAAAACCAGCAATTTTAGATGAATCTTTCGATTCTTCTGATGTACCCAGACCGAGAACTAACCCTGTAAAAATAATTCGACTCTTACAACGACGCTGGAATAATCAAAGTTTTCGTAATAAACTAACTTTTTTGATGTTAACGAGCATTATTATTCCCGTGATAGCTGTAACTCAAGCTATCGTGACTATTACGGAAAAACATCTAATTGAGAGCCTAGAGCAGAACTTAAAATTCGATCTAAAAGCCCTAGAAAAAGAGATCGAAGACAGTGAAGAAGAGATGGAAGAAGAGGTGGGTAAGTTAGCAGGAATTGTTGTTTCATCTCAACTAGAAGTAGGTAATCCAGAAAATCGAGCTACTGTGAATCAGTTATTGGAAGACTATACAAGAAATGATAATGATGAGAGCTTTTATTTGATTACTGATGCTCGGGGTATAACAGTTGCTCAAAAAATTCAATCTCCAAATCAAGAATTCTTAGAATATTTTACCGAATCTAATACAGCAGGAAAAGAATCAAATCTTAAATCTTTAGCCTCAGCTATCAATCTAGGAGATGTCCCGATGATTCGGGACGCTCTTGCAGAAGAAATTTCTTTATCGGGGATGGATTTACTAGAAGGAAAATTTTGGCAACGTTTAAAACTAGCAAAACAAGCAACCATCGAGCTACGAGATGAAGAGGGAAATTTATTAGAAAATAGCCAGGATATCGCTCGAGGTGAACAAGGTCTAGTATTAATGGCAGTAGAACCGATTATAATTGAAGATCGAATAGTTGGGACAGCAGTTATTGGTACTTTGCTCAATCGCCACTCAGAAATTTTCGAGCAAGTCATCGAAGAAACTAGAGTATCTACGGCTAACATTTATGCTAGGGACTGGATAGTTAGTACTAACATTTCTTATCGCAACCGTGAATCGAGAAGACTGGGAACTAGAGCATCGGCAGAAGTAATAGAAACGGTTTTAAATCGAGGGGAAAATTTTATGGGGACAACTTATATTTTGGGACAAAAATATTTAGTTGCCTATCATCCGATTTATAGCTACTATCAAAAATTGAATCCTGTTCGAGCCAGCGTCATTGGAATGGTTTCTGTAGGAGAATCTCAAGCTCAAATTAGGAGATCGATTCAAAATATTGCTCTCCTTAGTTATGGCATCGGTGGTGGCGTTTTGGTTTTATCTAGTTTAGCTGCGATTCCTTTAGCTGCTTATGTCGCTCGCAGTCTTAATAATTTGGCTCATTTTGCTCAAAAAGTAGGTAGCGGAGAGCAGGGATTGAGACTCAAAAATACAGATAGAGAAGATGACATCGGAATTTTGTCCCGAGAAATGAATAAAATGGTGACAAAAATTGAATCTAATCTCCAACGAGAGCGGGAACAAAAAGAAATACTCCAAGAAGAATTATTAGAACTATTAGATACTATTGAGTATGCTGCTGGTGGAGATTTAACTGTAAGAGCAGAAATGACTTCTAGTGAAGTAGCTATTGTTGCTGACTTTTTTAACTCGATTATTGAAAATTTACAAGAACTAATTACGCAAGTTAAACAAGCAGCCGATCGAGTTAATAGTTCTGTAGGCGAAAATGAAAAAGAAATTCTGCATCTGGTAGAAAAGAACCTCAAGCAAGCAACGCAAATTAGCCAGACTCTCAAAGCAGTTGAAGAAATGAATTTATCAATTCAACAAGTGGCAAATAATGCTAAATCAGCAGCAGAAGTAGCCAAAAAAGCTGCAATTATGGCAGAAACAGGCGAAGAAGCCATCGACAAAACAGTCAATACTATCGTACAACTGCGATCGACCGTAATAGAAACAGGAGACAAGGTTAAAAGATTAGAGGAGTCTTCCCAACGTATTCTTAAAGCAATTTCTTTGATCGAGCAAATTTCTTTGAAAACTAATTTACTCGCGGTGAACGCTAGTATTGAAGCAGCTAGAGCGGGAGAAGAAGGTCGTGGTTTTGCTGTAGTTGCCGAAGAAATTGGTAAACTAGCCAATCAGTCGGGTACTGCCACTAAAGAAATCGAACAGATATTAGACAATATACAACAAGAAACAGATTTAGTCTTAAAAGCAATGGAGATAGGGATTTCTCAAGTAGCAGAAGGAACTACTCAAGTATCTGAGGCAAAACAAAGCTTGAGTCAAATTTTTGAAGTGTCTGGTTATATCGACAAATTAGTTGGAACCATTTCTCAAGCTACGGTATCTCAAGCGGAGACATCACAATATGTCAGTAGTTTGGTAGAAAAAATTGCCAGCATTTCCGAAAATACCGCCGATTCTTCTCGTCAAATAGCTAATTCTTTAGAAGAAACTGTAGCTGTTGTCAAAAAAATGCAAGCTTCTGTAGCAAATTTTAAAGTAGAAGAGTAGATAGATACAGGTGCGAAAATGTTGATAGTCGAAAACTAGAAGCCGATCTCTATCCTCCTCAATCAACTTGCTTCCTCCAGAACTAACATTAATTTGTTTGCCAAATTTGGGTATTAAAACAGAGAATTGGCATTCTAAATTAATTTAAAGGACTAAAAACAGTGCAAGAAATAATAGTTTCTGGGGAAAATTACCATCCACTCACTTCAGATTTTGTTCCTAGCTTAGAAATTGAACCCGATACTCAACTAGTAACTGTAAACGATTTATCGCCAACTATATCGGTACTCTGGGATAGGGCAGTACAACAAGCCATAATCGATACTGCTGTGGGGCCGACTATTGCTTCTCGTGCTTATGCTATGGTACATACAGCAATGTTTGATGCCTGGGCAGCTTATGACCCAGAGGCGATCGCCACTCGATTGGGAGACGATTTACAACGTCCTCAAGTAGAGATTACTAAAGCTAATAAAGAAGAGGCGATGAGCTTTGCTGCTTACCGTGTTTTGAGCCAATTATTTCCCGAGCAAATAAATATTTTTGACCAGTTGATGGGGGAACTTGGTTTCGACTCAGACAACACAACTACAGATATAACTACGGCTGCGGGAATTGGAAATGTTTCCGCCGAAGCTTTAATCGAATTTCGCCTCAAGGATGGTGCTAATCAAGCAGGAGACGATCCTAACGGAACTCTGGGCATTCCCTATTCAGATATTACTAATTATAAGCCTGTCAATCCTCCTGGCGATGCTTGGGAGATCGATCGTTGGACACCAGAACCCATACCTATTGATGCCGAACCAGGAGAGGAAATTAATCTTCAAAACTGTCTCACGCCTCATTGGGGTAATATTATTCCCTTTGCTTTAGAATCAGGTAATCAATTTCGCCCAGAAGCACCAGAACCATTTTTACTAGTAGAAGGGGAAGTTAATTTAGAATTGAAAACCATTACCCTCAAAAACACAGGGGAAGTTTTGCCAATTACTCCAGATTTAATTGGAGAGGTTATTAATCCTGAGTTTATTTTACAGGCAGAAAGAATTATTGATGTTAGTGCCAATCTTACCGACGAACAAAAGTTAACTGCCGAATTTTGGGAAGATGGTGCGGGGACATCTTTTCCGCCAGGGACTTGGATGAGTTTTGGGCAATTTGTTTCTGCTAGAGATGACCATAGTTTAGATGAAGACGCGCAATTATTTTTTGCCCTTGGTAATGCTGTTTTTGATGCGGGTATTGCTACTTGGGAAGCTAAAACTTATTATGACTACGCTCGTCCTGTTCGGACAGTTCGGGAATTAGGCGAATTGGGTTTAATTGGAGAATTTAATCCAGAGTTAGGAGGATTTGCGATCGAAGCTTGGGCGGGTGCAGAACAAGGAACTCAAACTATTTTAGCTACCGATTTTCTTACTTATCAAACTCCAGGAAGCGATCCTTCTCCTCCTTTTGCCGAGTATACCTCTGGTCACAGTGCTTTTAGTGCTGCGGGAGCAGAAATTTTGCAACTATTTACTGGTTCGGATCGATTTGGTGCTAGTGTCACTTTTGAACCAGGACAATCCCGTTTTGAGCCTGGTTTTACGCCTCAAACAACAGTAACTCTAAATTGGGACAGTTTTAGTGAAGCTGCCGATGAAGCTGGACTTTCCCGTATTTACGGTGGTATTCATTTTGATGATGGAGATCTCAATGGTCGTAAATTAGGTAAAGATGTAGCTCAAGCAGTTTGGAAAGAATCACAATACTTTATTCAAGGTGGAGAACAACCCCATCGAACCGATATACCAATTCAGGGTACTACAGGAGACGATTTTTTTAATGCTGCTGACGATGGCGATTTATTTGATGGCAATGGCAATATTTTGTTTACCAAAGCAGGAAATGATGTTATCGATGCTAGTTCCGCTAGAGTAGGGAATAATTGTCTTTTAGCTGGTGCTGGTGACGATCGAGTTTTGGCGAGTAAAGGAGATACCGTCCTAGGAAATAATGGCGATGATTTGCTAATTTCTGCTGCTGGTAATGACAATATTATTTTGGGTGGAGATGGTAATGATACTTTTTGGCTGGCTCGGAGCGATAATAATATTTTAATTGGTGGTGAAGGTAAAGATAGTTTCTGGATCGATGGGGGAAATGTACCTCATAAAATAAATATAATTCACGATTTAGAATTAACAGAAGATATCATCGGGATTCATTCTCCTCAGGGGATTACTTCAGAAGACGATCTCAATTTTAAGCAAATAGGTGCAGATAC
Source organism: Xenococcaceae cyanobacterium (assembly GCA_051439545.1). Lineage (GTDB taxonomy): Bacteria > Cyanobacteriota > Cyanobacteriia > Cyanobacteriales > Xenococcaceae > JASJDJ01. The sequence continues at coordinate 33,730 of JBFRWK010000086.1, read as the reverse complement.
CGTTATTAGCTACAATGATATCGATCTAATTCTGGTGCGAGGGGTTGACAGTAACGATTTGGCAACAGAGGGTCTATTTTCTTTTCGTTAACTCAGCAAAGCCACCAAAAACTAATAACTAACAACTATTAAACTATGGAAAAAGCTACTTTTGGGGCTGGATGTTTTTGGAAAACTGAAGATGCGTTTCGTCAAGTCAAAGGTGTTATCTCTACTTCTGTAGGTTACATGGGGGGACATTTTCCCAATCCTTCTTATCTCGATGTTGTGGCGAGAATTACGGGTCATGCTGAGGTAGCACAAATAGAATACGCTCCAGACCTAGTTAGTTATGAAGAGTTATTGGAACTATTTTGGTCTATTCACGACCCAACTAGTTTAAATAGACAGGGGGCAGATAGAGGGGAGCAATATCGTTCGGTTATTTTTTTTCATAGTCCCCAACAAGAGTTAATTGCCAGAAAATCGAAACAACAATTGCAACTATCTGGTAAATACGATCGAGCGATCGTTACGGAAATTAAACCTGCAAGAGAATATTATCTGGCAGATGAGGAACATCAACAATATTTAGAAAAGAAAAAATGATAACCAATTAGAAGCTATCGAGCATATTTTTTCTGTCATCAACCACCAAATATAAACTCTTACAAATATTTACCCACTATCTACTAATATTGACTCGTCTTGTCACCATGGTTATCCCATCTCCTCTTACCAAGATAGCCGATAACCAATGACTATCAGCAAGGCGAGGTGCTGTAACTACTTTATAAATTCCTCCCGCTGGCAGAGGTTTGAGGTCTATAGTAGTAGGATTAATATAGCGATCGCTTCCTGTTCTTTCTTCGATCGCCTCACCCAATAATAAAGCATTATTTAAGGGTTCTGTAGCAATTACATCAAAATTATAAGTTTCACCTACTCTAACTTGCTCTGGTACAACTACTCTAACTTTAGGGGGATTTATTCCATAAGTTCTTTGGGTTTCTTCTGAGATTATTTCTTGACGTACTAATTTTTGCTCTTGAAAATATTGACGAGATGTCAGAGTCGAATCGATCCGTTCTACCCTACCCTGATTTCTTCTCGTACCGCGAATCTCAGTTACTGTATTCGCCACTAGTTCATCGCCAACTTGTTCCCAAGATTTAATTTGAGTAGAGTAGCTTAGTTGAGGATAATTATCCCAAATTTGTTTTAAAGCTTCAGCCAGAGCAGTATAAGTTAAACCATCATTGTTAGTAAAATCTTGACTGTAGTATTCTAATAATTCTTCAAGGTTTTGTTCGTTAGCAGCTTTTTCTATTTCTGAGATTGTTTCAACTAACTCTTGAGGTGGATTTTCTACAGTTTGCGCTTTTGCTATAGTGTTGACACCAGTTAACAAAGTAATGGTAAATACCAAATTAATTACAGAACTAAATAGTTGATTTGAGAAGCCATGCTTCAAAAAAGTAACTAGATAAAAGCGGGTTTTGGTAATAGACAAGAATCTTTTCATAGTTGAGATTTAGGTGGAAAGGCAGTTTATCAAATCTTTAATTTCTTAAATTTAATCTTAATGTGATTTTCATTCTTGCTATATCAAAAAATCAGACAATACAATAAACTTAAGGAAAAACAAGACTCTTGATTACTTAAGAACAAATGGCTTGTATTGTGAACGAAGATTGGACTTTCTCCGAGTATTTACTCAGTAGAACCATAGCAAATTCGCTCGGAATAGAGACTATAATTGTTCTTGGTAGTTTAATTGGCTTTGAATTTACCTTTTATGCTGTTTACTCCTCTCCAAATTAATGAAAGCCATTGTAGCAGATTTACTTGTAGGCTGTGCTATCTGCTGTTTAATTCCTTTTGCTCCAGCACAAGCTAATTCTCTAATTCAAAAAACCAAAATAGCTGACAAACCAGTTTTTCTGTCAGCCAAAAAACTCCAGTATAATCTATTTCCAAGTATTCCTTTAGATTTTAATTTTAAAAATAGTAATCTAGATTTTTTTATTTCTCTAGATAATCAGGAATACCTCAACAATATAATTAATCCAGAAAGCTTGCTTTTTAATGACCCCAGTTTAACTCTGGATTTAGCGATCGTAAAACAGCAAAATCTGGCTTTAGGAAAAAAACCTTTTTCCCACCAAGATAAAGATACAAATTTAATTCTTGGTTTTCATCCTACTTTTTGGCCAAATCAAACTGGTAAATATTGGGGGTTAACTACCATCGAACAATGGGGAAAACAGAAAACAAATCAGGCAGTACAACTCCAACTGAATCAGCATCAGAACAATAATAATTTACTCCTACCAGAGGGTATATCTACTCTAACTATTTCTGGAGGTAGTAAAAAAAATTTAGTCAAAAAAGATAATTTACTAGGAGATATCGAAGACTTTCGTGGTGGTGTTGCTTTACACCAGGGAGTTTCAAACGATCTTACTTTGGGAGTAGGTTTTGTTTATGACGATTTTTTGCTGGGATTTAGCGAAATTTCGTTTCAACCTGAGGATATTCCTCTAAAAACCAAGGTTTCTCTCATGGGTAGAGACCAAGGTTTAGAATTACATTCTCATGTTATTTTTCAACCTGCTGAAAATTTCGTTTTAAATTTTTATAGTAAAGATTCCGAGCAAAAATTCGATCTCAACTGGGGTCTGATTTCTGGAGTAACTTTAACCGCTAAAGGTAACTCAGACAAAGAGTCCCTTCAGGCTGGACTTAAATTTGCTTTTAAGACTAAGTATTTGGCTTTTGCTGCTAGTGCGATGTTAAATAATCAGGAGCGAATGGAATGGCAAATAGACTCAAAGCTTGGAGATTTACAGCTAAAGCACACGAATAAGCCTTTAAAAACTAGTTCTGAATTAAGTTATGCTTTTCTTTCTTCTCATAAAAATGGCTTTCAGTGTTCTTTCTTTGTCAATTATGAATCTCGCGAGCTTAAACGTAGCCAAGAATATTTAAATGTATGGGGTTGGCGATTGAACTCAGGCGAAAAATTAGACAATAAGAAATATCGATGGACATTCGATCTTGGTTATGGTTCTGGTTCTCAAGGTGCAGGAATAATTGCTTCGGTGTCTAAATCTCTAAAACCAGATGTTTTACTTAAACTCAGCTATCACGAAATCTCTGTAACTTCTAATGAGCCAAAATTTAAAATAGAGATTGGTTCTAAGTAATTGCTGCTGCTTTTTTCGGTTATGTCTGATTGTGTCATTAATATTTACTTATGTTGAAGTTTTCACTTATCCAATGTTAAGTTTTGTTGGATTATTTGCCTAATTACAGTTAAAATCGATCGATATCTGTAAATTTGAATTCAAATAAGAGGTTTTAAAATATGCCATATACCAAAGAAGATGGCGGAAGATTAAATAATTTTGCAGCAGAACCAAAAATGTACACAGCAGAACCACCAACTAAGTCAGAAAAACGTAATTTTTTGATTTTTGGCTTAATTGGTGCGATCGTAATTGTTAGTTCGATCGCTGTAGCTTTTTTTGCTTCTAATGTAGGTTAAAAAGAGAATAAACAATTAGCATTAATAAGCTTAATCTCAAAGTGTACTTGCTCTTCACGGTGGGGTTGAGCTTATTCAGTATGTGGTAGAAAAAAAGACAGAGTTCGGCAATTGACTATTTTAATGGGAAAATAGAACAGCCAAAACTATATTATTAAAAAAAATGTTAAGGTCAGCACTATCTATATTATTAATCTTCCTGAGTATTACTTTATCCAGTTGCTCTGTGGGGGTTAGTGGTTTAAAAAGTTATGTCAATCCGACTCAAGGATATGAATTTCTCTATCCTAATGGTTGGATACCTGTCGATTTAAAAAATCCCTCTCAGGGGGTAGATGTGGTTTTTCGGGATTTAGTCGAACGGACAGAAAACCTCAGTGTAATTATTAGTGATGTTCCCGCCGATAAAAGTTTGCAGGATTTAGGTACACCTTCAGAAGTAGGTTATCGTTTTCTCAATTTGGTTAATAACGATCCTAATCTAGATGTAGAGTCTGCTTTTTTAAGAGCAGATTCTAGAGAAGTTGCAGATAAAACTTACTATCTTTTAGAGTATGAGGTAGACCTACCCGAACAAGCCAAACGACATAACTTAGCTAGTGTGGCTGTTAGCCATGGGAAACTGTTTACTTTTAATCTTTCTACTCCAGAAAGACGTTGGGACAATGTTAAAGATACTTTTGAAATTGCTGCTCAATCTTTTTCTGTACGTTAACTTTGGCGTTAATTCTATTAGAGCTTTTTGTTGAGAAAAAAAGTAAACTCTATGTCGAATAACTTACCTGTTTTTGTTTTAGCTTCAGCTTCTACGGCTCGCCTCAAGTTATTGCGGATGGGGGGTATAGAGCCAGTTATTCGCGTTAGTAATTTTGATGAGTCTCAAATTCAAATAGATAAAGGAATTGAATTAGTACAGACTTTAGCTCAATGTAAAGCGCAAAGTGTTGCCAGACAGTTTAGTAATGCTTTGATTTTAGGCTGCGATTCAGTTTTAGAAATAGATGGCAAGATCTACGGTAAACCAGAATCGATGACTGAGGCGATCGAAAATTGGCAAATTATGCAAGGTAATGTGGGTATGTTATACACTGGTCATGCTCTAATAGATTTGAGTAAAAAAAGACAAGTGCTTCGTTGTGGCATTACAAAAGTTTACTTTTCTTCTATTAGTCGCTCGACTATAGAAACCTATGTGGATACTGAAGAGCCTTTAAAATGTGCGGGTAGTTTTGCCTTAGAAGGAAAAGGCGGTTTTTTAGTTGATAAGATTGAAGGATGTCATAGTAACGTTATCGGATTAAGCCTTCCTTTATTACGGGAAATGCTAGCAGAGTTAGGCTACAATATCACCGAATTTTGGCAAAAATAAATTTATAATATTGTTCTGAGAAGCAAGTTAATAATTAATTGCTCGGCAATTACTTAATATTATTTATGACAGCGACCGCCGAATTTCCGCAGAAAGTAAAAGAGGGAAAATTATGGGATGCTTTCACTTTAGCGGTAAACGAAACAATTGAGTTAGAAATTACTACTTGGGTTTCTACTTCTGAACTAGAAACTCAAGAGATTTTTGCACCAAACAAACCAGCCCGAGAATCCCGTTTGCATACTTGTATTAACTTAGCCAAAGGAGAAATTCATAACGAAATTGGTAGCGAAATCCTTAATAATCCAGATTATCCTGAAATCAAAAAATTACATCAAGAGCAAATAATTGAAGCCAGAACAACCATCTTAAAGAATTTAGGAAGATTACAAAAAATGTTTGCTATTGTGAGTAGTAATATCGGCAATAATTAACCTAATTATTTAGTCAATTAATCAGGGTAAGAGCTTGTGTTTTTTTTGTTAAAAAATTAAGTAAGCAAACCTATTCCCTTAAATCCAATTAGATGAGGACTATCAAACAATGACATCTAACGAAAATTTCAAACAAGCTCTCATTGCAGGAAAACTCGATGAAGCATTAGCAATTGCTATTAGTCAAGCTCCTGAGTTAAAAATTACTACCTCGATCGTATCATCATTACCTCAGGCTGAAACAGACAGTAATTCTCGCTCGCCAAATTTTGTAACAAGTAAGCGTTTACATACCAGGATTAACTTAGTTGAAGGAGAAATTCACAATGAAATTAGTGAAGATTTAATTGGGAATATCGACTCTCAAGCAGTACAAAAATTTCACTTCGAGCAAGTATCTAAAGGACATCAGATAATTCAAAAAAATTTAGAGAGTCTGCAAAACATATTTCGTTTAATGACAACAGTACGGCAACAACAGCTAGCAGGCAATTATCATCCAGATGTCAAATATCTAAACCCAGACAAAACAACTCTGCCATCAGAACCCCAGATATCAGAAAATGGAGAAAATGCCATAGCTGCTGATAGCTCGGAGTTAATAGAGTCGATCGATGAGGTTGATGATTCTGCTAAATTAACATTAGATAAACCTAAAGAGCAAAATAGCGATTTGGTAGACGCTCGCTCTGAACCAGTAACCAAAAAACAAAACGATGAAGACTGGGGAGAATGGTTAGAAGAAGAAAACGAGCAAGATATTGATGTCGATCTACTAGATCTTTCGTCTTTAGAATTAGAAGATTCTGAGGAATGGCAAGATTGGGAGGACGAAGAAACACAATTGTTTGCTAGCACACCAGCTAATACTTCAGAAGATAAGTCAGAAGATAAGAAAGACAAAGAAATTCAAGAGTAAGCTTAAAATCATCAAACAAATCTGTGGCAGCAAAATCAAGTCAGAATCGACAACCAAATCAAATTTCGCGATACGAGCGAGCAATTCAGCTTCAAGAGAGCAATTCTCAAAGGTTAGCTCGTTGGTTAGAATCTTTAAATTCTCTCTTAGGAGAAATTGCGTCTATAGAAGTCAATACTTCCGTAGTTCCTAAAATTACTACAGAAAAGTTTATGCCTTGGCAAGCTTATCTGGAGCTTTTTGCGATTTCTAGAACTAACCTAGATAATTTGCATATTCATTCTTCTCTACAAGAATACTATCTCAGTTTACGCCGTCAGCTAGAGTTAGAATATAGTTTTTTGCTGATTAACCCTCAATCTGAATTATACGAACAAGAGCAATCAAAGCAAATTAAACGAGATTTAGCCGTACTAATGCAACCTAATGATGATTGGGAAATTATTAGTAGTAGATTACCCGATCCTTTTGAGAGCGACGATCCCTCGATTATTATCAGAGTACACAAGCTTTTACGCAACTTCTCTTTTTTACGTACTTTGCGTAAACTAAGGGAACTTAAAAGTAATTTAGATCGGCGTAATCAATTTTTATGGCAAGCTAAATCGGTAGATACGATATTTGCTCAAACCAAAATTCAGTTGGGAGGGCAAATTTCTACTTGTTATGCTCAAAAATTACTGACTCATCCCCATAAACAATCACTTCTCAAGCTACATCAAGAAGGAGTAGAAGCGGGAGAAAAACATTGGCAGAGACTATTGGAATTTTTAATTACGATCGCTCATAAATACAAAGGATAATGATATTGTATATACTTCTAATTGCTATTTTTGAGCTATTACCGTGTTGAGTTCGTGTATTTATATCAATAGAGAGCAAATTAGTCGCAGGCACATCGTTCCTAACGGCGTTCGTTTTTATCTCAACCCAGACTATTTACAAGAAATTAAACAAGCAAAAGTAAAAAAACTAAAAATTACTCTTTCTCCCTATTTGTTAGCAGATTTTCGTTATTACGTTTTGATAGAAAGACATAGTCATATTCCTTCAGACATTAACTTTTCTACCTATTATCAACAGAACGATCGAGAAATAACCAAAATTAAAAGCACTATTTCGGTTGAAGGGAAAATAGCGCAGCAAATTTGTCATGATGATTGGCAAGATTGTCAGTTGCTACAAGAAATTACAGATGCTCATCATTGGCTGATTGAAGAAATGATGAGTCAGCTACCTTTAGAAAAAAAAAATGATAGTCAATGGCTGTCTTGGTGTATTGCTTTAGTACTTACTATTTTAGTTACGCCTCTGTTTGTGCTATTACTAGAAGTCAATAATTTTTTTGAGTTATTAATTATAATTTTGTTGTTTTTAATATTTCAAAAATTAAGTAAAAATTTTATAATTGCTTATTTACGTAGTTGGATTTTGTCTCAATTGCTCTTTGGTATTTTTTCTTATCGTTCTAAAGAGCGTAAATTCGGCTTCGATCTACTAACTCTTTTTAGTTAAAGTTATTTGTTCCTTCTAGGATAAATCTGACTATGAGGTTATCCACACTCTCACAAATAAGCAAAGTTTGTCAGAATAAAAACAGTTTACAAGCTTACAAGAGCATGAACATTTCACCTACATCAATCTATAATTGGTATCGTAGCACTATTCGTAATCCCAAGTATCGCTGGTGGATTATTTTAGGCACATTAGTTTACTTGATAAGTCCTTTCGATCTTTCTCCAGATTTTATTCCTATTGCTGGTGCGCTGGATGATTTTGTACTGGTTAGTTTACTAGTAACAGAAGTATCTCAGTTGATTATGGATAAGTATCAGTCTAGGAAGCCAAAAGAGGATTTTGCCCGAGAAACAAATAGTGATAATGTAACGGTAGATGTTAAAGCAGAAACAGTTCCTCCACAAAAAGGATAATTGCCTAACAATCAGAAATAACATCAATATATAGCGATCGAGCAATATGGACATTATAAGCGATCGATCTCTAATCGATTATCAGTTTTTATTCACGACGATCGAACAATTAATTATGCACCATTCTCCTAGTGGTGTAGAACGAGAAATAGATCGGTTTTTGCTAGAACAATTTCAAGCCTTGGCAGTAGAAACCTGGCAAGACAAAGCAGGTAATATTATCGCTAAAATTCCTGGCTTAGATTCTACCAAATCGATCGCTATTACGGGACATAAAGATGAAATTGGCGCGATCGTTAAATCTGTTGATGAAGATGGTTGTCTACAAATACGTAGGTTAGGAGGTTCTTTCCCCTGGGTATATGGAGAAGGAGTTGTAGATATTTTAGGGGATAACCAAACAATTAGTGGTATTCTCTGTTTTGGTTCGCGTCATGTTTCCCATGAATCCCCCCAAAAAGCCCAACAGCAAGATGCTCCCCTTCTCTGGGAAGATGTTTGGGTAGAAACGAAATGTAGTATAGAAGAACTAGCCACAGCAGGAATCCGCCCTGGTAGTAGAGTAGTGGTAGGTAAACATCGTAAACAGCCAATTCGTCTTCAAGACTATATTGCAGGCTACACTCTAGATAATAAAGCTTCGGTGGCGATTTTGCTGGCATTGGCACAACATTTAAAACAACCAGCAGTAAATGTTTATTTGGTAGCATCGGCTAAAGAAGAAGTTGGGGCAATTGGAGCTTTATTTTTTACGCAAAATCAAACTTTAGATGCGCTTATTGCTTTAGAAATTTGTCCTCTTGCCCCCGAGTATCCCATTGAAGGGGGAGCGACTCCAGTATTATTGTCTCAAGATGGTTATGGAATTTATGATGAAAATCTCAATTACGAGCTAGCGCAAGCAGCAGCCAAAGCCGAAATTCCGCTACAGTTTGCTGCTATTAGTGGTTTCGGGAGTGATGCTTCCATTGCTATGAAATTCGGTCATGTTTCTCGTGCAGCCTGTCTTGGTTTTCCTACAGAAAATACCCATGGTTATGAAATTGCTCATTTAGGAGCGATCGCTAATTGTATTGAAATTCTTTTAGCTTATTGTAATAGTGAGATTATTTGAGCCTGCTCAACACATTTAAACAGAACTAGCCTCAAATACCTGTTTTACCCGATCGAGTTCTATTTCTGTTAAGTAATCTACCGTCCAATCTGCTTGACGTTGTAGCATATGTAAGGGATAAGTATTAGCAATGCCTACTACCTGAATTCCCGCTTGTTTAGCTGCTTCAATACCGACAGGAGTATCTTCGATCGCCAAACATTGAGAAGGCTGTAAATTTAGTTCGGGGAAAGATTGATTGAATTTAGCTATGGCTAGTAAGTAACCAGAGGGTTGGGGTTTACTTGCTTCTAAATCATCTCCCGCGACAATTACGGAAAAATAGTCGGCAATACCAGCTTTTTGCAATACTAATTCTATTTCGGTTCGTAAAGCTCCAGAAACTATGCCAAGTAATAATTCTCGCTCTTTAACTACTTCTAAAAATTCTTTAATACCCGAATAAATAGGTAACTTTTCTAATTTAGCCAATTCTTGCTGATAGGCTTGAGATTTGGCTTGAATTAATTGATTGATATAGTCATCGGTGACAACTCGACCACGATAAGCGAGAATATCTTTTAAGCAAGCGCGATCGCTTTTTCCCTGGCACAATTCCTTATATTCAGAAGGTTCTGGACGCAAATTTTCCCCTAAAATAATCTCATCGATTAGTTTTTCGTGAATAATTTCGTCGTCAATAATCACGCCGTTGAAGTCAAATAAGATGGCTTTTAAGGTCATTGGTTAATTGTCATTGATTATTTGTTAATTATGGTTAAATAGCTGCTGGTACTTCCCGAGAATCTAGTGTATCTATTTCTGTGTCAAAATGGTTTACATTATTTTGAATTGGTAGCGGTTTGAGTCCGCGACTAACTTGATTAGTCCACCATACATCATTGGTTCTAATGGAAGCAAAACCTGCTGCACCCAACCAAGCATCGACATTACCTAGAGCATAATCTCGAATATAGGGTTCTTCAAAAATTTCTGTAAGCCAACTAGTCTCTCGCAGTGTTTTTTGATTGCCGTCAAGAATAATAACTTGTCCTCCTGGAATTAAAATCCGAAAAGTTTCTTGGAGAATTTGTTGACTAATAATGGGGGGTGTTTCGTGAAACAACAATGAAGCAGTAACCAAGTCGAAATCATTATTAGGGAAGCTTGTAGCTTCTGCTTTTCGATGCAGCCATTGAATCTCTAATCCTGCTTGTCTGGCTTTACGTTCTGCCATTATTAGCATATAAGGAGATAAATCGAGTCCAATTACTTCTGCATTAGGAAAGGCTTGCTTGAGCATGATGGTAGTCGAACCAGTACCACAACCGAGATCGAGGATTCTTCTTGGCTGTCCGCCGATCGCATTTATTGCTTCTTGGCGTATCCAAGTTTCGTTAGGAGGCAAAACATATTGAGTCACAGAATCATAGGTAACCGCAGCACTAGGATTTAAATAACCTTTATTTACACCATGAAAGTTCTGAGAACTGTAGTAGTTAGGATATACTAGGTTAGGATTTTTCAGGCGATCGCTTTCTCTATCCCAGTCAATACTTTCGTATAAATCTTTTAAAGGCTTTTCGTCTACAAGCAACTGGTAAACAGGTTTGAGAAATTGTGACCAAAGAGTATTATTGGTAGTTGCCATTATTTTTGAGAGTATAATTACTTATTTTTATTTGGGTCTATATTTGCTAATTCTTACTAAATTTTTTTTAAATTTCCAGTTTCTTCTCAGGAAAATTTCATTTGTGCTGAGTTAAATAAAATAATAGATTAAGTAAATTAGAGGTCAAATTGTGACCGCGGAATGCGGTCAGCGCAGGCTCTGCCCTTGTAGGGCGGTGTACCGCTGACAATGTCATACTTGATGAGGAGAAAAACTCCATATTTATTTTTTCCTCAATAATAATGAAATTTATGTAACTAAAGGATTGATTATCTGTGACCGATATTGTTATCTCTCAAGCAAAACAGTCTGACTCCCTCGAATATGATATTGAAACTGCCGTAAAAGAAAGATATGAAGCTGGTGCCAGACAGCAGCAACCGAGTTTGTGTTGTCCGACGGAATACGCGGGTAACTATTTAGAGATTTTACCAGAAGAGATTATTGCCAAAGACTATGGTTGTGGCGATCCTACTCGTTATGTCAATGAGGGAGAAACTGTAGTTGACTTGGGTTCTGGTGCAGGGAAAAATTGTTATATCTTGGCACAAAAACTGGGTGCTAAAGGCAAAATTATTGGTGTGGATTTCAACGATGAAATGCTATCTCTGGCAAGATCGTATCAATCAGAAATTGCTTCTAAATTAGGTTATCACAACACTGAGTTTGTCAAAGGGAAAATTCAAGACCTCAAACTGAATTTAGCTAAAGTACAAAATTGGTTACAAAACAATCCGATTAATTCTCTTGAGGTAATGAGTAGTTATGAAACAGAATGCGATCGCCTGCGTAGCCAAGAGCCACTAATCGCCGATAATAGTGTAGATGTGGTTATCTCTAACTGTGTTCTCAATCTGGTTCGTCCTCAAGATAAGCAACAATTATTTGCCGAAATTTTCCGCGTTCTCAAGCGTGGTGGTAGGGCAGTTATTTCAGATATAGTCTGTGATGAAGACCCTACACCAGCAATCCTCAATGATCCTGAATTATGGAGTGGTTGTATTTCTGGGGCATTTAGAGAAGATATGTTCTTGAAAATGTTTGAGTCGGCAGGATTTTATGGTATCGAAATACTCAAAAGAGAAGAACAACCTTGGCAAGTAGTTGATGGAATTGAATTTCGTTCTATGACTATTCGCGCCTATAAAGGCAAAGAAGGGCAATGTTGGGATAGAAAACAAGCAATAATTTATAAAGGGCCTTGGAAGCAAGTACAAGACGATGATGGTCATACTTTCTGTCGTGGAGAAAGAATGGCGGTTTGTGATAAAACTTATCAGATTTTAACTAGCTGTTGCAGTCCTTACTCTCAAGATATTATCCCCGTGCCTCCCTACGAAAATATTCCTCTAGAAGAAGCAGCAGTATTTAGCTGCAAAAACAAGGCTATTCGCCATGCCAGAGAAACTAAAGGTTCAGAATATAACTTGACAGATACTAGTAGTAATGATTGTTGTAGTCCAGGAGAATGTTGTTAATTGGAGTTATTAGCTATTAGTTTTTAGCCAATAAATTATGGGTTTTAAGTAATTATGTCAGATAATTTATCTCAATAACTATTACTTATTACCCAATCCCTAAACTCAAAGGTGAAATCTATGTGGACGATCGCACTTTTTTTGGTAACGGTTTTTTTAGCTTATGCTAATGGTGCCAATGATAATTTTAAAGGAGTAGCTACTTTATTTGGTAGTGATACAACTAACTATAAAGTAGCAATTTGGTGGGCAACTTTAACTACTTTTGCTGGTTCAATTGCTTCTATCGTTCTTGCTAGTGCTTTGTTGAAAAATTTCAGTGGTAAAGGATTAGTTCCTGAAGCAATTGCTAATACAGATCAGTTTCATATTGCTGTGGCTTTGGGGGCTGGTTTAACAGTCATTTTAGCTACTGCAACTGGATTTCCAATTTCTACTACTCATGGCTTGACTGGTGCTTTAACTGGGGCTGGTTTAATGGCAATTGGACAGGATATTAATTTTGAGGCGTTAGGTAAATCTTTTTTTCTACCTTTACTTGCTAGTCCTTTTATTGCGATTGTTTTAGGCGCGATCGCTTACAGTTTTTTTCGCTATCTACGCTTGATTTTAGGCATAGATAAAGCTTGGTGTGTTTGTGTTGATAACAAACAAGAATTAGTTCCTATTAATCAGTCTAATAACGGTAATATTTTCCAAGCAGTTATTACTCCCGATCTGACGCTCGATACTACTGAAAAATGCGAGCAACTTTATCTGGGTAAACTTTTCGGTATTAATAGCCAAAAGTTAGTAGATATTTGTCATTTTTTAAGTGCAGGAATTGTCAGTTTTGCTAGAGGTTTAAATGACACACCCAAAATTGTTGCTCTTTTATTAACCATTCCTATTTTATCTATTAAAGGAGGAATGTTAGCAGTAGGTTTGGGTATGGCGATCGGTGGTTTACTTAATGCTAAAAAAGTAGCCAACACCGTAAGTAAAAAGATTACAACGCTTAATGCTGGCAAAGGACTTGCAGCTAATTTAATAACAGGTTTTTTAGTGATTTTTGCTAGTAGATTGGGCGTACCTGTTTCGACTACTCATGTTTCTGTAGGTTCTATTTTTGGGGTAGGAGTAGTTTCTAAATCTGCCCATATAAATGTCTTTTCGCAAGTTTTTACTTCTTGGGTATTGACTTTACCTATAGCTGCAATCTTTAGTGCCTTTACTTACTTGGTATTGCAATATTATAAATAAGTTTCTGTAAAGACGTAAATTTTAAAATTATTAATTTAGAAAATGATTAAAACAACAAGTAATCTTAAGTCAACACCTTTTGCTAACAAAATTAATTCACCTTTAGTTAAAAATAAAATAACAGTATTACAAGTTAATTTAGGGAGGAAATGTAATCTTGCTTGTACTCATTGCCATGTAGAAGCAAGTCCGAAAAGAACAGAAGAATTATCTCCAGAAGTTTGCGAGCAGATTATCACTATAATTAATCGCTTTCCCCAAATAGAAACTGTAGACTTAACGGGGGGCGCACCAGAAATGAACTATGGGTTTAAACCTATAGTAGAAGCAGCAAGAAAAAAAGAAAAAGAAGTTATCGTTCGTTCTAATCTGACTATCTTTTTTGTTCCAGGTTATGAAGATTTACCAGAATATTTTGCCAAACATCAATTAAGAGTAGTTGCTTCTTTACCTTGTTATCTAGAATCTAATGTAGATAAACAAAGAGGAGCGGGAGTATATAATGATTCGATTCAAGCTATCCAAAAACTAAATAAATTAGGTTACGGCAAATCCCCAAGTTTAATTCTAGATTTAGTTTATAATCCTTCTTTACCTACTAATGATAATTTTAGCCTTACTCCCGATCAACAAAAACTAGAGCAAGATTATAAGGCTTATCTAGCAGAATATTTTAAAATAGAATTTAATCATCTTTTTACTATTACTAATATTCCTATTGGGAGAACCAAACAGTATTTGCAACGTCGCGATTTATACGATGATTACTTGCAATTTTTGGAAACTAATTTTAACGCAGTTACTTTACCTCATTTGATGTGTCGTAACGAACTATCGATCGACTATTTAGGGAATGTATACGATTGCGATTTTAATCAGATGGAAAATATTCCCGCTACTACTGCCGAGGGAGAAAAAATAACTGTAGCCAAACTTTTAGAAATGGGCAGTCTCGATGTAATTAAAAATATTAAAACTGCCAACTATTGCTATGGTTGTACCGCAGGAAGTGGTTCTAGTTGTGGAGGTTCTTTAATTTAATTTTTACTAGTGAAATAAAATAGGGAGGGTTTATGATAAATAAAACTATCATAAAATGGATACTTATTGCCGTGGGTGTTTTTAGTTTAATTGTAGTTGCTAATTCTTTAGGAATTACCGAAAAAATCAATAATATTTTGCAAAGTGCGATCGATTGGGTAGATCGACTTGGTACTGTGGGTTTTTTAGTCTTTATTGCTATCTATATACTGGCTACTATCTTTCTACTTTCTGGGGCAGTTTTAACTTTAGGGGCTGGTACAATTTTTGGTGTAGTTAAAGGTTCGATTTTAGTATCAGTAGCTTCTACTTTAGCAGCAACAGTTGCATTTTTAATAGGAAGATATTTAGCTAGAGATTGGGTAGCTAAACAAATAGAAAATCAGCCAAAATTTAAAGCGATCGATGCAGCAACAGAAAGAGAAGGTTGGAAAATTGTGGGTTTAACCAGACTTTCTCCTGTTTTTCCTTTTGTCTTTTTAAACTATGCTTTTGGTTTGACTAAAGTATCTCTCCAAGATTATGTAATAGCTTCTTGGATTGGAATGATGCCAGGAACTATTATGTATGTTTATTTAGGTTCGATCGGTAAAGCTGCTAGTGGAGGAGGTAAAACTCCAGCAGAATGGGCTTTATTTGTTGTTGGTTTACTAGCAACGGTTGCTGTTACGGTTTATGTGACTAAAATAGCTCAAAAAGCTTTAAATAGTGAAATCAAAATTAGTAAAGATACAAACATAAATTCGGATTTGATTAGTGAGGATCGAGCAATATAAACATTCTTATTCTGTGGGAATTAAGAATAAAAAAAAGAAAAACAGTTTAATTAAAAACCCTCGTCTGTGGCTGGGAATTATTTTAATTACTTTGTTAATTCTATTCAGTGTTAGCCCCTTAAAAGTTTTATTCGATCCTCTATTTTTAGTCGAATATTTACGAAAACATCAATGTTGTGTAATTATTCCTTTTATTATTACCTACATTGTTTTAACAGTAGTTGGGATTCCAGGCACAGTCTTAACCGTAGCTGGCGGAATTGTATTTGGTTTGTGGTGGGGTACAGTCTGGTCGGTTATCGGTGCTACTTTAGGGGCATTAGGTGCATTTTGGACAGCACGCTATATATTACGAGATTATATTAAACGGAAATTTGGTAAAAATAAGATTGTAACCAGATTTAATCGAGCGATTGAGGATAAACCAATTCGCTTTGTTTTAACAGTCCGTTTTGCGCCTATTTCTCCTTTCAATGTTGTTAATTTTGTCTTTGGTTTAACACCTATCCATTGGTTTCCTTACACTATGGCAACTTTTGTCGGGATCGTACCAGGAACATTAGCTTATACTTGGCTGGGAACAAGCGGAAGAGAAGCAATAGCAGGAGGCGATCGCCTGCCTCTAATCTTAGCAGTTGGTTTTCTTACTATTTTATCGATTTTACCAATATTTATTGGTCGTAGAGCAAAAGTGAAAAACTAGATTATTAATACAAAATAGTTACTAGAGGAACGATCTCAAAAATATTTAGTTTATGTAACTATTTTGTTGCAATTATCTCTTATCGATACAATTATTTTCGATCGATATGCTAGGATTAATCCTGAGAATTAAAAGATTTGCGATTAGGTTTTCATTCAGTAGTCAGGGTTTTTGCTTAAACTGTCCGAGGTATTGAGTTATTTCTTTTCTAAGAATCTTGTCTCTTTATACACAACATCCATTGCGGAGACAATTGAAATATGTCTATTTATGTAGGTAATTTATCTTACGAAATTAATCAGCAAGATTTAAATGAAGTTTTTGCTGAATATGGTACTGTCAAACGAGTTCATATTCCCACCGATCGAGAAACAGGACGAGTACGGGGATTTGCTTTTGTCGAAATGGACTCCGATGCAAGTGAAGACAAAGCTATTCAGGCTCTAGATGGGGCAGAATGGATGAATCGCGAGATGAAAGTAAATAAAGCTAGACCTCGTGAAAATAGAAATTCCTTCAGCGGAAGTCGAAATAATCGCTTCTAAAGCTTAAAAATGAAATCATAAAATATAAAAAGCCTAAATATAAGATTATTTAGGCTTTTTGTTTGGGAGAGGTATCTATCTATTGTTGAATTCTTTGGCTGAGTATAGATGCAAAAACATCTTTTTCTAATTATTTTAAAAGTTAAAGCGATCGAATTTACTCAATAGGTTTTAGTTAAAGTATATGGCTGCAAACAAATTCAAAGATTATTATCAAATATTAGGTGTCAGTAAAGATGCTTCCGTCGAGGAAATTAAAAAAGCATATCATCAACTAGCACGAAAATATCATCCCGATTTGAATCCTGGAGATAAAACCAAAGAAAATCTTTTTAAAGAAATTAATGAAGCTGAAGCAGTACTTAGCGATCCTCAAAAACGTCAAGAATACGATCTATCTAGTAAAAATGGGCAAAAAGTAGGTCAAAAAAGCTCATCTTCACAGGAAAATTCACGAGGATTTAACTTGGATTTCAACGGCTTTAAGTCCAGTCAAAAAGTAGGTTTGGGAAACTTTATTGACGATCTCTTAGATCGCTTTGGTGTTACCCAGGAAAACCAAATTTTTGGCGATCGAACCTTTTTTTATAATGGCATAAAAGAAAGTTTCGGCGAATTAAACGCCCCACAACCTGACGATAGCGAAGGAGAAATATCTCTTACTTTTTCTGAAGCTTTCCACGGCGTAAAGAAACAAATACTTATTGACGATGAAATAATAGATATTCGTATTCCTCCAGGAGCTAAAACTGGTAGTTGTTTGCGGATTAAGGACAAAGGAAAGTTTAGTTCTTTATTGAAAAAAAGAGGAAATTTATATTTATACATTAAGTTACAACCTCATCCTCTATTTAAATTTGAAGGAGATAACCTTGTTGTTGAAATTCCCATAAATCCCGAAGAAGCAGTACTCGGAGCAGAAATTAAAGTTCCTACTCCCGATGGTAAAGTAACTCTAACAGTACCTCCTCTAGTAAATTCAGGACAGTTTCTTAGTATTAAAGAAAAAGGTTGGTATCGACCGAATAAAAAACGCGATGATTTAATTATTAAATTAAAAATAGTTACTCCTAATAAAATTAACAGTGTAGAGCAAGAATATTATCAGAAAATTCTACAAGCTAGTAACTTTAATCCCCGTCAAAATTTGGAGGATATAAGACTTTAAATAGGCGATCGAGTTTGTCTTAAAACCAAACTCGATTCCATTTCAACTTAATAATATTACTCTTTTAGTAACAAATAATATAAACGACCGTTTCCATTGACTAAACCAGCACGATCGCCTGCTAATTTACCGCTACCAAGAAAGATATCTACTCTACCAGCACCTTTAATCGCGCTACCCGTATCTTGATCTAACACAAAGCGATCGACGTAATTAATTTCGATTTCTCCCGTCTCGGTAATTTGGGGAATAGGGGCAAAAATTAAAGCTAGTCCTCCTGGAGGCATTAGAGATTTGTCCGTAGCGATCGAGCGATCGCCCGTAACTGGTACACTCAAACTACCAGTAGGAGCTTTTCCTGCGGTATCGCGGAAGAAAATAAAACGATTATTGCGGGGAATGTATTTATCTAAAGTTTCGGGATTAGCCTGAAAATAGGCAAGAAGTTTGGGTAGGGTTAATTCTTCTAAAGTAAAAATACCATCTTCTACTAATTGTTTGCCCAAACTAGTGTAAGGATAATTAGTAGTACCGCCATAGCCCACACTCATATTCGTACCATCGGTTAACTGTAGTCTAGCCGAACCTTGGACTTGAACCAAAAAAGCTTCTAGACGATCGCGCATCCAAACTAATTCATTGCCAGCTAAAATACTTTTATTGCCTAATAATCCGTCTTTTCCTTCTAGTTGAGCGCGAGTAGGATGGGGATTAGACCAGCGATCGAAATTGGCTGGTTTACGATAGAGAGGATAGCGATATTCTGCCCTAGGTATTCTACTTGCTTGATAGGTAGGTTCAAAATAGCCAGTAAAAGCAACCGTACCCAGATTATCATTTCCCACAGAAGCATACAGGTCAAATTCTCTAGCGATCGCTTGTTGTAATTCTTCGGGAGAATTAGCACTAAGTAGCAATTGACGAAAACGCAAAAGCGAATTTTTAACTCTACTTAAAGTAAACCCAGGAACATCGTAATTATCATAGGCTTTAGCAGCAGCAGGAGTACTGAGGTAGTAAATACTATTATCGAGCGATCTTACCAGGGCTTGTTTATCTCCCGCTTGTTGAGAGTTACCCCATAACTGTTCGTCGATACCGAGATTTTGCCAATCATTTACCTCTAATTTGCGTAAAGGTTGAGCTTGGACGAGGGAGTAACTAACAGGTAGTAAAGTCAAGCCTAGACTTAGGGTAAAAGTAGAAATCCATCTGTGCATAGCAGTTTTCAGATTATCGTCTGCTTTTTTGTCGGTTATTTTAGCTTTTTTGTTGCTCGATCGCTAAATTTTTTACAATCTATATTTGAAACCTTTATCGCTCAAGATGACGCTTTCTCTGTCGCCCAGCTAGAGCAAGCAGGAGCAATTATTCTGGGCAAAGCAACCATGAGTACTTGGGCTTTTTGCTATGATGGTATAAGCGAAGCCTATGGGACTGTGATTAATCCCTATGCACCAGATCGAACGCCTGGGGGTTCTAGTAGTGGTTCGGCTGTAGCCGTAGCAGCAAATTTAGCCATGCTTTCCATGGGAGGAGAAACGGGAGGTTCGATCCGCGTTCCCAGTACCCATAATGCCCTAGTTGGTCTCAAGCCCAGTGCTGGTTTGGTTTCCGTGGACGGAACTTGGCCCCTAGTTACCGAGCGAGATGTGATTGGCCCTATGGCAAAATCCGTTTCTGATGTAGCGATCGCTATGGATGCTTTGGTTGCCCCCGATCTAGATAATATTTGGAATCCTTACATACCTCCTATCGAATCAATTCGTCCCGATTCTTATACAGATTTTCTAGACGAAAATGCTTTAGAAGGTAAAGTTCTCGGTCTTCCTTCACATTATATCGGCAAGGGCGATCCAGAAAAAGGAGAAAGTTTTCCCTTACAGCCAGAAGTAGAGGAGACATTTGAAGAAGCAAAGAATATTTTAGAAGCCCAGGGAGCGACACTAATTGAAGTCGATATCCCCGCTCATACTAGCTGGTTTACAGAAGAGCCACTTTTTGGATTTCCAGGCTATCCAGAAACCAACGATCGCAGTAATATCAATCGGGCTTATTATTACGAAGAACTTATTCAAGGCTATAACGATGAGGAGATAGGTTCGTTAGTCGATCGAATTGTAACTCTTCAGGATTAGCAGACTGTAAGTAATGGAGTAATTGAGCATTCAAATCTTTTTCCTCATAGCGATCGATCGCTTGTTGCCATACCCCTGAGAATCGATCGATCTGTTAGATTGAGTAGCGAGTAACGAGGGCAAAATCGATATTACTATATATCCTGAAGGTCTGAGATGCTTCAGCATAATCTATAAATCTCTTTATGGCGTTGGCGTTGGCGTTGGCGTTGGCGTTGGTGTAGGCGTTGGCGTTGGTGTAGGCTTTGGCGAGGGCTTTGGCGAGGGCTTTGGCGAGGGCTTTGGCGTTGGCGTAGGCGTTGGCGAGGGCGTTGGCGTAGGCGTTGGCGAGGGCGATCGCTCTTTTACCTACAGGTTGAAAATCTCCTGGAGTTGTATCTGTTACTTGTTCTACCCAAACCAATAAATCTTGCAATTTGAGAGTATTGATATACTGCTGAGTTGCTGTTTCCATTAGCTTAAGCATTTCACCAGCATCGTCTTTTAAGCCAGCAACCAATAAAAATATTTCTCGCCAACGTTTATCTGTCAGATGTTTAGTTACTAACTCCTGAATGCGACTGTCTTTTTGACTAATGTACTGAGCAGTCAAATATTCTTGTAAAGTAAGATGGGAAAAAGAATAAACATCCTCAGCCCTTTCTACTAAAATACCTTGTTGGGCTGCGATCGCTTTTAAAATTTTCTGTCCGTCTAAATATTTAGAATTATCCACAGTATCGGCGAGAAAATCTCTAATGCGATCGACTAAATATTTTTTCTGGAAAAATAATTCATCTTTATTAAAACCTTCGTAGGCAATTTTTGCTAGCATTACCTTTTCTAAATCGGTATGCAATCCTTGGTAAATCTCTTCTTGTTGAACTCGTTTTTCTGCTGCCCATTCTTCTAATAAGATATCTAAAGCTTTGTTGTAGAGACGACTGCGGTTAGGCGGAAAATTTAGCTTACGACTATATACCAAACAGAGAAAGGTTAACAATAGGGGAGTTTGGGCTAACTCTTTGGCAGCTTTATTATTATCGCTGTTTAGAGTCTCCCAACATTTTTCGGCGGTTTTTGACTGAATATCTAACTCAGAATTAAACCAATTAGTAATAAACTGCTGAATCTGCTTATCATTAAAATCGGCTAATTCAATAACTTGAAAGTCATGTTTAAAGTTACTCCGATAGGCAGCAATACGACAAGAGGCGATAAAGCGGTTTTGTTCGTAGTGTGTTACCAAATTATCGATCGCATTCATTACTTTATTAGTAAAGTCTTTAGGAACTTCATCTAAACCGTCGAGTAAGATTAAAAGCTTACCTTTCTCTAAAAGTTTGGTAGCAAATTCTTGAGATGGAGGAAAACCGAAATGTTTTAATTCTTCAGCTATAGCTGCAATAAGATCGATTCGATCGCTATTGAATTGTTTTAACTCTAACATTACGGGAATGCAGTCATGTTGGAATCTTTTTTCCTCGTCTTTTAAAGCTTCTAATCCCATGCGTCGCAAAAAAGTCGATTTTCCCGCCCCTGGATTGCCCAAAACCATTAAGTATTGAGTTTCGTTAGCAACAGTAATACCATCCTCACTGCGACACTCGCTTGTCTGGAATCTACGCTTTTTACCATCTCGATAGACTTCTTCTAAGGATGCGACTGATTCAAATTGACGAATACTTAGCTCATTGAGAAAACGCACGGGAGTATACACTGATTCTAAGGATACTCCTTTCGGCATTCCTAGCAGTTTAAGCAAACCATAGCGACTTCGATATTTTTCAGCATACTTTTTTAATGCCTTGTCAGCTTTTTGCTTATCACCAATAACTTGAGCAATGCTACCTCCAACCTTTTTAGCAATATCAACGATAGTATCCGTTATACTTTTGGCAACAGGAACGCTAAATAAGCCTATCGGATCGGACATAGATGTAAATACCCTTTGTTTTTAGATGTATTCAAGTCAATTACAATTATTTTAGAGAAATTCATCGGATAAGTCTCTCAAAATTTGCTTTGAGTGAGCGCAATAAAAAATCTACTTAAACTTGGGTAAAGTTATGCAGACGTGACACCAAGCGCACTTGTGCCACTAAGGATTATAGGAGTAGAATTATCCCTGCCTAATAACTTCCCTCCCTTTGCTGGATTCTGGTTATTAGGCTTGACCCCAACCCTGACCTTCATCTCAAAATAACTATGCCGATAGCAACCCTTCAGTAATTTAGAGATGCGCGCCCAATAAGTCCATACGTGCTTGTTATCATCCACTGGCGATATCAAGGCGTTACAGGCTCTAGGTAAACGCTCTGAAAGTCGAAGACTACGACGGGCAAGCACTAATGCTGCGGAAGTGCCAGAATTCATCCCGTATAAAGACATGAACTTAATCATTCCAATTAACGAAGAATAAGCTGGATTGGTTTCTATCACTTGGATAGCTGATAACCTAGCCTTAGAATGAACTAACTCAGAGAACTTAGAATAAGCAAACTGTGAAAGCATTTTGGCATAACCTTTGCCCTGCTCTCTCAATCTGCTTTTCTTGCTACTAAAATCTAGTTTTTCTATGACTATTGGACATTCATTATCTACGGCTATATCAATTATTTGCCCAATAGCCTGAGAAAGAATAGGTGTTGTTTGACCTGATGATTTATTGGTTAGATCGATATTGATTTGACCATGTTTTGATAGATTACCCTCACTGTCACAATAAGCCCAAGCAATGTTATTAACGTTTAAATCAATACCAATAGCACCATTCTTTCTGTGACTAATCCAAGGAAGATTGGGAAGTTCAACCGTTGTATGTAGATACCATTTGTCGTTACTTGGTATGTAGGCATAGCTCATTATAATCAATTTTCGCTGCTCATTTCAACTAATTTGCTCAAGTTTTCCTCTAAGAGCTTGACATTCTGACTGCTTCTCATACTATGCAGCTTGGCACTGAAAACCGTAATAATTTCGAGAACATCTTTAACTAACTCTTCTTCAGGAGAGGATTCTGGGGCTTTATTGAGTATTATTACCTCTACTCCATACAACTCACACATTGAGAATACCAATTCTGCGCCAAATCTTAGCAACCGATCTTTTGTGGTTAGTACTAGGCGAGTGGCTTTGCCCTCCGTGAGCATTGACAGCAATTTGTTCAATCCTTTCTTTTTATAATTAACTCCAGAGCCTATATCTTTGATAGTTAGACAATTTTTCCATCCCTTAATTTCTGCATAGGTTTCTAAAACTGCTATTTGTCTATCAAGGTCTTTGAGTTGTGGTCTAGTACTGACACGAGCGTAAAGGATGGTCAACCCCTCATCCTCTTTATCTTTGAGAATGCTGGTTAGGTCGTACCTTCTATGTCCCCCTTCTGTCCTGCTAGAAGTTATCTTGCCTTCTTTTTCCCATCGTCTTAAGGTGTCTGTAGAGACTCCCAATAAATATGCTGCTTCAGATATACTTAACTTGGACATTTTCTCAGTTTAAACAACTATGCCCAAGTTTACCTAATTATTTATTGTGCAGCACGTAGCCGATCGCTTTTTTCGGTAAACAATACTACAATTTAATCATCAAGCTTAATAACTTAGTATTGCAATGAGCATACAAATAGAATCAGATTTAAAAGATATTCTCAGTCAATTTGAAAAAAGGTTTGACAAAATAGATACTAAGCTAGACAAAATCAGTGAAGACGTTACGGATATTAATTTAAGACTAACTAAAGTCGAAACAAAGCTAGATACAGAAATACCTACAATCAAAGAAGACTTAAAAGCAATTAAAGGATCGCAAACAGCACAAATTTGGACATTAATTGGTATTTTAATTACCGCAGTTGGTGGATTTTTGGTAGCGGTGGGACGATTTGTAATCTCAGGCAATCCTTAAGAAAAAAGCGATCGCTATAATCTTCCATTAACAACTCATCATTTTCACTTCCGTTCAAAATTTACTAACTTTTGCTAACAAATAACAAAATGAAATCTTCCTGCTTCAGCTAGGGTAGTCGACTACTTCCTATCCACAGGCTTGAGTTCCGCAGTGACTCCACGTACTTAAATTTAGGCTGGCGTTCCAATCTCTCTCGATAAAAGAACCACAACTAACACAGAGAAACCATCTATCCGATAGTTTCAAGTCTGGGTTGTACCAGCCACAGTTAGAACAAGTTTTGCTCGATGCAAAAAATCTGTCAGCGACGATTAACTGACTGCCATAAAGCTGGCACTTATACTCTAACTGCCTTCTAAATTCATGAAAACTCATATCAGCAATAGCTTTGGCTAACTTTCGGTTTTTCAACATTCGAGATACGTGCAAGTCCTCAATTACTATTTGGCTGTGGTTCTTAGCCAAATAAGTAGTAAGCTTGTGTAACCTGTCTTTACGGATGTTGGCTATCCTCCGATGTAGTCTGGCTATCTTAATCTGCGCTTTCTGCCAATTGGCTGAACCAATTACTTTATTACGATTGCGCCATTGCAGTTTAGCTAACTTCTTTTCATACTTCTTGTAGCTTTTTGCTCCTTCAAAGACAATTCCCGTACTGAGATAAGCTAGGGTTTTGATTCCCAAGTCTACTCCTACTTTATCTAATGTCTTGGGTATATTCTGGGGTTCGATTTCTACCTTAAAACTGATATACCAACTATCAGCTTGACGAGAAATAGTAATGTTTTTCGGCTTATACCCAAAACGTAATCTCTCAAAGGTACGCAGTACACCAATCTTGGGAACTTGTATCTTATAATGGTCTATCACTTTGATTGTGCCATCAAGAGTAAAGCTATCATTTCGTCCTTTCTTTTTAAAGCGAGGAGGCTTTTTCTTTTTCTGGAAGCAATCATCCCAAGCTGCTCTCAGATGCCTCAGCGCAAACTGAGGCGCGCATTTAGAACTCTCGTAATACCAGGGGTTTTCGGGTTTAACCATTGCCACTAGCCACTTGTGCAGATCGATGGCAGAAGGGAATTTGATTTTCTCTTTTGGGTTATCTCGATTGTGTAAGAGTATCTGCTTGGTTAAACCCAGTCCCCAATTGTAAGCATGACGAGCAACACCAGCGTGTTTGGCTAACATTGTTCGCTGCTTATTGTTTAACTTGAGTTCTGTCTTGAATCCGAGTAACATAAGATTATTGTACAGCAATATTGCAGCAAATGAAACGCCTAGATATAAGATTATCCGATGAAGAAAAAGCAATTTTAGACAAGTATTGTAAGCAAAAAGAGATGACCCAATCTGATGCTGTCAGAACTTGGATTCGTGGACTCAAGCGAAAATTCAAGAAAGTTAGCGTTAGTTAGTGTTTAAGGAACTGTTTTTTAACCCCCTGCTGCAATTATTGCTGCTTCCCATCCCTGACGAGGACTATCTGTTTTAGGAGAAATAACTAAGCAGTTATTTTTAACTTCCAGGTTTACCCTTTCTTTTAAACCACATTGTTCGATGATTGCTTTGGGAATAATAATTCCTTTAGAGTTACCGATGTTAGTAATTTTGGTTTCCATCGTTATAGTTATAACATTGTCATAACTATGATTGTATTTTAAATTAGTCGGGTCTTGCAGTTTTAATTTATGTTGTGTAATTAATTTAGCTCCACAAACAAGACGATCGACAGTCGTGTAATGAGGTGGTACAGCAACAATAAAACTTTTACTATTTACTTTCTGCTTTCTGCCAAGAAGTATTATTAGTATTACCAGTCAAACTTTGGAAATAGGCAGTGCCAATAGTCGCTAAAAACAACACATAAGCAACGACTTGTCCTAAATAAAGAATTTGCCGATAACCAAACAGAGATTTAAGCAAAATACCAGGAAATTGTTTATCGGGGAGAAACGCCGAAGCATCCCAAACTTTGCTACCCAGTAAACAAGATGTACTGTTAGAAATACACAAGTCCGAGTATTGGGGTAATAACTGAGAAATTAAAGCTAAAGCCGTATCTAAATGATATAGTGCGCTCAACACTAAACCACCGACAATAAGTAATAAGAATACTCCCATTATCTGGAAAAATAAGCGAATATTAATTCTTACTCCCAAGGCAAAAAGTAAGATACCAAGTAATACTGCCCCCAATATACCTGCAATAGCACCGATCGCGGGTAAAGTCCAAGCTTGTTGAAATTTTGCCACAATAAATAATACTGTTTCAAAGCCTTCCCGCAATACGGCAATGAAAATCAGAATAAAAACAGCTTTGCCAGCACCAGTATTACTCGTTAAAGCTTGACTAATTGTTCCTTCTACTTCAGATTTAAGGGATTTAGCCTGTTGTGTCATCCAGAGTAGCATCCAACTGAGCATGGCGATCGCAACTATCCCGAAAATCGCTGCTAATAACTGTTTAACTACTGGTGCGTATAGGTCTTGAGAATTTTCTAAGCCACCAATTACCCCCGCTAGCAAAAATCCAATGACAATACTGGCAAAAATACCACCAATAACTCCGAGATAAACCCAACGATATAATTGAGTCTGTTCTGCTTTTTTGAGGCAGGCACAAACAATTCCTACTACTAAAGTAGCTTCAAAGCCTTCTCTGAGGGTGACAACAAAAGTTGGTAAAGCAGCAGTAAAGTCCATAGAGATTTAACAATTCAATAATTAAATATATATATAGGGGTTGTAGATGTTTTTTACAATTAGTAATTTTCTGTCAAAATTATGTTAGCGGACTTCTCGATCGAATTGCCAATTTTCTAATTTTTTGAACCAATGACCGATAAGCAAAAGCAGATAATCATTAATTACTAAAGATTAATTTAGTAAAAAGTCCCTTTAATTTCTTATCTTATTTTGCTCGTAAATATGATGTTTATTTTAAATGAAAAATCAATTTTATCGCTGGCTCAAATCTAGGCGTTTAGCCAGAAATTCTGTTGATAGTCGTTATGCTTTAGTCGAAGCTTGTTTGATTGGAATTTTTAGTGCGATCGCAGCTTTACTAGTCAAACAAAGTATTGGTGGGCTTGGAACATTAAGAATCCAATCGCTCGAACGTTTTGGAGTTCATCTAACCCTACCCCTTGCCGGTTTAATTTTTGGTATTTTAGCTGGTTGGCTGATCGAAAATTGCCCCCCTGGCACGGGAGGAGGCGGAATTCCTCAAGTTAAAGCAGTTTTAGCTAGATATCCGATTGTTTTAACTTTAAAATTAGGCTTAGTTAAAGCCTTGGGTACTATCTTTATCTTAGGTGCGGGTTTACCCCTGGGGAGTCGAGGGCCGATCGTGCATATTGGTGCAGCCATAGCATCCCAATTAAGTAGCTGGATTCCCAATTCTCCTGCTAATCGCCGTCAGATGATTGCAGCGGGGGCAGCAGCAGGTTTGGCAGCAGGGTTGAATACACCGATCGCGGGGGTGATGTTTGTTGTCGAAGAGTTGATGAAAGAGGTATCTAGTTTAACTCTAGAAACAGCGATCGTTGCTTCTTTTACAGGTTCGGTAGTTTCGCGTCTAATTGGAAATATTCCTGCTACTATTCTCAATCCCGTACATCGAAGTAGTTTTACTGTCCCAGAAATCCCTTTCTATCTCATTTTGGGATTACTTGCGGGTCTTTTAGGGGGGCTATTCAACCGTAGTTTAATGGTTGGGTTTCAACTACATCGTCAGGTAAAATTGCCTTTACCTTTACGCATCGGTATATCTGGTTTAGTTTCTGGGCTGATAGTTTCTTTTTTGCCTGTTTTTTTCTACAACAATGCTGGTTTGAGACAGTTATTAATTAATGGACAATTAGATTGGCAAACTACTGCACTAGCTTTTGTCGCCTATTTTGTTTTAACTATATTAGTTTATAGTTCTGGGGCAACGGGAGGATTATTCGCACCGACTTTAGTTATGGGTGCTGCTTTAGGCTATTTAGTCGGCACGGCAGAAGTAGCCCTAATCAATACAGAATCAGCTTATACTTTTGCTCTCACGGGAATGGGAGCATTTTTTACGGCAGTAGTTAGAGTACCAGTTACGGCGATCGTGATTATTTGTGAGATGACTACGGATTTTAACTTGGTACTGCCACTGATGATTACTACGGCGGTAACTTATATTGTTGCCGAAAGTGTTTCTGCTGGTTCTATTTATCAACATCTTCTCGAAGCTAGTGGGATTAAATTTAAAGAAGAAAAACCCGATTACGATATACTCTCTCAACTCAGAGCTTGCGATGTAATGCAGACAGAAGTAGAAACCTTAGTCGGCGATCTCACCATGCCAGAGGTGATTAAGGCTATGTCTCGTTCTCATCATCGTGGCTTTCCCGTGTTAGAAGCAGGAAAATTAGCAGGTATTATCACTCAGTCCGATCTAGAGAAAATTACTCAGCAGGGAGAAAAAACCTTACTACGGGAAGTAATGACCAAAAATCCGATTACGGTAACCCCCGAGTCTTCCATCGGCGATGTACTATATTTACTCAATCGCTATCAATTGTCCCGTTTGCCAGTTACAGAAGGCAATAACTTAGTTGGTATTATTACCCGTAGCGATATTATTAAAGCAGAAGCCAAACAACTCATTGGCGGTGAAGAAGCAACTATTAAACCCCAAACTTCCTATACCGTTTATCAGACTCATTCGCCAACAACTGGACGGGGAAGGATCTTACTGCCTCTATCTAATCCCTTTAATGTGTCAGCCTTATTTGAAATTGCCGTAGCGATCGCCCGTTACCAAAAATACGAAATTGAATGTTTACAGGTTATCAAT
This sequence comes from Xenococcaceae cyanobacterium, assembly GCA_051439545.1. GTDB lineage: Bacteria > Cyanobacteriota > Cyanobacteriia > Cyanobacteriales > Xenococcaceae > JASJDJ01. Next base: position 4,973 of record JBFRWK010000086.1, on the reverse strand, counting down.
ATTCCTAAATGCAGTTATCCCGCTCAAGCTAAAGTTGATACGAAAGAGAGTCGTCACTTAATGTGTCGTCTAGAAAGACTGGCACGTAAAGCAAATATTCCCTTACACACCCGTATTTGTGTCGCCACAGATACAGTAGATGCTATCTTATCAACTATTACTCAAGAGCATATTAATCTGGTGGTGATGGGTTGGAAAGGTAAAACCCATAGTTCGGATCGCCTTTTTGGTAGTATTGTCGATCCTCTAATTGAAAAAGCTCCCTGTGAATTATTACTCGTAAAACTAGGTCAACAACCTTATTCCTTGCCCTATAATCGTTCCAGAATTGGTAAATGGTTAATTCCCACGGCGGGAGGGACAAATGTCCAAAGGGCAATGAAATTATTACCTGCATTGTCAACTTTGTACTCGCGCTCCCTTTCTCCGAGAATTCATTTATGTCAGGTATATTCACCTCATAAACCGCCGATAAATCTATCTCGTATTAATAAAATAGCCAAATTAATTGAGGATAAAACTAATTTACCCGTGGTTGCCCTTCCCATCTCCGATAATTCTCCCGCCCAAGCGATCGCTCGTTTGGTGGAAAAAGAAAAACACGATCTAGTTATTTTAGGAGCAAGCAAAGAAGGATTACTAAAACAAGCTATTTATGGTAATGTCCCTGAGGCGATCGCTCGTAAAGTTAATTGTACGGTAATGATTATTCGCAGTTCTTTCTGATCGCCGATCGCCTTTTGCATTATTTTTTTTTAAATCTCATATAAGATCCCAATATTTTTTGTGTTTGAGGAGTTATGGAATCTAATTTATTAACTGCGGTTTTTCTACCCTTGGGGCTATTTATCATTATGGTCGGCATGGGTTTGGGTTTGACAATAGATGATTTTAAGCGGGTTTCGAGCGAGCCTAAATCTGTAATGATAGGATTAATCGCTCAGTTAATTATGTTGCCAGTAGTCGGGTTTGTGCTGGCTGCAATTTTTCCCCTCACACCAGAGCTAGCTGTAGGTTTGATTATATTAGCAGCTTGTCCTGGTGGCCCTACTTCTAATATGGTGACTTATTTAGTTCGGGGAAATGTAGCTCTATCAATTACACTAACTGCTATTAGTAGTTTAATTACTGTATTTACTATTCCTTTGGTTGTTAATCTCGCTATGCAGATTTTCAGGGGATCGGCTACTTCTTTACAAATACCATTTCTCAAAACTGTGATTCAGATTGCTGTAATTACGATCTTTCCAGTTGCTATAGGCATGGTGCTGAAATAGTATACACCTCAATTTGCTGCTAAAGCCGAAAAAAAAGTCAAGTGGCTCTCATTGTTTTTCTTAGCTCTAATTATTTTTGGTCTGCTGTTGAGAGAAAGAGCCAATGTTTTGCCCTTCTTTCTTCAGGTGGGTTGGGTAACATTTACTTTAAACGTATTAACTATGGCTTTGGGTTATGGCATTGCAACTATTGCCAAGCTTCATGAAGGTACTGTTAAGGCAATTACCGTTGAAGTAGGTATCCAAAATGGTACGTTAGCGATCGCTGTTGCTAGTACCCCTACATTGTTAAACAATCCTACCATGGCAATTCCTGCTGCGATCTACAGTCTGCTCATGTATATAACTAGTGCAGCTTTTACTTATTGGGCGCGCAGTCGTCATCTCAATCTCAGCAAATAAAGCTCTAGCTTTTATACATATTGAAAGGCATTATCCCAAACATAATCGATAACTTTTGTAGCTTGCTCTAAGGGTAATACTTGTAAATAGTTTTGTCGATCTTTTTTGAGTAAAACAACTTCTGTTAATTCTTGACTATTTTCTGGGTTCAAATTAATTTGTCCTCTAATAGATTCGAGGTTGGAGAGCGTATTATTTATATCAAAATCAATTTTTTTACCCATTTTTTCTTCCATCCATACTTCAACGCGATCGTCTAATTGTTCGGAGGTAAGTAAAGTCTCGCTAGTTAATAGATGATAATAAACTAAAATAATTTCTTTGCATTCTTCTTCTTCAGCTGCATCGATAAGATATTGAAAAACTCCCGTATTGTTTGCCCTATTCCGAAAAAAGAGAGTTTCGGTAATGTTTTTTTGAAATTTAATTTGCTTACTTTTATAGCTAGTATATTGCTTAAATGCAAATCCACCTAAAGTAACTAATAAAGAAAAAGTCGTTACCAATAAAGGAGTTACTTCTCTTACTTCTTCTTCTCTAACAGGAATAACGGAAGTGGGAATATCTCCCAAAATTACATATAAAATAACTCCGATAATTAGTAATAACTGAGGCAAAATTCGAGCAACTAAAGAAATACCTGCCCCAATAGCAGGGATACCGAACAACAAGCGATCTTTCCAATTCATACTCATTTGTACATTAGGAAAAATAAATTCGATATCCAGCTTAGATAGATTTTGATATAGATAAATATAAATACAACCAGGCTTAAAACTTAATTCCGATCGAGGAGTAGGTTTGTCAGCAAAATGTTTTTCTTCTTTAAACTTAATTAATAAAACGACTTTGGCAAAAATATCTATTTGCTTCTCTTTAGTCCGCCAAAAAAACTTTTTAATTGTTATTTTGTCTTGAGTGTCTCCCTGACAATAACAAAGCATTTCTTCAAAGTCGGTAAAATCTACTTCAGTTTTTAGATCGAATAAAGAGTCATCTTCTAAGGATCTTCTAAGAACACCTTTAGATAAGGGAAAATAGTTGGCTTTTTGCAAGACAGCAGTAAAATCATTAATTAGATTTTCGCTCATGGACTCTGTTTGGTTTAAATCGTATTTACTTCGATCGACTAAATTTTCGTCGGGGTTAAAAGGAGTGTAGTTATATTTAATATTTTCCAAATAGCTATGAAACTTAAAATGATAATAAGCAGCTAAAATTTGACAAAAATCTCTAAATTGTTCTTTTTCAAGATCGTTCAAGCGATCGTCTGATAAACAAAGTTCGATTAAACCTTGTCGAGAGAAAGGAATAAATGCTTCTCGATTTTGATAAACAGCCATATTTGAGAATTAGGTATCAATGAATTGGCGATCGGTAGTAAGAAGAAAGCCCAAACTAAGTTTAAATCAATAGATCTATGCACAAAAATAAATGAAACAATCAAAACTAATAGCTTCTGCCGACTGTCTACACTCAACCAGAGTTTTGGAGAGTGGGTGCAAGAGGTCTAATAGTTACAAATTATTAAATCTAAAAATAAACTTAAGAACTTATTGAGAATAAGCTTGTTTTGATAACGTAATTAGGTAATTCCTGGTAGTTAGTTCATAAATACTATTATTTAAGGAAATTTACATGATATTTTGGGTTTTTATTATATATTTTGGAAATTAACTTTTCTTATAACTTTTCAAACCTATAATTTTCAAAACTTTAAGACAAATTAAGTATTCTTGAATTGACATAACTTTACACAAATAAAATTTTGCTTATTGACTAAGTATTTATACTCTATTGACAGAAAGACTTATATGTGGGCTGCTTGAGTTTTAAATTTTTAAGGGCGATCGCGATCGAGAAAACTGTAAAATACAAGCAAAATCAGCTCCTTCGATATTTGTGAACATCTCAACAGAGTTTGAACCGACTTCTTTTGACAGAGAAATGATGCAAAGATGTCTGCAACTGGCAGCTAAAGCATCAGGTAAAACATCCCCTAATCCTATGGTGGGGGCGGTAGTGGTTCGAGATAATAAAATAGTTGGGGAAGGATTTCATCCAGAAGTAGGTCAACCTCATGCAGAAGTTTTTGCCTTAAGAGAAGCAGGAGAAAAAGCCAAAGGAGCGACTATTTATGTTAGCTTAGAACCCTGTAATCACTACGGGCGTACTCCTCCCTGTACAGAAGCTTTAATTACTGCGGGAGTAAGTAAAGTAATAGTAGGGATAGTAGATCCCAATCCTCTTGTTTCTGGGAAAGGCATAACTAAATTAAGAGAAGCGGGTATAAAAGTAGTCGTAGGCGTAGAAGAGGAAGCCTGTCGTCAGCTAAATGAAGCTTTTATTCATCGGATTTTGTCTCAACTTCCTTTTGGTATCCTCAAATATGCTATGACCTTAGATGGAAAGATTGCTGCTACTTCGGGACATAGTGCTTGGGTAACAACTAAAGCTTCTCGTCATTTAGTGCATCAGTTACGTAGTACTTGCGATGCCGTAATTATTGGCGGTAATACAGTCCGTCGTGATAATCCTCAGTTAACTACCCATAGTGTCAGAGATCGCAATCCTTTTAGAATAGTGATGTCTAGACATCTAGATTTACCAGCAGATTGTAATTTATGGAACACAGAAATTGCACCTACTCTTATTTTTACGCAGCAAGATAGTAACCCTCAACTACAGCAACAGTTAACAGATAAAGGAGTAGAAATAATCGAATTAGCTTCTCTTACTCCGAAACTAGTCATGAAACAGTTATACGATCGCGGACTATCTAAGATTTTATGGGAATGCGGGGGAACTTTAGCTGCTAAAGCGATCGCTGATGGGGTTATTCAAAAAGTTATGGCATTTATTGCCCCGAAAATTATTGGTGGGGAGGCTGCCCCATCTCCTGTAGGCGATTTAAACTTAACTAAAATGACCGATGCTTTGCCGTTAGAAAGAATTAAGTTACAAGCGATCGATTCGGATATTTTGGTAGAAGGATATTTATCTATTAAGTAGAGAGTTAATCGTTTTAGTTATAAGAGCTTATTCTCATGTTAATCTCAAACAATTTACCAATAGATCGTAGTAGACTTCTTCAAAGCGATCGAATACTAACTATTACTGGAACAAAATGGTCGGATTATCAGAAGTTTAATTCAGACAATGCTGTCGGATTGCTTTGGCTAATTGTTGAGCATCAGGCGGTAGAGAACTGAGGTAGAACATCACTTCGGTGGTGGTTTTGTTCCAGAGATGACGAGTCCGAACAACTCGAACTATGGTTTGTAAACCAGACCA
>JBFRWK010000085.1:0-10372 GCA_051439545.1 Xenococcaceae cyanobacterium | reverse complement strand
GTTTGATTTTGCCAAGCAGTACCAAAATGTCCGTAAAAATGGGGGTATTTTTCTTTGAGTTTGGGATAACCATGGGCGGGTAATAATTCCCCGTGGGTATATACGGTAATATCTTTATCTATAGTCTGTTTTAGGATCGCTTCTAGCTGCTTGATATCATGTCCCGAAACTAAAATTGCTTTACCTAGTTTATGATTTAGGGGTACGGAAGTCGGTACGGGATGACCATAGGTATTAGTATGTCCCGCATCAATTAATTCCATTGCCCGTAAGTTAATCTTACCGATTTCTAGATTTAAATTAACCCAATCATCGAGACTTAAATCCTGACTGTCGATAGTTGCCAAAACCTGTTGCACAAATTGATATACTGCTTCGTCTTCCTGTCCCAATTCGTAAGCATGAAAAGTATAGGAAGCAGCACCCTTAATACCATAAAGGGCAGTGAGTTTAAGGGAAAAGATATCTACGTTTGTCCCTGATTTACCGATTAATTCTAAATTATGATTCTGTCCTTGTTCTACTAAACTTTCGGTGTAATCTGGTTCGTAATTGGAGATATCAGACCAGGTAACATCGGCTAATTGCTGAATTTGGGTTTTGAGACTTTCCCGTAGCGCGATCGCTTTTTTGATATATACTGTAAATCTTTTTTGGTCAAAATTGACATTAGTCATGGTAGCAAACATCGATTCGCAAGTAAATCTGTCTGCCTCTGTGGTATCTATTCCTAATTCTTTTGCTTTTAATACTACTGGGGCGAGTCCTCGCAAGCAATAAACTAATAAATCCTGTACTGCATTCACCTGGGGACTTTTACCGCAAGCACCCCATTGATGACAACCATTACCGCTAGCTGTTTGTTCGCATTGTTCGCAAAACATAATTTCTCCTTTGTTGTTAGTTGTTAGTCGTTAGTCGTTAGTCGTTAGTCGTTAGTTGCAAAATTAATGACCAAATAACTAATAATTAATTAGAAACAGTTTGATACATTTGCTGTTCTCGGTTAATAAAAATCTCGGCTAATGCTTGATAAGCTTCTTTCCAGGCTGTCATAACTTCTTCTGTTGCTGCATCTCCCAACACATCTTTAATTGCCTGTAATAAACATTCCCCAACGATAAGATATTGTTCGGGTAATACGTGTGTTTGGACGTGACGATGGGCGATTTTATCTACTGCTGTTTTCAAGGCTTCGAGATCGTCGATATGAGTAGCATAGCTATACACCGCAGCAGCAAGTTTAGCTGGTTGAGTACCATTATCTTGGGCTGTCATATCAAACTGTGCTTTTACCTCTGGATACTTGTCAAACATAATCTCGTACATTCGAGTAGTAATGGTTTTGCCCTGCTGTTTGAGTACGGGGGCAGTAGATTTGACGATATCAATTGTTGACTGACTAATTCCCTGCTTTTTTGCAGAATGCTCCGATAAAATAAGGATAAATGCTAGTTTTTCATCTGCTTGTAAAGCATGGGGTGCATTAGCGGGCATAGAGACAAATACCCCTGATGTTAGAGAAATATTTTTGCCTTCTAAGTTAAGATTACCTTTTCCCTCAACTACCATGATGACAGCGTTGCGAGTAGAAGTATGTTCGTCAATTTCCGTACCTGCTGCTAAACAAAACAAACTATATTGACTGTTATTATCTTTGAGTAAAACTTTACTGAGAATGCCACTGCTAGGATATTCAATTAAATCCTGAAAGGTAGCACTAAAAGAATTATTGAATGTTGCGACTGTCATAATTTTTCTTTGTTTATTATTCGCTCTTTTTTGTTCGTGTAGTAAACTAACTACTAACTGATGAAATAAAAACGATATAGCCGATATTATTGTGCTGTTTTTGGAAATTTTGGCGCATTTGTAAGACTCTTTGGCGTAAATTGGGATTAATTAAAATATTCCAGGCTATTTTGACCGTTCCTAATAAGCCTTCATCCCGTAGCATCTGCCCTAGATTAAGCAATCCCATCTTTCCTGTTTGCTGTTGCTGTAGGGTTAAACCAGCTTGCTGACAAACTTGCGACCATTCTTTGATGGATAAAGGATTGGCATTTACCCGAATAGTGTGAGATAGACTTTGACGCACTTCTGACTCATTATTGTAAACTACCATTTCATGGGAAAGAAACTTACCCGCAGGTTTTAGATGGTTTTTTATTGCTGCTAATATCTTGGCTTTGCCTACATCCGATTGCATTGTAAGAATCGCTTCAGCTAAGACATAATCGAACTTGTCGGTAATTTTGTCTAACCGCAAGATATCTTCTTCAATAATAGTTATTCGATCGCATAATCCCAAAGCTTTAATCTTTTCTCTAGCTTTAGCGACGCTATCGGGGTTTTTCTCCACTCCTACCACGCGGACATTAAATCTTTTAGCAAGTTCAATGGCACTTTCGCCAAAACTCGCTGCTAATTCTAATACCGTCTCCCCTGGTTGGAAATTAGCCCAAGTAAATAATTGTTCTGTTGCTGCTTTTCCTCCAGGGCGTAATATCTTCTTCCCTGCTGCTGCTAAAACCTGATGACCTGGTGCGGTGGCAAAATTGAGAGTAGCTGTCATGAGTCATATCCAAACTCGATACTCTTACTTTGACATCAAGTTTCTATTGCGTCTTTGAGGTAGCTCATGTTTGGGAGTAAAGTTTTGTTATATTATTTGTCTTCTGTCCTTAGCTCGACTTTATCTATTTTCTGAGAAAGCCAACTACTAGATTAACTTTACTTATAGATACTATATAAATTATATTGTCAACCACTATTTACAATTCATAAAATATTTGTTACATTAATTTACATAGAGAAGTAAACAAAGGCAAAACAATATGTATACCACTCAATTAGACAACGGAGTTCTAAACAGTTACGCAGTTGAGCCTAAAGTGACTTACGAAACGGACATCTCACGGTAGCGAGGAAGCCTCGCTACCCGTGTCCTCGAATATCCAGCAGTGTACGAACAAAAAAGCTACATAGTTCGAGGTGCAATTGCTGCTTTATTCGTTACAGCTATAATTTTTATTTCCTTTGCAGTGAGCTAAGAATTTTCAGTTTCTCATCTCTCATTGATAATTTCTCCTACTCGACCTTGGTTTATACGCCAAGGTTTTTTGTTGCTCTTTCCAGGTAATGTATTAAATAGGCGATCGCTGGAGGCATCACTCCCCTCTCAAACTGAATTTAGGAAACTCATTGCTTCAAAATTGTGAGGACTTGTCAAGTTTGCCTTTCTAGTAACTAGATCGAGAATTAGCCAACTTAATTCAAACTTTACAAAAAAATAATCCTGCGGTAATTGGTGTCGATATTATTAGAGATAAACCTCAACCCCCTGGTTATGCCGAATTAGTTCGATTTTTTCGCCAATATAATAATATTATTGGCATTGAAAAAGTCTTATCCGATGGAAAAGATTCTCGTATTTATAAAATAGAACCTCCCCCCGCACTTTTACCCGAACAAGTTGGATTTGTCGATGCAATTTTAGATCGAGATGGTAATCTAAGACGCAGTTTACTTAGTGTTGTTAAAGATAATGAATTAAAATTTTCTTTATCAATAAAGTTAGCAGAAAATTATCTAAAAACCCAAGGATATAGCTTAGATAATGTTCCTGAAGACCCCGAAACCATGCAATTTGATGGGTTAAAATTAACTCGATTTTTTCCGAATTCTGGAGGCTATATCAATGCAGATTCAGGCGGAAATCAAATATTACTAAATTTTCGTAGTGGTAAGAAACCTTTTCGGATTGTTTCTTTAGAAGATATCAAAACAGGAAAAGTAAATCGAGATTGGATCGAAGGTAATATTATTCTTATTGGTATTACCTCTCTTAGTGCCAAAGATGTTTTAAATGCACCAGGAATTCAAGCAGATAATCCTGGATTAGTTTATGGTGTAGAAATTCAAGCTCATGCTATTAGTCAGATTATTAGTGCTGTTTTAGATCGAAGACCATTATTAACAGTTTGGTCAGACCGATGGGAATATTTATGGATTTTAGCTTGGGGATTATTGGGAATTGGTTTGGCAAGGTTATTGAGTGAGTCTCCGTGGCAACTATTAGTAATTATTATTATTACTATTGTTTTTGTGATTACCATCTGTTATGCACTATTGTTAACTCAAGGTTTATGGTTGCCTGTTGTGCCTGCTGGATTAGTTTTAGGTATTAATGGACTCGGTTTGACTGCTTCGTTATTTTATCGCGATCGACAAGATTTAAAGTTTAAGTTAAAAGACCGACAATATATTATTAAATATATGTCCTCTACTATTCACAATCGACCGATACAAACTCTCAAACAACTCTTAAGAAATATTCAAGAAGAAGATTTAGATTCTGCCGTATTGGTAGAACGATTGAAAACTCTCGATCGAGAACTACGGGATGTAGGAAACTTAGTAGAAAAAGAAACAATTATTGATGGAGATAGTATTTATGTAGGAAATACAGAAATAGACCTACAAAGTCCCTTTAAAGAAATTCTCTATCAAGTTTATAGCAACACAATCTAACAAGATTTACCTTGTTTTCAAAGTATAAAAATCAAAATTGTTAAATTTGAAGATATCGACGATAGTAACTTATCGATCGAACAAAAACGCAGCTTATGCCGATTTCTAGAAGAAGCCTTATTAAATGTAGGAAAATATGCCAAAGATGCAACTCGTTTAAAAGTAATTTGCAGCCAAGAAGAAAATAAAAATATAATTCGAGTGGAAGATAATGGGATAGGTATTAGTTCATTATCAAACGAACCGAAAAAAGCAGGAGGAGGTACAAAACAAGCTCAAGATTTAGCCAAACAATTGAGGGGTAATTTTTGTCGTTATCCTCGTCAGTCTAAAGGAACTATCTGCGAGCTAACTTGGTCGGTAAATAAAAGTTGGTTCTGGCATTTTTAGTCTCGATCGCTTTGTGAATAATTTAGTTCACTACTCAAGATGTGTATGTCCAGATGTTTGTCAACAATTGTTATAAAACTGGTGTTATTGTGCCACAAGTTGTAAATATACTGTAAAAATACAGGTGTAAGATAATCCCGATAACAACAATGGATTAAATTTTCGGTCTTCTATTAGGTTAGGAAGCTTATGGAACTTTTAACAACTGCTGCGATCGCCATTGGTTCAGTGGTGGCTACTAAAGCACTGGAAAAAACTGGCGAAAAGATAGGTGAAGCTCTATTTGATAAGACTAGCAAGTTTCTCTCTTCGCTTAAAAAACAGTCTCCAGATACTGTAACCGCTATAGAAAAAGCCCCAGAACAACCCCTTGATTATGGTAAGGCGGTACTAGAAGTAGAATCGGCTGCTAAAGCCAATCCTGAAGTCGATCGAGCCATGCAGGATTTAGCATTATTGACAGAAAATAATCCACCGTCGAACTTGGCTGAAATCCTGAGAGAAATAAAAGCAACTATGGAGAAATCTCAACAATCATACCCTTCAACTTTTATCCAAAACATTGAAAAAGCGATTAATGCTGCTCAAAAGCAAACGATTGACCAAAGAGGTAGTACATTTAATCTTTGACTTCAGTCGTCTGGACGGGAACGGACAAAGTTAACTCCCAGAAAACACATTCCCTATCGCGGTTCTGTCCATTTCGTTGGACGAGAAGAAGAACTGTCGCTGTTGCATGGAGACTTGCAGCGCGGAAATTATGTGGCGTTAGCGGGGATGGGAGGGGTAGGGAAAACTGAATTAGCTACCCAATATGCGAGAAGATATGAAGATGATTACGGGGGAATTGTTTGGTTCAACGCTAGAGAAACCAATCTGGCTAAGGAAGTTTTAAAGTTTTTCAGTTTACAGTTAGGTTTAGAGATTCCCCAAAAAGATTGGCAAGAAAGATTGTTAACCCTGAAGGAACAAGTTGCTTGGTGTTGGTCGAACTATCCCAATTCTGAGTTACCTATTTTTATTGTCTTCGATGATGTTACTGCCCTAGCTAATCTTCGGGAAGCTTTTCCCACCGATAACCGTTTCCGAGTTCTAGTTACTACCAGACTGCGAAATTTAGACCCCGCTTTTATTCAAGAAATTCCCATAGATGTTCTCTCGCCAGCCAAAGAACCAGGAAAGGCACTAGAGCTTTTAAAATGGCTGTTAGGGCAGGAAGACCAACGAGTAGAAAAAGAACCAGAAGCAGCAGTAGCAATCTGTGAATTGTTGGAATATTTGCCCCTAGGGATAGAGTTAGTGGGGGGTTATTTGGTAAAAGACCCAGAAATATCCCTGCTGATAATATTACAGGAATTGCAAGACCAAAAATTAGCAACCGAAGCCCTCCAGCAACAAGCAACTCTCATTTCATCTCAACTGGGAGTCAAAGCAGCCTTTAACTTAACCTGGGAAAGACTCAACCCCTTGGCGCAACAACTAGGAAGATTGCTGAGTTTATTTTCTCCCCAGTCGATTCTTTGGGATTTGGTAGTTTGGGTAGCCACAGGAGATGAAGAAGAAGCAACAGGTGAGGAAGATGAAGAACAAAAACAGGAAGAAAACCCACTAAATTGGTCGGCACAGGAATTAAACGAAGCAAGAAAGCAACTCTACGAACGCAACTTGCTGCAAAAGGTAGAAGAAACAGAAGGCTATTATAAAATTCATTCCCTAGTAAAGTGGTTTTTGCAGTCACAACTAGTGGAGTCTGGCGAAATGAAGTCGGTGCTAGAAAGAACTTTCGCTACTGCCATGATTACTATAGCCCAAAACATTCCCCCATCACCTATATCTGAGGATATCGAATTTTTTAAAGATACTATTCCCCATCTTGAAGAATTGGGAAGGCGTTTAATTAAAGATATAGAGAAATCAAAAGAGGAACAGGTGTTTTCTCTCTTAGAAGTTAAAGATAACGAAGTCATCTGGGTATTTACAGGGATAGGTAGGTTTTATGAAGGACAGGGATTATATAAATTAGCAGAACCTTGGCGTGAGGAATGTCTTGCTGTTTGCCAGGTTTTGTTTACTGGAGACCATCCCGATGTGGCTTCTAGCTTGAACAATTTAGCAGGACTCTACGATAGCCAAGGCAGATACAGCGAAGCCGAACCCCTTTACACCGAAGCCCTGGCGATGTACGAACGGGTATTAGGGATAAATCATCCTTCTACGGTGACGGTTCGAGAAAATTTGACAACCTTGCAACGCCAGCGTACTCCCCTTTTTACTTTGATGGATTGGTTAGGTTATTTTGTGGGAATATTGTTGAGCATATTAATCTTACCGTTTTATCTGCTGTGGCTGTTATTCAAATGGCTGTTAAGCTTTATCTTGTCTCACTAAATTAATAACTAGATTAGTTATTTTGAAGAGAAAACTACCCATCTTTTTATGTCATACACATTTAATGTTCCTCGCATAATAACCGCTGGCGATACGATTAGCTGGAATGATAATTTTCCCGAGCTTAAATCCACTGATTACACTTTGACTCATTTAATCCGTGGGGCAAATACTAAATTAGATGTTGTTGGGACACCTGCTGAAAATGGTTGGGATAGCACTATTACTAGGGATGAATCGGCTTGGCTTATTCCTGGTCAGCATTGGGTACAGATTCAAGTAGCCAAACCCGAGCGAAAAATTACTCTAGACACTATCAAAATTAAAGTTGAGCCGAATTTTGCTGAGTTGGATAGCTACGACGGTAGAAGCAATGATGAGAAGGAACTTGAAGCGGTATCTTTAGCTATTGTGGAAATTTCTAATAAGGGAATTGCGGAGTATCAAATTAAGGGTAGGCAAGTTAGATATCAAGATTTGCCCGATTTAATTCGACTGCGCGATCGACTTCGGGCTAGAATTGCCAGGGCGAAAAATAAGGGTAAGAGTAGGAATAGTTATATTTCTTTTCATTAATTAGTAATGAGTAATTAGTAATTATAATTTTTCTTTAATTTTTTTGGTTGAAGCTGTTATAATTTTTCCAATTTCGTTAGCTTCATTAAGTAATGGTTGAAATCTTTCAGCTTTCACTAAGTTTGATTCAATTAAAATTTCTAACCAATATTGACTTTCTCTAATTTCTTTATTACTAATCATCTTTTAAAGTTTTATTAGAGACTTTAAAAGTGCGCGTTCCCTTGCGCCTTACGTCGGCGCGGGGTCGCACTTCAATGAGCCAATATACCAAAGAGGGAAGAAAGCAAGACGATCGAGCCTTAAAGTACTTTCAACAAAGTTGGCAACTAGCAGCAGAAAAAGATAAAGATAGCCTCTATTTATGGGAATGGCAGACAGGGAGAATTTTAATTAAACAAGGAAAAAAAGAAGCGGGAATAGCAGCTTATGAAAGAGCGATCGCTACTTTAGAAAGTATTAGGGGAGATATTCTCACTGCTAATAGAGATATCCAATTTGACTTTCGCGATACTGTCGAACCAATTTATCGAGAACTAATCGAGCAAAAATTAGATGAAGTGACTAATTCGTTGGTAATTAAACCAAATAAAACAAATAATGTTAATAATGTTGCTTCTATTCTCAATACCGTTGATTCTCTCAGATTGGCAGAACTGCAAAACTATTTTGGTAACGATTGTGCCATAAGAGATGTAACTGTAGCTACAGTAGACACAACCAATCTCGATCGCCATACAGTTTATTTTAGTTCCATTATTTTCAATAACCGTACAGCAATTATTGCCCTGTTTCCAGGAGGGAAAACTCAAGTTATCTGGCATCAACAAAATCGGCTTTTATTATTATTGGGAATTGGCTTTAACAGTAATCAGCGGGGGCGACCCCACGGAGGTTTCCTCCGTTTGGGAACGCGCCCCCGCCCGAAGGGTAATCAGTAATCACTAAAATTTTTTCTAATCGTTTTTGCTGTTCTTGTCTGGTAAGGATAATTTTTCTTTGTTCATTAAGATCTTTTGTCTTAATATTCTCTTCTTGGTTTAGTTTTTCGATCGCAATTAGTTTTTCGATCAGTTCATAGGTAGATTTTTGGGCAAGGGAATTATCTTTTGCCTGTAACGCTTCAGCTAAAGCATCGTACCATAGACCAACTTCTGCATAGAGATTGGCTTTAGCAAGAGAATCGCTAACCGTTGTTAGTTGTTTTTGCAAACTCACTGGTGTATCTACTAATTAATTACATTCTCGACTTAAAACTAATTTGCCATTAGACAGTCGGTATATTCCCTGTGGTTCGACAAGAGGATCGCCCGCTCGCCAGTTATTATTAGTAGAAGTCGTATTTGTCTCGTTAGGAATGGCACGGACATCTCCAGTAGAATAATTAGAAACAGTCCAATTACCAGGACGCACTGGTAAACCACCCTTACCTGTAATAATAAATGTACCGCTAGATGGTCGCTCGCGAACAACGCAGCTATTGGCAACTAGTTCTTCAGTATCGATCGCGTTTTCAGATAATTCAACTAAGCTATCGGACAGAACGTTAACATCGGGAATATTTACAAGCCCCGATAATACACCAGTAGCATTAATATCAACACGATCGTTATCTCTTAAATTATTAGGATTACTAGTTAAAGAATTAAGAGTAAAGTTTTCAGCTAAAAAAACAGGACTATTTATCGTAATATTCCCTCCAACTCCATCACTAGAAAAAGCGAAAATATCACTATCATCATTTGCCACAATTGAATCAGCCGTCAGCGTAATATTACCACCACCACCTGCACCACTTTGAACTGATGTTCTAATATTACTATCACCACGAAGACGAATCTCGCCAGCCGTTATATCGATCTCACCGCCAGAAGATTGTATCGAACTACTAAAAATATTTCCGTTATTAGCTTCCACAGAATCATTAATCCTAATAAAAATCTTACCAGCTTCTCCTTCTCCTATACTAGAGACACCTATCCCCGCTCCATTTTGAATATTTAAATTATCCCCCCTGCTTGACCAGTAGCATTGTCTTGAGCTTCCGTACCTATTTGTCCTCCATCACGCACAATTAAACTGTCTGAATTAATGCCTATGTCCCCCCCATTTATTACTTCAACATTCGTTCCTTCTAAATGAATATCGCCTCCTAAAAGAGTCAAATTTTGACCATTTGGTACTTCTAAAGAAGACTGAACCATGATATTGCCTGGATTAGAACCAAACTGCAATCCTAATGGCACACTAATAGTTAGTAAACGTGAGTTCGACGGAATTAAAAAAGGGCAGGGGGTAGAGCAGGTAAGCCTTTAGGTTCTAAATCAAGAGATGGTTTTTGCGGTAAATAGGTATAGGCGAATGCCACTAAGTTAAGGAACGCGATCGCCAACTATAAAAAAGCTACAAATCATGATATGTCTGGATTTGAGGTAAATTTTGGTTGTGGGGAGCGATGAAAAAACAGAAACAGGCAGTAGATGTT
>JBFRWK010000084.1:0-15949 GCA_051439545.1 Xenococcaceae cyanobacterium | reverse complement strand
AGCGTTTGACCCTGCTTAAATCGGCTTGAAAAAAACTACACACTGTTGAAACCCTTATTCTGCTTAAATTTGACCAGACAAGGGTTATAGCGGAGCAAAATATCTTGGTGAGAAATGCGGGTAAAGCTTAAATGTTTTAGGATGAAATACAAATTAAATTGATTTTATAGATTTCTGTGAAGGAAACCGTCTATATTGAAACTAGCATTTTGGGTTACTTGACAGCCAGATCGACAGAAAACTTGATTCTGGCAGCAAATATTAAAATCACGCAAGATTGGTGGCATATTCGTCGTAGTTCTTTTGCTCTTTATACTTCTGAGATTGTAGAAGATGAAGCAGCTAGGGGAGATTCAGCGATCGCAGATCAGAGGTTGAAGTTGATACAGTCCTTAATTTTCCTCGATCTCACAGAAGAAGCTATAGAACTTGCACAAGAATTTTTGCAGCAGAGTAACCTACCACCCAAAGCCTCTAACGATGCCTTGCATATGGCACTTGCAGCAGTTTACGGTTTAGACTACCTGCTAACATGGAATTGCAAGCATATGGCGAACGCCCAAATTCAAAAGAAGCTATCTCAAATTAGCTTCGATATAGGATATAAGCTACCGTTTATTTGTACACCTTATGAGTTAATGGGATTTGATTCTTGAGGAGAATGGTTATGTATAAAGACGAAATTCTGGAAGAAATCCACAAATACAGGGAAGAATATGCTAAATCTTTCAACTATGACCTGAAGGCTATATTTAAAGATCTACGAAACAAGCAAATTGCTCGCGGACACAAAGTTGTCAAACTGCCAATCAAGCGACAGTCTAAAAAATCACTGCCCCAAACATAGGATAGGCTGTTTGTCATACCTCACAGCAAACAGAGGCGCATAAGTTCAGCTATTAACTGCGAACTAAAGCTAAATAACCGCCAAAATTTAATTGTCTTATCGTCCCTATCACTGACAATTGTTTGAACATCAGGCGCGATCGCAAATCTTGTTGAGTACCTCAGGCGACAGGGTAACGCACCAATCCAAAAAAACTTACGGAAATCTGTCGTGATTTTGGCTATGAGTTGCCAACTATTTGTACACCTTATGAATTAATGGGAGAGTAAATTTATGTGGGAAGATGAAATACTCGAAGAGTTACACAAAATCCGTGAACAACACGCTAAGTCTTTTAACTATAATTTCAAAGAGATATTTGCTGATTGGCAGAGAAGACAAGCTGCAAGTGGAAGGAAATTAATATCATTAAAAAATAGGCAAGAGTCTAACAAGGTATTAAAGTCGGCTGCTCAAAAGTGACAAAAATGATATGTTTGGGTAAAGAAGATCTGAAGTGGCTCAACTTTGTCATTAACTCCGAATTCCGAACTAAAACTAAATAATCCGCCAAAATTTAATTGTCTTATCGTCGCTACCACTGACTATAGTTTGTCCGTGAGGATGAATTGCCAAGGTTCTGACAGTTTGCTCGTGTCCGAGAAGGGTTTGTCGCAATTGTCCAGTCTCAAAATGCCAAATTTTAATTGTTTTATCCTCACTACCACTGACTAAATATTGGCAATTAGGATCGATCGCGAGACTACGAATGCCTCCTGTATGTCCTGTTAAGGTGCGTAATAATTTCCCCGTTTTCATATCCCATAGTTTGATAGTTCGATCGTCACTACCACTAACTATAGTTTGACCATCAGGCGCGATCGCCATTACTTTTACGGCTGCTTGATGTCCCGTCAGAGTTTGCAGTAAATCTCCTTGTGATAAATGCCAAATTCTAATAGTCTTATCTTCACTACCGCTAACTAGAGTTTGACTGTCAGGCGCGATCGCTAGAGCATAAACCCATTGTTTATGTCCGAAGAGAGTCAGCCAAGGTTCTCCTGTTTGTAGGTCCCACAATTTAATTTTATGACTACCACTGGCAAGGAAAGGGGTATCACCAGGACTAATTGCTAGAGATTGAATTATCTGTTTATGACCAAATAAAGTATGTTCTAGTTTTCCTGTTTGCAAATTCCAAATTCTCAGGTGGCTTCTTTTTGCGGTCGTGTCGCTACAGACTAGTTTATTGCCATCAGGACTGAGAGTAACAGCGATCGCCTTACCAGAATATCCTTTTAGTTGATGGGTGGGAGATAGCTGAACTTTTCTGCGCTTTAGCTGCCAGAGATCTAGGGTTTTATTGGCACTTTTGCAGATCGGTTTACAGTTAGTCGAGTCCAGCCACAAGCAGCAAACTCGACCAGAAATTTCTGTAACCGTATAGTCGAGGGCAAAATGCTCGACCTTTTGAGTAGGGGAACTGTAACGGCGATCGCCTAAAGTATCGATCGATTCTTGGATGTGTGCAATACCAGAGGGATCTTCTAGTTCAGACAAGAAAGCTTGTAGACCGATCAGATATTCCCAATCTTCTGTAATAATGTGAGCTTGAATCCTATTTAAATCTAATTTTGCTGGTGTTGGAGATAGTTGATACTTTTGTAGCCAATGCTGCCAGGAATATTCTATCTGTTCTTTAGCCAGAGAGAGGTCGAATTTGAGCAGACTGCAAGCTAATTTTAAACTCAGTCGAGGAATAGAGTGGGGTTTTTCTGGAACTAATACTTGTAAGATCCTTTGATAAATAGAAATACTCGCCCCCATAATAACTGGTAAAAATTCAGATTCATTACCAGACTCTCCTAGCAACTGGGGTAGCCATGTAGGTAAATGAGGAGTAAGATTATTTTCGATTAAATAGTGAATATCTGTAACCCAACCAGCCACCAGACATTGGCAGATGCTTAAAAATTGACAGATATATTCAAAATCTCGACGATTGACTTGATAAGTAAAACTTAATTCCTCAGTTTCGATACCTGCTGCTTGTAATTCGGCTATTTCTTCGATAATAGCCAGATTAAGATCGTTATCTCCCCCTAATTTGGCTGCTTCTTCGGGAGATTTCCCTAGTGCTAAAAGCTTATTTTTAGTTTCTTTCCATCGTAAGGCTCTGGCTTTAATAGATGTTTCTAGAAGACCGCGCAATGGTAATTTTAACAGAGTTTCATAGCAATATTGCTTTTGCTGACCTCCCCAATAACCTAAACGAAAAACAAGATAATTACTTTCAATTTCTGTTTCTAAAATTAAAGTAGGTTCTGTTTGTAGAGTCCCAAATAAAACTTTAAGACTAGCTTCGCCGTAAAAATTATTATTCCAAGCTCCTCCTAAAAATTCTGTTGGTCTTAGGGAACATTGAGAAGAATAGTTTTGACCGAGGAATTCTCGTAAGTTTTGCGACAATATGCGTTCCATTTCTCGGACTTCTATGCCAATAGACTTAAACTCTTCTAAGTTGTTTTGGGGAGGAGCTACTAAAATCTTTAAAGGGATTGGAGAATTATCAAGCCGAGAATGGATTAATTGACTGGGTAGTAAGCGCAGAGGCCAATCTTCTAAACTTTTATTGATTTCGGGTAATTTTAAGGCTGTTTCTTCTGCTTTTTGGGTTAATTGTCCTAATAATTCCTGCTTAGTTATTGATGAATAGCCATTAACTGATTTTTGCGGTGTTGCTACCGAGTTGTTTTCAAGCGTATCTGACTCAAAGATTAGACTTGTATTTTGAATTATCTTTTGAGCGATCACGCTTTGCGTGCCAGCTTCGCTGATCGCGGTATGGTCTTCTTTCAGACCCAAAGATTTTAAAGCCAGTTTAGCTTGTTTGTTTTGATGATTTTTGATTTCACTTTGAACAGTATCTAAAAGAATATTAGTTCCTGTATAAGCCAAAGTTGTCAAAATCGGTTGAGCAACTCGAATGAGTAAATTAAACCACTGCTCCATAACAGCTATTGTGAGGTTAAAAAAGTCGATCTTGCCCTTAAATATATCACTTTATCAGTTATCAGCTATTAGCTATTAGCTATTAGCCTTGGGTTTAAGACCCCCGTTAAAAATTAACTCTCACGCCATAACCAAGCTAAAAGCTGAAAGCGTTCATGCTAAGAGGTATGAAATAAAACCAAAAAAAAACAACTCTATCACGGTCGTATTCCTAAATTAATTTTTCCTACATTAAGATGCGCTACCAATATAAATACGCGCCAACCAGAAAGGAATAAGAATTGCCAAAGCTAACCAGTCTCGCCAACGAAGTCTTAATTGATGCCATTGTACTCTATGTTCGTTTGCGCCAGTAAAACCCCTGACATCCATAGCTAAAGCAATTTGATCTGCTCTTCTTAATAAATTTTCTAGTAATTTTTCAGCTACTAATAGCCAGACTTGGATACTGCGACGAATTCCTAGTTTATTCCAGTTTATAGCTCTGGTGCGGATGGAGCGAACTAAGTTTTGGATTTCTTCTAAGACTAGGGGAATAAAACGCAAAGACAAAGTTAGGGTTAAGGCAATTTCAGTAACAGGTATTTTAAAATAGCGAAGAGGCTTCATTAAATCTTCTAAGCCAGCGGTAATTTCTTCGGGAGCAGTAGTTAAAAGATAAAGATTAGTACTGTAGATTAGAGTGAAAATCAAAGTACTCATCCGAATTGCTATATCTAGAGAACGACGAGTTATAGTAAATCTACCTCGATCGAGTAAAACATAATCATAGGAACTAGCTGGTGGTAAATCTAATCCTGTTTCTGGCAGTCGTGGTTGATAGTCTAACCCATAACCATCAGGAGCAAAACAAGCAAAAATAAACACAAAAACTGATAAAGTAATCAGCCATCCCGCCTGTTGTCGCCACACTCGTAAAGGAATTTTGGCGGTGAATGTTAGCAGAAACAAAGTAGCTACCATCCCCAAACGCCAGTAAGGATTAGCCAACATATGTACTATCAAAAAAGTCATTAACCAAGCTAGCTTTACTCTAGGATCGAGTTTGTGTAACCAAGTTACGGGTTGTTCTAAATAAAGTCCGATAGGAAGAGATTTGAGTAAGTCCATTCTTTATTTTGTCTTGAATGCAGCACTTTGGCATTTCCTACTTTAGTCTAAACTTTAATTAGTTAGTTATTTATAGATAACCTGTAATTTCTGGATATTAGACTCTAAAAAAGATATTGGCGATTTTAAGGCTTCCGCTTTAAATTCTGATGAGGTTGGTCTAATTCTGAGTAAGTAATATCCTTGCTTTTCTGTTGGTGGCAAAATATATTTTTCTTCGTCGATTTGACACCAGCTTAGAGGTAAAGACGAGCGGTCGTAAAAAGTAAAATAAATATTAAAGTTATTAATGATTTCTGGGGTGAATTCAATTTGTAGGGTTTGTTCTGGGTCTAAATAGTTATAAGCAAAAAAAGTATCTGGTGCGCCTACGGGTAAATATTCTTTTCTGACAAAAGATTCTGGTAGCCATTTTCTTAGTTTCAGAATCGTAAAAATATAGTAATGTAAGCTAGAGTAAAACCAGTTTTTGGCTTCAATTAAATTGTGATAAAACTTGTTAATATCTTGGGAAACATATAAGGATGATGTTAACTCGCGATCGTCTACTTTAATAGCAGGCATATTAATCTTATCTAACCAATTGTAATATCTCAATCCGAGAGAATATTTACCTGGTTTTAGTTCTAAATTAAACCATTTGTCTTTAGGATTAACTCGATCGGATTTGATACTAGTTATGGTTTTATAGCTAGGAAAACTATAAATAACGGCAATCCAAGAACGAGCGGAATTATTAGTAGATTCGAGGTCTAGAGAAATAGATTTTTCCACAGAAAAAGGCCCTAGAGTGCCGATAA
Organism: Xenococcaceae cyanobacterium; assembly: GCA_051439545.1. GTDB lineage: Bacteria > Cyanobacteriota > Cyanobacteriia > Cyanobacteriales > Xenococcaceae > JASJDJ01. The sequence goes on along the minus strand of JBFRWK010000084.1, from coordinate 10,201 downwards.
TAGCATGAGTATTCCATCGAGGCCCTTTGGTCATTAAGACAGGTAAAGTCAAAGGTGAATCTATAGTTTCTTGAGATAAGACTCGCCATTGAGAGGCTTTATCTTTGTTGATAGCAAGATAAATAGTAAATAAGTTACCGATAATAAATTTGGTAATTTTGTAGAAAAAGAAAGATAGCAAAGACAAAGGAATTGTCCACAGAAAAGATAAATTTTTCATATTAACTAATAACTAACCACTAACAAATGTACGGGTCAACGGCCCTTCGGGTTCGTGCCGTTGCTTCGGGGGGGAAAACCCAAGGGACTGCGTGCGGAACTTGTTGCCGCACTTTAAAAGTCCCGTCCAAGACCGCACTGCTTAACCGTTGACCCCTACCAACTAACCACTAACCACTATTAATACGCTAATGCTGCCCCTGCGGGTTTACGAATATCATTAGCACCCTGTAATAATCCAGTTTGTGGCTCGATCGAAATTGACTCGGCAGCACCCCATTTAGTCAAGGGAGTTATGTTATATCCTTTGAGGATTAATTCCCTAACAATTTCGGGTTTTATGGCGTAGGGTTCGGTTAATACTCGATTAGGTAAACCTTGATAATGGATGCGAGGGCTATTAACTGCTTGGGTGATATCCATGTCATAGTCAATAAAGTTAGTAATTACTTGCAGTACGGTGGTAGGAATAGTCGAACCGCCTGGACTGCCTGTAACTAAAACAACTTTGCCATTTTTGGTAACAATAGTAGGCGACATAGAACTAAGGGGACGTTTACCAGGCTCGATTTTATTATTTTCTCCTTGTACTAAACCAAATTGATTTGGCTCTCCTACTTTGGCAGTAAAATCATCCATCTCGTTATTAAGTAAAATACCAGTATCTCCTGCAATTACCCCTGCACCGAAATAAGAATTAATAGTGTAAGTTACTGCCACAGCATTACCTCGACTATCTACCACAGAATAATGAGTAGTATTAGTTCCCTCTGAAATTAATTGGTTAGCATAGACAGTTTGAGGATCGATCGCTTTATTTTCGGGAATTTGCGCCCTGATAGATTCGGCATATTCTGGAGATAGTAACCTATCTGTAGGATTATCCACAAAATCGGGATCGCCTAAATAAGTATTGCGATCGGCAAAAGCAAAAAGCATTGCAGATAACATATAGTGGAGGCTTTGTGAGGTTCGCCAACCTAATTGTTTTAAGTCATAGCCAGATAAAATATTTAACATCTGACAAACTGTCGTCCCACCCCCAGGTGGTGCAGAGGAAATTACTTCATATCCGCGATAATTACATTGTATCGGTTCGTATTCGCCGATTTCATACTGGCTAAAATCGGCTTCACTTAAAATACCGCCATTGGCTTCACTAGCTGCTACAATTGTTTGAGCGATCGCTCCTTGATAAAAAGCCTCTGTTCCTTGTTGGGCGATCGCTTTTAGGCTATTGGCTAGATCTTTTTGTACTAGAGTATCTCCTACTTTGTAAGTATCTTTACCGTTGTTTAAAAAAATATTAGCAACGCTGGGATCTTCTAATTTTTTCTTTCCTCGCTTAAATATATCGACATCCCCTTGTCCGAGTACAAAACCATTTTCTGCCAAGTTAATTGCTGGAGAGATAACTTGTTGCAGGTTCATCGTGCCATATTTATCTAGAGCATAGTTTAAGCCTTTAACCGTACCTGGAACGCCTACAGCTAAGTAACCATCTCTACTCAATCGTTCGACTACCTTACCACGTTCGTCTAGATACATATCCGCGGTAGCTGCTAAAGGTGCTTTCTCCCGAAAATTAATAAAAGTTTCTTTGCCATCAGCTAGATGAATTGTCATAAAGCCACCACCGCCAAGATTACCACAACAGGGATCGGCGACAGCTAAAGCATAACCGACTGCTACCGCGGAATCGATCGCATTTCCTCCTTCTGCTAAAATCTGTAAGCCAATTTTAGAGGCTTCTTGTTGTGTCGTAACTACTACCCCGTTTTTTCCCGCTGCTAATGGTACATCTGTAGTTGCATTCGCTACCAGACAGCTAGGGGCGGGAGAATATTTACAACTAATCCAACTCAGAGTTCGATAGAAAAGAGCAAAATTAACATTGAGAGAATGAGTAATTACTATCCCGAACGATAAAAATAGAGCGATCGAACTGAGTATAATAATTTTTCGTTTTTTTCTAGCTGTTGTCATCTTTATTGAGGGGTTCTGATAGTGTAAATGTTTTTTACGTTAAGATTGAAAACAAAAATTTTCTCGATCGCCTTTTTTCATTCAATCCAAATAAACCATGGAACAATTAACATCAACTTCTTTACTCTCGGCAAAAGGACTCTCTAAAAGTTTTGGCGGAATCAAAGCCGTCAACAATACTAATATTACTGTCAGACATGGAAGTATTACTGGTTTAATTGGACCTAATGGAGCAGGAAAAACCACCTTATTTAATTTACTATCTAATTTTATCCGTCCAGATCGAGGAGAGGTAATCTTTTCAGGCAAAGCGATTCATAATTTGCAACCCCACGAAATTGCCCAAGAAGGATTTATCCGTACCTTTCAGGTAGCAAGAGTGCTTTCTCGACTATCAGTATTAGAAAATATGATGCTTGCTAAACCAAAGCAAACAGGTGAAAACTTATTTAAAGTTTGGTTGCAACCTCATAAACTCAGGCAAGAAGAACGGGAAAATAAACAACAGGCAATGGGAATATTAGAGTCTGTTGGTCTAGCAGAAAAAGCCCATGATTATGCAGGGGCGTTATCTGGAGGACAAAGAAAATTGCTAGAGATAGCAAGAACTTTAATGAGTAGCCCCAAATTAATTCTTCTCGATGAACCTGCTGCTGGTGTCAACCCCACTCTAATCAACCAAATTTGCGAACATATTCAAGAATGGAATAAACAGGGAATCTCTTTTTTAATCATCGAACATAATATGGATGTAATCATGTCTTTGTGCGATCGCGTCTGGGTATTAGCAGAAGGAACTAATCTCGCCGATGGCACGCCCGAAGAAATTCAAAAAAATCCTAAAGTCTTGGAAGCCTATTTAGGCGATTGATATTCTTATATTCATACTTCTTGCATAAATCATAAATCTCGATCGTGTTAGCTATAGCAATATGTACTTATATTAGGATACTTCTTACTCATTACTTATTACTTATTACTTACGAACTAGTAACTAAACTTGTCCTAACCAATTAACGTACTGCGATATCAGCCTTTCGAGTTGAATTTATTTGGTCTACTCAACAGCATTCATCGCCCTACACCTAGATCCATAGCAGATTGCTGTAATTCTAAAGAATATATAAACAAACCTCCTGAGAAAAATATGATAATCTAATCTGTGTAAAGATACGTAAAGAAAATTAATAATTATCTGCCCAAATTTATCCATATTAACTAGTGATTTTTTCTTCTACCTCCGATTATTCCTCTCAAACTAAAACGTCTCTTCTCGATTTATCATCTTGGCAAAATCAAAAACCTCAAGCTAAACGAGTTTTTTTTGCAGCCTCTTTCTTAGTTTCAGTACCAGTATTTTTTCAAGCACCAATTGTTAGGTTATTTCCTGGGTTAAGTTTGGGAATAACCTTTGTCTGGATAGTCATGGGTTGGCTATTGTATCGATCTAATCGAACTAATTGGTGGGGAGACATACTCTTAGGCTTTAGTTGGAGTTGGCTTGCTGGTTCGATTTATTGGGGTTGGTTGCGTTGGGAACCATTAATTCATATTCCCATAGAAGCGATCGGTTTACCCTTTGCCTTATGGTGTATCTGGCGAGGTTGGGGATTAGTGGGTAACTACTTTTATCTTGGTTCTTTGTTAGGCACGGCAATTACCGATTTATATTTTTACCTTACAGGATTAATTCCCTATTGGCGGAAGCTAATGATTGTCGAACCAGCCTTAGTATCTCCTATTTTTCATTCGGCACTAGAACGAATGGAAACTTTATGGGGCTTTAGTTGGGCAGTTGTCTTAGTTAACCTATTACTAGCTGTTAGTTTTTGGTCATTAAAAAAGAAGCAACTTTATTGGTGGGCTTTTGCTGGAGCAGTGTTGAGTACAATTTTAGTAGACAGTTTATTTTGGATTGCTGCTTATTTTGCTTAGTTAGCTTATAGCTTCTGACTATAATTAAGCATCTACCCAATTTCTAATCTCGCCTATGACTTCTAGTAATAGTTCTTCCGTTGAGTCTAACTCCCCCTTCTATATTGTTATTAATCTTTTTTTCAACGAAACTACACTATATGTAGTTAAAAGACTATTACAGGCACTATTAACTTTATTGTTAGCCTCTGCCCTGAGTTTTGCGATTATTCAGCTTGCCCCAGGAGATTATCTAGATACACTCAGAAATAATCCGCAGATCTCTCCTGAAAGAATAGCCGAACTGCAACAGCAATTTGGTTTAGACAAATCTCCTTGGGAACAATATGGAAGATGGTTATGGCGGGTAATTACTCGCTTTGACTTTGGAATGAGTTTTGTATATTTTCGTCCCGTTTCTTCTTTGCTACTAGAGAGAATCCCAGCAACTTTACTACTTGCTTTTGCTTCTATTATTATTACCTGGACGATCGCGCTGCCTTTAGGAATTATTAGTGCAGTCAAACAAAATACCTTGCTCGATCGCAGCTTACGAGTACTCACTTATTTAGGTCAAGGCTTTCCTCCTTTTATTACCGCCTTACTACTATTAATTCTCGCTCAGTATCTTTCTCCTCTATTTCCTGTCGGTGGTATGACTAGTATCAATCACGAAGAATTATCTTTTTTAGGTAAAATACTAGATGTTGGCTGGCATATGATTTTACCCACCATCGCTTTAAGTATTACTAGTTTTGCTAGCTTACAACGCCTCACTAGAGGGCAATTACTCGATGTATTGCGTCAAGATTATATTCAAACTGCCCGCGCCAAAGGTTTACCAGAAAATAAAGTACTCTACGTTCACGCTTTACGAAATGCCATTAATCCTCTAATTACCTTACTCGGGTTTGAATTTGCCAGCTTGTTGAGTGGTTCGTTTATTGCCGAATTTTTCTTTAATTGGCCTGGTTTGGGACGTTTAATTTTGCAAGCAGTCCAAGCCCAAGACCTGTATCTGGTTATGGCAGTTATAATGATGGGTGCAACCATGTTAATTATTGGTAATTTGCTCGCAGATTTATTATTAAAAGCCGTCGATCCTCGGATTAAGTTAGAAGATTTAAAATAATAGTGTTTTGTCAATTTTTTTTAGAAATTTCCCGTTACGAATCGGGCAAAATTAAACTGAATCTCGAATCAGCCGACGTGCGCTCTCTAATAACTTTAGTCACAGAAGCTTTAGAACCCTCTGCCAGACAAAAAAACCTAGAAATAGTTCTCGATTGCGATCGCGCTCCCGATTTAGTGCAAACAGATCCTTTAAGATTACCGCAAATTGTAACTAACTTAGTTAGTAATGCCATTCGCTACACTGAGTCAGGAAAGATTACAATCGCCTGTCAAACTATTAACGAACAGCAATGGTCAATTGTAATTGTCGATACAGGATTAGGTATTAGTTCTGAAGTGCAAAAACAAATTTTTGAACCCTATTTTCGCGTTGCTGGTAAAGGCGGTTACTCTTTAAATAGTACTGGTTTGGGATTGGCGATCGTCGATAAGCTAGTTAAACTACTTCAAGGCAAAATCGATTTGGTTTCTGAGTTAAATGAAGGTTCGAGTTTTACGGTGACTTTTCCCACGATAATTAAATAGCTTATTTTATAACAAATTATTTACTGCCTACTATACGAGCCTTTGAGTTTCCACGCGAACTCAGGTTAATAATAATTTTCAAGCAACTTTTGTTACTGTCGATCGAACTAAATTTTATTAATTTTTGTAAATCATAGCTGGCAAAAGACAAGATCGGTATAAATACATGAATAAACTAGAAAGCAACTTGAGTTCGAAAGAGAGCGATAACTAATAAGTGATAACTCTTAAAATATGATTCCACAGCAACTAACGCTGAAAAATTTTCTTAGTTATCGTGAAGCAACCTTAGATTTTCGGGGGTTGCACACTGCTTGTATTTGCGGGGCAAATGGTGCGGGCAAGTCCTCTTTATTAGAAGCAATTACTTGGGTAATTTGGGGTAAATCTCGCACGGCAACTGAAGATGATGTAATTCATGCTGGTGCAAATAATGTTAGGGTAGATTTTGAGCTAATTAGTAACAGTCAAACTTATCGGATTATTCGCTCTCGTCCTAGAGGTAGAAGTAGTTCTTTAGAGTTTCAGATAGCAACTACATCGGGAAAATTTCGCTCGATTACGGCAAAAGGTGTTAAGGCAACACAACAAGAAATTCTGAATGTACTTAAGTTAGATTACGATACTTTTATCAATTCTGCTTACTTACGTCAGGGAAGGGCAGATGAATTTATGTTACGTCCTCCTGGGGAAAGAAAAAAGATTTTAGCGAGTTTACTCAAACTAGATTGTTATGAAGAACTAGCTACTCAAGCCAAAGACTTAGCTAAAGAATATAAAGGACAGCTAGAACAATTAGAGCAGAGTCTATCTCCCCTAGAAGCTAAAATAGATACCCAAAAACAAACTTTAGTAGAATTAGCTGGTTTGCAGCTAGAATTAGACCAACTGCAACAAGCACAAGAAAGCGATCGCACTTCTCTACAACAACTACAAACCATCGAACATCAACGCCAAGCTTGGGAAAAACAGTTAACTTGGCAGCAAAATCAATATCAGAATTTGACTCAAGATTGCGCTCGACTGGGGCGAGACATCGAAGGACTAAAAGAGCAATTAGCAGAGCTAGGGCAATTAATCCAGCAAGAACCAGAAATTACTAGTGGATACAATAATTTATTACAAAAACAAGCTGAAGAAAAAGATTTTTCGGCGAAATTTGCTGCCTACCAAGAAGCCCAACAACAAAAACAGCAATTAGAACAACAATTAATTAGCCAAACTAACGAGCTTAATTTACAAATACATCAAATTCAAACTAATATCGATGCTCTCGATACTCAGGAAAAGGAAATAGAGCAAATTCTCAGTCATAAGGGCGACATAGAAATAGGTTTGGCAAAACTTCAAGAAACTCGCCAAAAACTCCAGGAATTAGACAAAATACAACAATATATTTCTCCTTTACTCCAGCAACATCAAAATCTGCAAACAGAAATAGAAAGAGTAGAAGCGAGATTAACTGCTAAACTAGAACAACTCTCTACTTCTGCCGAACATTTGGGGACAGAAATTGCTAAAGTTCCTCAGATGCGAGAAGCCGTCTTAACCGTAGATGCTCAAATTGATGAACTAGATAAAAAAAGAATTTATCAAAAGCGAGTTGAAGAAAAAGGATTAGAAAGAAAAGGATTTAGAGAAAGATTACAGGCAAACCAAAGAACCTACGAGCAGCAATTTCAAGAAATACAACAAAAGCTATCTATGTTGTCTATTCCCGATGCTATTTGTCCATTATGCGAGAGGGAATTAGATGAACATCATCGCCATCAAGTTATTAGTAAAACCGAACAACAGCAGCAAGAAATTCAATCCCAAATTTGGGTAATTAAAGAACAATTAGTTACCTGCGATCGCGAATTACAATTACTCAGACAAGAATATAAAGAATTAGATCGAGAATTATCGGGTTATGATTCTCTGCAACAACAGTTAGGGCAATTAGAAGCTCAACTAGAAGCTAGTGGCGAAATTTATAACCAATTAAAACAAATTAAAGCAGAACAAGTACAACTAGAGCGATCGCTTTTAAGAGGAGAATATGCTATCGAATTAAACTCCGATTTAAAACAATTAGAACAAGAATTACAAACTCTCAACTACGATGAAAAAACTCATGCCTTACTCAGAGAAGAAGAAAGACGCTGGCGATGGGCAGAAATTAAACAAGCGAAAATAGATGATGCCAAAAAACGTTTGGCTAAACTTAACGAACAAAAACCGCAGCTAATAGAGCAAATTACTAACTTACAGGATGCTCTAGCTAAATTAAGTACAGACTCTCCCATCAAACAACAACTAGAGCGAATAGAACAACATATTAACCAATTAGGTTACGAACAATCTCAACATCAAAATCTTCTTACTTCGCTACGTCAAGCACAATCTTGGCAAATTCGTTATCAAGAATTAACTAAAGCCAAACAACAATATCCCCAACTGCAAACTCGTATCCAAGAATTAGAGCAATTATTACAAATTCGCCTTCAAGATAAAACTGCCACAGAAGCACAAATAAAAAATTATCAAGTACAAAAAGAACAAATAGAAGACAATCGTAATGAGATTCAAATATTAGAACAAAAAATTTATCAACGCCGTCAGCAACTCGACGATCTAATTGCCCAACAAGGAAGATATCAACAATCCCTTACACAAATAGAACATCTCAAAACCGAGTATGAGGATACTTGCAAACAACTAGCAGAAATAAAGAAAAAATATCGCGTTCATGTTGAATTAGGTCAAGCCTTTGGTAAAAATGGTATTCAAGCTTTAATGATTGAAAATGTTTTACCCCAACTAGAAGCAGAAGCAAATTACATATTAGCTCGTCTGACAAATAATCAGTTTCACGTTCAATTTTTAACCCAAAAAGCATCCCGTAGTAGTTCCAAGAAAAAAACTAAACTTATCGATACTTTAGATATTCTAATCGCCGATGCTAGAGGTACTCGCCCTTACGAAACCTATTCTGGGGGTGAAGCTTTTCGGATTAATTTTTCGGTACGTTTAGCCCTAGCAAAACTATTAGCACAAAGGGCTGGTACTTCTCTACAAATGCTTATTGTAGATGAAGGTTTTGGCACACAAGATACCGAAGGTTGCGATCGCTTAATTGCTGCTATCAATGCGATCGCCTCCGACTTTGCCTGTATCCTTACTGTTACCCATATGCCCCAATTTAAAGAAGCATTCCAAACTAGGATAGAAGTTTATAAAGGCGATCGAGGTTCTGAATTACATTTTTCTAGTTAACCCGAATTAAAGTTAAATCATTTCGTTAATTTGTTAATTAGCGATCGAGATGCTCCCATCACAATAATAGAATTGTACTGCCAAATGAAATTTAAAAAACCATCGGCAAAACTAGATATTCCTGCATTAGAATGTGCTGTCCAATACGATCGCAAATCAGGATTCTTTGGTAGTGCCATCCTCAGTAAACTAGCTAGAGGAATTGGGGCGATGCTGCACAATCAGGGTAAAATGCGGTTGATTATGGGCTGTCAGTTTAGTTCACAAGATATAGCAGCAATTGAAAAGGGTTATGAACTGAGAGAAGCTTTGGCATTTCGTTTAGAAGAAGACTTAAAAGCACCTGAAAACTTTGTACAGTTAAAACATTTCGAGATACTTAGCTGGTTGATTGCTAACGAATATCTAGATATTAAAATTGCCGTTCCTACTAAGGATAAAGGAATTCCTATAGTAAGCGATCGCTTGCTCGATCCACAGCATATCTTTCATGAAAAAGTTGGTATCTTTACCGATAGTAAAGGCGATCGTATAGCTTTTAGTGGCTCAAATAATGAATCTTTAAGCGGTTGGTCAAATAATGTCGAGTCTTTTCATGTATATTGCGATTGGGAAGGCGATCGTGATTTAGAAAGAGTAAATGAGGAAGCTTATCGCTTTGAACAACTGTGGAACGATCTATCGCCTAATGTCAAAATCTTTGCCATCCCAGAAGCAGTAAAGCAAAAACTTTTAAGATATACGCCCAGTGGGTAGGTGAAACGCATCTTATCGCTAAAATTCCTACCCTAATTAGGTTTGATCCCGACCAGAAAAGTGTGATGTCACTTGTCATTACTCTCAAGTGATCGCTAGCCCAATAAATCCCATCAAAATAGCTATTTTTTGACCCTAATGAGTAAAAATAAACAGGGCGATCGACATCAGTTGGTAACTGTAGCGACCCAAAATAAGAATCACTTCGACCCGAAATAACGGCGTTTTTCAGCCCACATTAAATAAGAATAAAACTGGCTCAAACCCACAATAAACGAGAATTGTAACTTTCAGGAATAAGTGGCGTAAAATCTTTAGAGTTATTTGGCGCAATACAAATTAACTAGTGTGAGTTTTTTTTATTTCTGTTGTGGCAAAACTTGAAACTTTTGCCACAAAATTGGCGCTC
>JBFRWK010000083.1:0-8118 GCA_051439545.1 Xenococcaceae cyanobacterium | reverse complement strand
CAGGTTTCTCTGATGGCGATCGCCTGATTAAAAAGAATTTTTCGCTCTACTGACGGTGATTGCTCTATTCCCCATCAATTCTTGTTTTCAGCAACTTACGTCAATGCCACTGTTTTGCCTCGCTCCTGTTATCAGATTTACCCGAAGAGTAGAATTCATTTCTATCCATTCAGCTTTGTGTTCCTTCAATTATTCCCTTGTCCTTCTGTGATGAGGGAATTTTTTATGTCCAATTATCGCTTTTAACTAGCTATTAGCTCTTAGCCTGGTTTAATTCCTCCACGAAAGAAGTGGATCAGAGCATAGTGGTGGTAAACTCCGCCGTCAATACGCAAGTAAAAAAAGCGCGTGGGGTATGCTGAGGAAACCTCAGCATATACAACCACGTAAGAAGCGTGCATGCTAAAAGCTAACGGCTAAAAGCTCTTTTTAATTATGGCAAGTAACATCAGAACAATTAGCAGCAATGTTATAAGCAAGAAAAAGGAAAGAAAATTCCTGCCACTGCCATTTTCAATACTATTCCAGGGAAGAAGGGAATTGTCTTCTGGGTGAATAGCCAAAAATACTTCTTTACTTGGTCACAGAAGTGCGGAATATCAACAGCACGACAATAATTAATCCATAACAGGGCATTCCGCCAATATACACGCTAATTTCAACTAATAAACCTAAAAATCATGACTAACACCTTAGATTTACTCTCCCAATTCTCAGACGAAATTACCACGTCTAATCGTCTTCCCTACCTGCAAATTCAAAATCCACCTAATATGTCTTTAGCGCAGATTGAAAAATTTGGCGCACCTTTTGGTTGGTTTATTCCCGCAGAACAAGCAGAGCTAGCAGAGTTTCAAACTACTGAAAATTATCAACCCACTTCTTTAGTCTTTGGCGAGGACAGTTCTAGTCCCAGAGAGGTAGATGGATTTTTGACTACCAAAGTTCGCCTCTGTATTCTCCACCGCAGTAACATTGAGGTTCAGCAAAAAGCTACCAATGGTTGGAAATATCTTGGTTTGGCTTACAAGTCAGGTGAGAGAACAACTCACGGTGATTTGCCATTTAGAGAGCGAGATAATTACAGATTACGCACCAGATATTTGATTCTGCTTCTTGATGACAATAATCAACCTCTACATCAGATTCCTTTGAAGATCGGGATGAATGCGGGAGTAGGAACAGCTTTTTCACAAGAGGTACGTAGCTTTAGAAGGGAAATTGAGGAGGCTTTCTTTAGGTCAATCAATAAGCCTGTTAAAGCTTTAACTGACCGCGCTCATGCTTTAACTGTTCTCAATCTTCAATTTGATGTGCATAAATCTGAAGGTAAGTCTCCTTTCATTTGTCCTTCACTTCGGTTTGCTCCCTCACTCGATCGCTTCGGTCAAGAAACTGTAGTGGCAAGAAGGGACAGGAAAGTAACTCTGGTTAACCACAAGATTGAATCTCTCTTAATTTCCAAAACCTCTGAGACAGGAAAATTTATCTTGTCACTATGGTCAGAACATGAAGATTTTGCTACCAAGTATCAAAATGATGTAGCTGATGCTCCTCAAGCTGAAGAACAAGAAGCTGAGTTGACAGAAAGTGAGTTGGTTGATTCTACTTTTGAACCAATTTTTTAAACCAGGAGATAAATCATGTACAGAGTTGGGTTAATTCCTAACTCTATGGTTTTCCCTCTTGCTAGTAGTACTTATGTTGTTGGGGAGGGTACTAGCTAACTTACTTTTTCAAGTAGATAACTCAACTCTCGTACTGACCATTAACTTAATTGTATTCTCTTCCTATCCCTCAGACCAAATATTCTTATAGGTGCAAACCCTACCTGACCATCAAATGGATCTATCTACCTGAAAAAATAATAAGAATTAACTGGTAGACCATCTGATTAATCCAGAGGGATGAAACAAGCTAAATCCCTGCTCTCAGGGTCTTTGCCTGTTTGATAACAGCAACTCCATCTGAAAAAATGAAAGGTAGGTAATGAGCCAACCTACCTTGAAATTCTTGTTTTGTATAGTTCTCGACTTTGACTAAAAAGTTGAGTATAGGGATCAAAACGCTTTGACCAACTAACCATGAATAATACCAAAAAAAGCGAACTCAAACAAGCGTTAATCGCTGCTCTCTCGACATTTCCCTGTCCTGTTACAGTTCCCGAAATTCTCCACCAACTCGCTCAAGATGGTCAATCAAAACTAACCAGACCAGAACTAACAGAACTACTGGAGGAGATGACCAGTAAAGGAGAAACCCAGAAATTTCCAGTCAATCGCTATGCTTGCCATCATGTTTGGACTGCTACGAACCAAGAAAGACGCTGCTCTCGTTGTCATCGTCTTGAACCAATAAAACCAACCGAGGATGAAGCCATGAACACAGATATCGAAATTGTAACTGATTCTAAAACTATCACCGCAGAATTACTTGAAGAGGAGGAAGAACCAGAGCTAGATCCCCTTAATACACTCCAACAGGAGAAAGAAGAACTGTTACGCATCGAGAGTGAACTTCGTACCATTCAGGAAGACTTTATCGTCAAGTCTAGTGAGCGATATCAATATATTCTAGAAACAAAATTGTACCAGTCTTTAGGCTATAACAATTTCAAGATTTATTGCTCAGAACGGCTAGGAATTAGCTATAGACAAGTTTATCGGCTAATCGATGCTGCCAGAGTTCTTCAAAATCTCAAAGGAGTGACCCATGGGTCACTCCCATTTCCTCTGCCCACGTCTGAACGTCAATGTCGCGTTTTAGCCCAGTTAGAAACTGCGTCAGAACAATTTGAGGTGTGGCAGCAAGGCTTAAAGAAGGTTGAGAATGGTAAAATACCTTCACCAAAGGACTTAGAAACTATTATTAAACAACAAGGAGAACCAGTGGACAAGTCAGTTAAAGACGATGTGGTGCAACCTGTTTCACGACCATTGATTCAGATTGAGTCCAAATACGGTCAAATCACCAATTACAGTCTCAGGTTTAAAGACCACAGAATCTATCAAGCTTTGATGGACTATGCTGAAGCCAGTCAGGTAGCCAGTCCAGAAGGGTTGTTAGGAAGATTATTGGGGTTGGAAGATAATTGACCCTTGATTGGCGATCGGCTTCGCCAGATCGCTAAAATTTATGGTAGTGAAAGTCATCACAATGCTCACGGCTCTAAGTTTTTCAGGCATAATAAATTAGAGAGGAGAGGAAAAATGAACACTTCAACAGAACTTGCCAGAATACTAGCCCAATGTCGTCTAGCTTGTGGTGCAGAGGCAGTAGCGAGAGGATTTCCCCCAGAAGCAGGTTACGATATGTACTATGGATGTTGTGCTGATGCTCTTCAAGCTCGGTCAGAGTCGCAATTCTTGTATTGGACTTATCGCCTAGATTCCAAGTATGGCTGTGATTCGACCGTTACTCTTAATCCTTTGATGGAACAAAACCCAAGCTTGTTGCCAGATTCTGAAGAATTACCTCCATCTACTCAAGAAATTAGATGATGCCCATAACAACAATTCAAACGAAACTTTAACCGCAGGAAAGTAGATATGACCAACTCCAATAGCAATGATAGATTAGACCGCATCGAACGAACCCTAGAGCGACTAGCTGAAAGGGACGAGATCCTGGCTATTAGACTTGAACGGTTGACTTTAGGGCTAGAAGAAACTAAGGCGATCGCCAATTCTAATTCCCGTACTATTCAAGGGATGTTAGAACGGAGAGAATCAGAACGCCTCCAAAGAGAAGAAGAAAAAGCCCAACATGAAGAAAGGATGGCTAGACTTGAAGAGAATTTAACTGAGACTAGAGAATTAATGGCTCAGATGACCCAAACTCAGCAAGGTCTAAGAGAGCATGTTTGAAAAATACCAAAGGCGAAGATTTGAGGGGATAATCATTGGCTGAAACCATTGATTTTACGTCCCATATCTCCGCCTTTTACAAGGGGTTATAGAATTATCAAACACGCTCTCTAAAACTTGGTAGTACGTTTTACTAATGCTTGTGTAGTACATACTACACTGCCCTCGTCTTTGTCATCTCCAAGGCAAGTAAGGCTAGAGAGCGAGGTATTGGTTTCCTCTTCTTGGTCGATCGAGATATTTGTACTGCTTACCTCTGGTGGTTGAGAGTTTAAGTTAAAACCTTCTTTTTCAGGGAGAAAATACACTATGAGGCTCAACCGAGGTTTATGTATGGCTATCTCAATTAGCTTGAGGTGTTAACGCTCTTAGCTTCTCTTTGCTGTGTATTATTCAGGATACCTTTGAGCAAAGTGTTCCATTAACATACGGTGATAAAAGATATAACCACCACCCACTTTTTTCATTAACAGGCGTTCTGAAGCATAGTCGAGGAATTTAGCATAGTTCCAGGGAATGCGACCTTTACGATAAAGAATTCGGCGTAGGTTAAAGTGTTGGATACAAGTAACTCCACCATGTAACAGCCCTCCACTCAGCCCTCCAATCAGTCCGAAAACCAGCCCTCCATTCAACCCTCCATTCAACCCACTCTTCAGCCCGACACTCAGCCCAAAAATCAGCCCGACACTCAGCCCGAAAATCAGCCCCATTCTGACGGAGTTTTTACGTGAACTCCAAATTCCTTGATTAGGTAACGTTCTCTGCTTCACTTCATTACTACCCAACCCACTCTTCAGCCCGACACTCAGCCCAAAAATCAGCTCGACACTCAGCCCAAAAATCAGCTCGACACTCAGCCCTCCTCCACTCAGCCCTCCAATCAGCTCAAAAATCAGTCCTCCAATCAGCCCAAAACTCAGCCCAAAACTCAGCCCGAAAATTAGCACATCTCGAAGAAGCCTCGATTTAGCCCTCTGCCATGACCAATTCATTTGCTCAAATAGAGTGATTTCTTTTGATAACCCAGCAATTACTCCTCCAATCAGCCCGAAAACCAGCCCAAAAATCAGCTCGACACTCAG
Organism: Xenococcaceae cyanobacterium; assembly: GCA_051439545.1. GTDB lineage: Bacteria > Cyanobacteriota > Cyanobacteriia > Cyanobacteriales > Xenococcaceae > JASJDJ01. Next base: position 3,167 of record JBFRWK010000083.1, on the reverse strand, counting down.
CCCGACACTCAGCCCTTCTTCATTCAGCCCTCCAATCAGCCCGAAAATCAGCTCGACACTCAGCCCGACACTCAGCCCTCCCAAGAGAAAATTCCTAATTTGATAGCCTTTTTTCTCCCTTCCATTTTCAAGCAAAGTTGGTTGCATCTTCTCGATCAAAAAAATTATTTTTGATTCATCGACCATTTTTTTTGCTAGCCAACGGAACCAAAATCGTACTTTTCTCGTAGTATATTCAGTAGGTTTTTTTACCTGATTTTCTTGCTCTAGATTTTTTTCAATATATGATTCAAATAAATTAAATTTGCGATCTCGAGCTATACGAAACTGTTTTCGGCATTGCTCTGCTAACCAACCTTGATATGTCCAAGTCATCATATTTAAGAGCAAAGGAGTTTGAGCAAATTTCGCTATCTCTTCATCCTCTTCAATAACAGTTTTCAAACCCCATAGAGAATCATCCGCATTATCCAGAAAATCTAATAACTGTTGTTTTGAAAGAGGTTGAATACATATCGCACTGCTGAGTTGTAAGCGTTCGGTAAGAGCTTTATAATCATTGACCCGACTACAAACCACAATTTCCGTTTCTAGATGGTTGGCAATAAATTTATTAATAGCTCTGACGCAAGCATTACGTAGTTCGATTGCTTGAGATTTGCCTTCCAATCTTGCCCCCAATTCTAATCCTGCCCCCACTTCATCTAATCCATCCAGCAGTAAAATTAATTGTTGCTTTTTTATCCAAGGCTCACTCCAAGTTTTGGGAACTTGATATTTATCTTTTAGTTCTTCGCTCAACCATTCTTCTAATGGTTGTTGATTTTGTTCCCATGTATCTACGGCAGTATTGAAATAGAGTGAAGGTTTCAAGAAGCCCTCAATCCAGAAATCCCAAACTTTTTTCAACAAAGTTTGACGCTGGCGATCTTCAAACTCAGATATGGGTTTTTCTCGCTTAATAGTAGTTTGTCCAAACCGTTCCAAAACATCCCGCAGCTTATCATAGTAATCTTTTCTGTTAACTGCATCCAAGATTGTCTTTTGAAAGTTAGGAGGTTTAGCTGTTGTTAAATTAGGTTGACTGAGTTTTTGGGGTGACAGCCATCTGAAAAGACCTTTGAAAATGAGGGTTACAAGTTGAGAGGTTGATTTTTAAAACAAATTCAAACCCTAGATAATAGTACATAATAACTATTAAATTGCCCGTTTTCGTTAATTATTATTGATGAATAGGATTAATTGAGCAATTAATGATAGAAAAAGTCAAATATTAGCAATTTCTAAATCCTAATTATGGACTTTTTTTCTGCTCATCAATCTCATCTAGAAAAATATTTAACGAAGAGTCAAATCTTAACTCTACAGCTATTAATTTGGCTACTTCAAGTACAGAAAGATGTAAGAATAGAGAGATTAGCTAGCTGTTTGCCAATTCCCATTCTCTATGAAAGTCGTCGAAAAAAGATTCAGAGATTCTTAGTTTCATCCTCTTTAAGCCTACCTCTATTTTGGTTTCCCATAATTAAATCCATTGTTGAAAAAGAATTCAAACGAAGTGAACGTCTCATTTTAGTACTAGATAGAACTCAATGGCAAGATAACAATGTCTTTATCATAAGTGTGATGTGGAAAAATCGAGCTTTACCAATTTATTGGCTGGTGCTAGAAAAGAAAGGCAGCAGTAATATTCGTGAACAAATTGCTTTGATTAGACCAGTATTAAAATTATTCTCTCACTATGAAGTAGTTATTCTTGGAGACAGAGAGTTTCATGGTATTGAATTATCTTATTGGTTGAAACAAAAGAACAAAAAAGCCAAAAACTCTATTTATTTTGCTTTCAGAGAAAAAAATAATATTTACCTAAAAAGAAGCAGACAGAATGAAAAAAGACTGAAGGATTTAAAACTAGTTCCAGGAGTTAAGGTCTTACATAAAAATGTTAAAGTTACTAGGAAAAAAGGTTTTGGCAAATTTAATCTGCTAACCTATAAAAAGAGGGATTATCGTCACCACAAGGTCAAAGAAAGCTGGTTTATTATAACCAATTTATCTGACCCAAATGAAGTGATTCAGCTTTATAAAAAGAGAGCAGGTATTGAAGCCATGTTTCGTGATTATAAGAGTGGAGGTTATAACCTAGAAGGTAGCAAAGCTAATATTCTCAGACTAACCAATTTAATTCTGTTAATAGCGATCGCCTACACTTCAGCTTGTTTATCAGGCAAGTCTTTTAAGAATCAAGGACATCAAAAGTATATTACTCGCCTAACTGAAGCCCAAAGAAAATATAGAATACATAGCGATTTCCGTGTAGGATTATACGGGCAAAATTGGGTAATTGCTTGGGATTTTTGTTTTTTGTTAGTTGAAAAACTTATGATGATTAACCGTAATAAGATTAACTATTATCAGCAAGGATTGAAAGTTTTATCTGCTCTTAGTTAAGCATTTATTCTAATTAATTTTACTTTGATTTTAAACTCAGTTTTTATCAATTGAGTTAGTTCATTTTGTCTATTTAATATTAGCGCACATATCAATTGACTGAGAGATTATCTCGAAGGATTTTTACCTCAGTTATACTTATTTAATTACCCTGGAATATTACTAAAATTTATCTCACCATTGTTTTTTTCTTCAACTTGATGCTGCTTAGTAATTGTGACTGCTTGTTTTTTTATCTGCTTGTCACCCCAAAAATTGACTGAGACTAGAATTTTTTTTGAGAATTATTTTTAAAGGTTCAGTTTTCGCTTTTGTTTCTTCTAGGTCAATAACTTCAAATTTACGAGCGGTTTCCGAAATTTCAGGCACAAGCTTAACTTTATTTAGTCCTATTTCTATGGCATTACAACCTAGTTCATAGGAATGTTCTATGCTTTTTTCATGGCTCAAACCTTCATAAAATCCGACGGCAAATAGGTAAGTGTAGCGACCCAAAATAAGAATCACTTCGACCCGAAATAACGGCGTTTTTCAGCCCAGATTAAATAAGAATAAAACTGGCTCAAACCCACATTAAACGAGAATAGACTGTAACTTTCAGGAATAAGTGGCGTAAAATCTTTAGAGTTATTTGGCGCAATACAAATTAACTAGTGTGAGTTTTTTTTATTTCTGTTGTGGCAAAACTTGAAACTTTTGCCACAAAATTGGCGCTC
>JBFRWK010000082.1:0-8156 GCA_051439545.1 Xenococcaceae cyanobacterium | reverse complement strand
CCCATCTTCTCAATGTCTCTACCGATACTCCTACTTGTTCCGCAAATTCATGGGGTCGCATACTTATACATTATTTATAGCTTTGTATAAGTATGTATAATAAATTGACCACTAGAAGTCAACAGTATAAATTCTGGTCAACTGTTTCTGTTATCTGTAAGTGTTTTGACCACTACCGCAATAGTAAGCGACCGATGAAAAAATAATTTCAATTCATTAAGATTTGTTACCTAATATTATAAATAATTAAGGTGGAAAGTGGAATCAAGCAGAGGAATAATTGGGATAATTATTTTGTATTAAGCGCTTTTACTAAGGACTAAGATCAAGGTATTTTGTCATGGTTTTGACGAGCTAGAGGTAGCATGTACCAGGGTAAATTAGGGTGTTGATGGTGTTCCCAATGGTAGCCGAAATGGTAACAAGTAATGAAAGACCAAAACGCTGAGTAATTATTACTATTAGCTCTGTGGCGGTCACTGTAGCCTAGTTCTGTTTGCCTATGAGGTAACCAGATCCCAAATGTAAATAGTTGCATCGAGCTAATTACGATAGGGATGACCCAAAATAAGAATATATTGATAGATGAAATACGTAAACAGATCAAGGAGCCAAAAATAACTGCCATTCCAATTAGCAAGACCCAAGCTTGTCTACCTTTTTGATATTCCTTCATGAAGCTTACATACCAAAGTAGGAAATTATTGGAATCTGAGGAATGAAAATCTGGGTCTTTTTCAGTAGCCGGATAGCGGTGATGTAGCCTATGGTTTTCAGCTAGGACTTTATAGGGTAGAAAAGCGTACAACAATGAAGTGGCCAAGCCGAAAAAATCATTGATTTGCCGCTGTTTAGATATGACTCCGTGAATTGCTTCGTGAGTGGTAATAAAAAGACCAGTGTGCAGAAAAGACCTCAATAAAACTCCTAAAATAATTAAAATTAGAGGAATTTGAGTAAGGTCGAGAGTTAAAAATCCCATCAAGCTAGTAAACCACAGACAGATAATTATGCTAGCTACAGCCAAACCAATCTTAGAACTAGTTTGAGTATAATTTAGAACTGATGTTGATGAATTAAACATAAGTGAAGTTTATATTCTGTGAATTTAGCTATCAATAATTAATTGCTGTCTTTTTACGTTTATTTCTAGCGAGAAATTAGACAAGAAACAAAAGCCAAAAAACTAAAAATTTTACTACTATCTTTACCTACAACGACATCAACTAACTCTTGAGAATTACTCCTAATCAAGTGCAATTTTGATGTCTAAGTTTACATATATTAATCTCGTAAAATCTTGTTGATAATAACTTTACCAATACAAGTTAACAAAACTTAATCTTGCAGAACTCTGTCATAAGTTATAGAGCCAAAAACTTTTTTGAAATTAAAAATAATTTTATCCTTTTATCTGTCTCAAGTTAGATATTTTAATAAAGAGAAGTTTTATTTTTAATTTCAATTCACCAAACAAGTTTAAATGTATTTAGGCTTAAAGAAAAAATTTCAATTTCTATTTCGAAAAAGTTAACTTCCAGTCATCAAAGAGTAAAAATTTTAAGCTCTAGCTGAGTTGTGGAAAATTAGAGCAACTCAAGATAAATTCATAATTAAGAAATAAAACTGCTTAACGCCCAAACATAAGTAATGAGTGCCAAAATAGCTAGAGCGATGAGAGTGTCTTTTTGTGTCATCAGCCAATGCTGCCAACCATTCCAAAAATAGGTCAAAGCAGCACGGCGTTCAATAGCGAGTTCTGCCATCAACTCAGCTACTAGTGCGTCTACTTCCTCTAGGGAGATTTCGCCTTGCTGATAAGCAGCTTCTAACTCATCTAGCTTGTGCCAGTATTCTTTTGTTGCTTCGAGAAGATTGGGGAACATAAACTAAAACTGACAATTATGGTTGAAATTGGTGGCAATAGTAAAACAGTAAGTTGCGAAGAAGCTTGTTCTAGCCAGCACTGCTAGACTGAAGCTCTTAGCAGTGCTGGCTACTTCTGAACTAGATCAGACCCAACTGAGACAGAATGCCTTGACCTGTCAGCAATTCAGTGGCGATGCCGATAACGATGCCGAGCATAGCCAGGCGACCATTCCAGTTTTCTGCAAATTGGGTAAAGCCGAACTTGTTGTTTTGGTTTTCCATGAGATTATTGCTCAGTAATTTTATAGGAACTATTTTTAAGATTTGTTACATATATTATAAATAATTATTACGGGTAGTGCATTAATCTACAAAATTAAGATCGATCTTAATTTGGCATCTTTCTACTTAGCTGCCGAAGAAAATCAAGATTTAGGTGTGGTTAGCTATCTGTGAAAACCATTCTCAATCCATCAATTTGTCTACTTTCTATCACCTTCTTCGCAAGAGTGAAATTTGCTTACCCTGTCACGAATTTGCTTACTCAAGTCGCATTACCTCACCTTCAGGGACGGACATCGCTACAGTTACAAACATTAAATTTACTTAATATTTCGTTACTATCAAACTATCGAGAAGAGTAAATATAAATCTCTCGATGCTAAACATCAATCAAAGGTGAACACCATGAATGGCACAATTCGTATGGGGAAACTCTTCGGGATTCCCCTCTCTATCAATCCTTCCTGGTTTTTAATTTTAGGTTTGGTCACTTGGACTTATGGTAGTGGATTAGCCACAGCATTTCCTTACTTGGGGAATGGGTTAGCTTTGCTACTGGGTTTCATGACAGCATTGATGCTGTTCGCCTCCGTTGTGGCTCACGAACTGGGACACAGCTTGGTCGCAATGAGCCAAGGAATCGATGTCAAGTCCATCACACTGTTTATCTTTGGTGGTTTGGCCAGCTTAGAAAAAGAATCAGAAACTCCATCGGAAGCTTTTTGGGTAGCGATCGCCGGTCCTTTAGTCAGCCTACTGCTATGGGGGATTTTCACAGCTATTAATATTGCAACTGGCGCATCTGGGGTCTTCTCGGTAATTTTGGGTGCGATCGCTTCTGTTAACTTGGCACTCTGCTTGTTTAATCTAATTCCTGGCTTGCCCTTAGATGGGGGAAATATACTCAAAGCGATTGTTTGGAAAATTACAGGTAATCCCAATAAAGGAGTGGTTTTTGCCAGTCGAGTCGGACAAATCTTTGGTTGGGTGGCGATCGCTTCTGGGTTACTGCCACTACTGTTAGTTGGCAGCTTTGCTAACTTTTGGAATTTGTTAATTGGTTTCTTCTTATTACAAAATGCCAGTAACGCAGCTCAGGTGGCTCTTGTACAAGAACAACTGGCAGGCTTAACTGCTGCTGATGTTGTGGAATTAGATAGTCCAATTGTCTCAGATAATCTTACCCTCAGAGAGTTGGCTGACGAGCAAATTGTGAGCGGACAAAAATGGCAGCGCTTTTTAGTCACCGATAATGATGGACAATTGCTAGGAACAATATCTGTGGAAAATTTTCAAACCATCCCCACGCAATTGTGGTCAGAAACTCAAATTAAAGAGGTAATGAGACCAATTGCCGAATCTACCATAGTACGAGCCGACCGACCTTTATTAGAAGTAGTGCAGCTAATCGAACAACAAAAGCTATCGGCACTGGCTGTGATTCGTGACAATGGTGTATTAGTCGGCATTTTGGAAAAAACTGCAATTCTCAGTAGGCTTCAGAAAAGAATGCTTTCCAACCCTGCATAATCTACTACAGATAGTGAATCTACGCCTCAGTAGAAGAAATAAACGTTGCTGAATTAAGGTTGCACTCAGGGACAAGTATCGTTAAGATTTGTAAAGTAATGTAATCCTTTATCCAACTATCTATTTACCAACATGAGAGCCGGTCGCTTTTTCTCGTTAATTGCAGGTATCTTTTTCCTAACCTTGGGAAGTATGAGTCTGGTTCCATCCCTAATCGAATCTGCCAGAGCTGTTCCTGAAGTTAATACAAGCTTGGGTACGGTTGGAACTTAGGGATATTTACTGGGACTTTTTCCAGTGAATACGGCAGAAGCAATTCTCTATCTTTTGTTCGGTGTGTTTGGGGTTGCTTCGGCTTTGGCTCTTGACAGTTCACGCCTTTACGCTGGATTCACAGCGATTGTATTTGGTACCTTGGCTATCCTGGGTCTGATTCCAGTCGCTAACACTGTATTCGGATTGTTCCCAGTTTATGGCAGTGATGTTTTGTTGCACGCTTTAGTTGCTATTGTTGCTACTTACTTCGGCTTTCTGGCCACGCCTAACTTACTAGAACTGCTACAAGTTAAGGAGTAATCCTCTAATTAGAATAATGCTAACAACACAAGTTAACCCCTATCTTAATGGTAATTTTGCACCAGTGCGTCAAGAAATTACCGCTGAGACACTTCAAGTAATTGGTGAATTACCCCCAGATTTGTCAGGGATGTTCCTGCGTAATGGTCCTAACCCCCAATGGTCACCTATCGGCCAGTATCATTGGTTTGATGGCGATGGCATGTTACACGGCGTTCGGATTCACAATGGTGAGGACGTGACACCTGCCTCGAAGGCAGGTGCTTGTATCGTCCGTCGAGCCAGCTATCGGAACCGCTATGTGCGTACTTCAGGATGGCAAATCGAACATGAAGCAGGTAAAGCAATCTGGAGTGGTTTACTAGAACCCCCACAAATGGATAATCCTTATGGTCCTAGTAAAAATACGGCTAACACGGCTTTAATTTATCATGCTGGACAAATGTTGGCACTGTGGGAAGGAGGTGCGCCTCATGCCATCGAAGTTCCTACTTTAGATACGATTGGAGAATATACCTACAAGGAAAAATTGGTGTCTCCCTTTACTGCCCATCCCAAGGTAGATCCGGTGACGGGGGAAATGATGTTTTTTGGTTACTCTTTCGCTCCACCGTACCTACAATATAGTGTGGTTTCTCCTACGGGGGAACTCCTGCGGACGGTACCCATCGATATACCGATGGCGGTGATGATGCATGATTTTGCTATCACCGAAAATTATACTATTTTTATGGATTTACCCCTGACTTTTAGCCAGGATAGGATGCAACGGGGAGAACCAGGGTTGATGTTTGAAAGGAATAAACCCAGTCGCTTTGGTATTTTGCCCCGTCACGGTGACAACAGTAACATTCGTTGGTTTGAAAGTCCTGGTTGCTATGTCTTTCACACCCTCAATGCCTACGAAGAGGGAGATGAAGTAGTGCTGATAGCTTGTCGGATGAATTCTACTACCGTGTTAATGCCTGAAGATCCAACCTCCGATTCCGAAGGAAATATCCCAAAACTGTATCGCTGGCGTTTTAACCTCAACACTGGAACTGTAAAGGAGGAAATGCTCGACGATGTACCTTCAGAATTCCCCCGTGTTAATGAAAAGTTTTTGGGAAGACAAACACGATATGGTTATGCTGGCAGAATGGCACCAGGTTCTATGCCTTTATTTGATGGTGTAATCAAGTATGACTTGATTACTGGCAAGTCCCAAACCCATGAATTTGGACAAGGCTGCTATGGCGGAGAAGCCGTGTTCGCACCACATCCGAAGGGGAAGGATGAGGATGAAGGCTGGTTGATTACCTTCGTTCACAATAGTAGGGAGGAAACTTCGGAACTGGTAGTAATTAATGCCCAAGATGTCACATCCGAACCAGTAGCGCGGGTGTTAATTCCCCAACGTGTACCCTACGGTTTCCATAGTGCTTGGATTAGTGAAGCACAGTTAAACGCTTCTCCTGGCAATTAAAGATCATTGTGATTTGAATTTACGGTGGCTTTTTGGCAGTAACAACTTACCGGCGTTGCATCTATGCGGGATGATATAGAATTTTTCCTCTTTTCTCAGTTTTCAAATTGATTTTTCAAGAGAGCGATCGCGCAATACTTCTTGTGCAATTAAATTATTAGAGAACGCTGCTTATTTTCTAAGTAATAAATAACTAATTTAATTGATAAAAATAACATTGATTCGGACTTAGAATAACAAAAAGTTTTACGGTGTAATCTTGCCAAGTAATGTCGTAATCTGCTGTTTTCACCTTCAACTCTTGTCATATATATTTTGCTAATAATTTGGTCTCCATCAGGAATAAATTTTGGATAAACTTTATAGCCATCTGTAACCCAAAAATAACAGTTCCAATTTCTAATTTTTTCCCATAATTTTTTAAAAGTTTCTGAACTTCTATCCCCAATTACATATTCTAGAATTCCTGGCAAATCTTTATTTAATGCGATCCAAACCCATTTTTTGTTTTTTTTACCTACAAATGTTTGTAATTCATCTAATTGAGCTACTTTAGGAATTTCATAAGTTTCAGTTCTCTTTAATATTTCAATTCCCGCTTTTCTTACCCAACGTATTACAGTATTATGGTTGACTTTTGTAATTCTTTCAATTGCTCTGAATCCACTGCCATTTACATAGATTTTTAAACAGTTCTCTTTAATTTCTGGAGAATAACCAACTTCGGAATAAAATTCAATAAATTGTCGACCACATTCCTTGCATTGATAATTTTGTTTGCCCCTTCTATGACCGTTTTTTCTGATGTTATTAGAATGACATTTTGGACAGTTCATTATTTTGATTATAACCCTCGATCGCCATCAATACAATTTTTCTTCTTGATTATAAATCATCCCGCATAGATGCAACGCCCACGATAAACTTTAATATTGCTTAGATTAGTTTTAAGTAGATGGACTAATTCTCGATAGCGTTTACATTCTGCTATTTCTTCATCGTTATACCAATCCTTTTCTTCAGTAGCTTGAGAAAAAAACTTATCTAATTCTCTAACTTCAATTGTTGTTTCGGGAGTACAATTTGTTACTTGTAGTAACTTTGATTTAATATCATCGACATTTTCCCAATAGATAGTTGTGAAAGGGTAATCAGATTCAGAATGCCAGAGTAAATTTTGTGATGTTTGTTTTAGTCGCTCGATTAGTTCGTTATCATTCATTTTGTCAAAACCTTTAGCCCTATTTCAAGCCGATAATCATGTCAACCACATTCTTAATATCATTTATTAGTTATAGTTTTGTAGCAGTTGTCTCGATAGTTTTTGGCTTAATCTACTTAATTAAAAATCAGTTTATGCCCTATCACAGTGAAGCACTCGGTTTATCATGGTCTGACCTTAAACCAAATTTTCAAGTATTAATTCTGGCATTGATGAGAGCAGTAGGGGGAGGGTTTTTAGCTACGGGGTTGACCATGCTTATCCTGCTAATTATTCCTTATCGGGCTGGAGAAATATGGTCGATATATGCGATTCCTGCCATTAGCCTTTGTACTTCTTCTGGAACGTTGTATGCAACTTGGTTGGTGAAAACTAGAACTCCTGGAAATCCGCCATTAGGTCTGAGCTTGCTTGCTTTAGGATTGACTATCATTGGATTTATTTTCTCCCTAATCTAAAGTCAAACAAGCTTATGGAATAAGCGCGATCGCTCGTTTAGAAAGAAAGCGATAAATCAATATTCTAGTTATAGAATAACAGCAAATAATTTACTACTACATATGTCTGATTTACCATCTCAACTCTCGCCAGAGGAACGTCAAGAATGGTTGAGTAAAATACAAACAGCTAACCGAAATAACATTTTCTGTCATTGCCGTCGTTGTGGAAAGGAGTGGATTGATTCAACCTTCGAGGCGAATTGTAGCTGTGGAAGTTCAGATTTAGAAAGAATCAGTTGTTGGCAATTCCCAGATGATTAATTAAAAGAGATTGCATTGTTGAAGCTTCAGAATCTTTAAAAAGGAAGAGAGTCGATTGGTTGCCAAAAAGAAGAAAAATAAAGAACTAAAGGGCAAGGTAATGGTCAAAGAAGTTTGTCGGCGCATCAGGGTGGCGCGGAGTTATTGGGATGCCCGTAAATTAGCTGCTTGCCGAGGAGAAAGAGAAAAAGCATTGGTACTTTATGAGACTTTGACACCAGAACAAAAAGAGCAAATTCACTATTCTGCTAAGAGTTTGGTTGCGCTATCGCAGCGAGAAGTATTTTGGCAAAGATAAACAATCATGGGATGGCGACAAAACGTTTTTTACACAAAAAGAAAAGAAAGTAGAAAGGTGCAGAGTTTGTTACTTCGTTGGTTTTAGTTCATCTATTGTCACAGGTATTAATGCTCAATCCTCCTGAAAAAAAATAGGAATATTCGCCATCAC
>JBFRWK010000081.1:0-6571 GCA_051439545.1 Xenococcaceae cyanobacterium | reverse complement strand
GGCGTGTGAGTAGCAATCAATACTGTCGCTCGACTTAACATTAAAGCTTTGAATGCTATAAATACATCATACTGTTCGACGAATTTATTAGCGAAGAAGTCCACTTTTATAACGTTCGCGACGAACTGAACTACCTTTGTTGCTACTCGAATCCCGCTGGTATCTGCTTTGAATATGAATTACCCTCCTGAAGTCCAAGAATTTCTAGAAAAATACGATCGCGTTTTTCTAGACGAAAGAGGAATTATTAAACTACAATCAGCAGAGTTTTATAGGACTTTAGACTATACCGATTTAAGAGTATGGTGTGTCTGTCGGGCTATTTATCAGCTACCAACAGTAGAATTAATTGAAAAGAAGGATTGCCAGATGATGCGATCGCTCTTTCAATTTCAATTGCCCAGGACTAACTGAACTATAAGGGCTTCTGTGAAGATTCAGATGACAAGCAGAACAGACCGCCTGAAGGTTAGAAATCTGATTTTGAGAGGGGTCATGGTTGCGATGATGTACCTGCAATACATTAGCCGTCCATTGAGAACGAGTTAAATTCTCTGGTCTTTCTCCTGGCTTGTAACATCTCTTGCCACAACAGCTACAACGCCAATTATTATTCTCTTTAACTATTAACGCTAATTCTTTCCAGTTGTCGGGATACTTACTCGAATCTATAGGCATTTTCAAGATAGGCGATCGCTGGAAATTATTGTATCGTAGTTGAGCGATCGATTGGGACTATGACGGTCAGACATTTAAATCGAGATGGCAAGCAATCAGAGGGAGGCAAACAAGCAAAAACAGTTATCACTACAGCTAGTAGTCATGAACTTTCAGTAGGTCAAAGAACCATTGCCGTGCGTTTAGTTGATGTCTTCGGTAATGATGCCAGTGCCACAGTTGAAGTGAAGTAGCTTTAGCTATGTAACAAAAATATTAAAATTAATTTTATAAATCATTTGTCAATCTTTTTAAGATGTCTTAACTAATGTAAGTTACTAATCCTAAAACTACAATTATAGTGATTAAAACACGTATTATTAAATCCTTTTGTTTAATCTGTTTAATAAAGAAATCATATAACTCTTCTATTCTCCGTTGGAGATTGTGGTTATCTTGTTCCAACTTATTATTTTCTCGAATTATATCTGACAAAAATTCCGCAAGGAGTATACTTTCTATTTTGTCTGAAGCGGGAGGTTCTCTGATATCTAATATAGTTTTTGCCTCTAGTAAATTAAACTTTTGATACAATCCTTCTACTAAACGTGGATTATTAGGATAATTTCCATCAATCGATTTGGCGTGAAGTTGTATTTTCAAGTCTGATGGATGCTCCTTAACCCACCGTACTAACTTTCCTAATACATAAGAACCCACCCCTTTATTTCTCAATTCTTTTGGTTTAATTTCAAAAGGCATATAATGAGCAAATTTAACATTCCCTTGAATTAAATCTATTTCGACTCCCCAAACTTTTAAATATAAGTTGTTTTTTACTATAGTTACTTGCATAATAATCACCTATAGAAGTTAAAGGAATTATAGTAACTTTTAACTCATCAGTTGCAAACAAATTAATTGTTCTTTCAGAATGAAGTAAGATATATATATCGGTTTGTTTAATTTTAATAAGTTCCCATTCTTGTGATTGAAAAGTTTGCCTATCGAATCTTTGTATGAAATTAAAATAATCATCAATTCGAGTAGATGAATTAGAAGCTTGGCTAGAATTTTGAGATTCTGAATAACTCATTGTTGGCTAATATTTAAAACAAATTTAGGAAGCGAACAAACCCCCAGAGTCAGCTAGGAAACTAACCCGCAATGGTAGGAATGGTTAAAGATAAATTATCATCAAATAAATAAAGAATGGAAAGAGTTTATCAATATCTGGGAAAATAAATTAGTAATTAACAGAAAAAACGGATGAATAATGATGTAGCTAGCGTAGCTTTTCTCATTTTCTATCTAGTATTTTCGGCAATGACCGAAATGGGTACAAAATTGCCTTGGAAGAAGTGAGCGATCGCTCCAAGAAAACGATGCGAGGTGGAGCAGTAATTACAGGAGATTATCGCTATCTACTCTGGCGCGAATGGAGCAGCGATCGCCAAACTGTGGCATCATTCGTGACAACTTAAGAGAATCAAGCAGATGTCAAGAAAAGTTTTCAGGTGATTGGGGACGGATGGGAAAGGAAGGAATCACTTGATCCTAAAATAAGAAGGAATCAACCATGATTAACTTTCAATGAGTCGAAAAACCAACCGCGACCATGCCAAACGACAACAACGCCCCATGATTGAAGATGAGGCAATTTCGGCGCAAATATCTGCTTTATTAACACCAGCACTAGCCAAACAGAAAAAATATTGCCGTCAGTTAGGTCTGCGAGACAGAATATTAACACTGCCCTTGATGGTAGCTGCCGTACTAACGATGTTGTGGAGAGACGTAGCAGGGGTTAGAGAATTAACAAGAATGTTAGCGAGGGAAGGTTTTTTGTGGTGCGATCGCTCTTTAGTTTCTCAACAGGCTTTATCAAAAAGATTTCTAACTTTTCCAGCTGATTTATTTGAAAAAGTTTTTCAGGAAATATTACCATTATTAGAAGAAAAATGGCAGACTAGAAATCGTCGCCCACTCCCAGAAAGTGTTCAGTTCACGTTAACAAGATTTGAAAAGATTTGGATAGCCGATGGCTCGACTCTTGAAGCTTTATTTAAAAAATTGAAAAGTCTTGAGGATGTTCCCTGCATGTCAATTAGCGGGAAAAATTGGAGTGGTTATTGACTTAATGACTAGACTACCTGTAGAAATTTGGAAATCGCGAAAATCCCAAAACCAATGACACAAAATTTGAAGAATATTTATTAAAATTAGTAATGCCGTCAACCTTGTTGTTGTTAGATAGAGGTTTTTATCATTTTAAGTTTTGGCTTCAATTAATTGACCGAGAAATTCAATTTATAAGTCGTCTCAAAAAAGCGGATGCGACCGATATGTCGTTTCACGGCATATCGCACGCGCACCAAGCAGGTGCAGCTATTAAAGTATTAGAAGTTTTTACAGAGGGTTATTCTTGGCGCGACCGTAAGATACGTCTTGGTTCTGGGACTAAAACAACTCCTTATATAACCTTACGTCTGGTTGAAGTTAAATCAGGAAAAGTTTGGCATTCTTACTTGACTTCAGTTTTAGAGCCAGAGATTTTACCTCCTTACGTCGTGGCTGATTTATATCGAAAAAGATGAGGACAAGACTGCCGAGCTTGGCTCGGCAGCTTGATATGTCCGTGGCGAATTGAAGATGCATTTAACACATTTTAACTTGTGTTGGGGATGGTCATCTTAGAATTTGGAACAAAAGTGCGAAAATTTAATCCTCTAGGAGAAACCAGAGAGATCTTGGATTGGTTTCATCTAGTCGAAAATTTATATAAAGTTGGCGGTTCAAATCGACGAATCTATCAAGCTAAAAAGTTGTTGTGGCAGGGTAAAGTAGATGAGACTTTAGATTTGTTTTCTTCTTTGAAAAAGAAGCAGGCGCGTAATTTTTGTTTATATTTAGAAAATCATCGTCACCGCATTATTAACTACGATTACTTTCAATCAGAAGAAATTTGTGCCATTGCTTCGGGTGCTGTAGAGTCAACTGTTAAACAGATCGAGCGACGGTTAAAGATTTCAGGAGCGCAGTGGAAGATAGAAAATGTAGCTCAAGTTCTCAAACATCGATGTGCTTATCTTAACAACACTCTGTGAGCTTCGGTAATATTTTTGTTCTTACATAAATGACCTGCTCCCGTTTTAGCAGTAATTAGACGAAGTCAAATTGATGAATTGACTAAAGCTATTGATGAACTAAACGAAAGTTGGTCAGATTTATATAATAATGAAGAAAAAGTTGGTCACAGAGTTAAATAAATTATCCTTGCTGACTGGTTTTTATTAATTTTTGATATTAGTTCTATTTATTTAATATTCAAGGTACGCTGAAGCTAAGATTAACTTAATAAGAGAGAGCCAATGGATAATTTGAGAGAATTATTAGAACCGATTGCTGATTGGTTTAGGAGTTTAGGGATACCTGAACCAGTGGTACATTGGGGACATCCACTGATGATGACAATTGTTGTGTTTGTGATGGGCAGCTTTGTGGGAGTAGCGGGATGGCGCGGTAGATTATTGGCTGAGACTAATAAAGAAGCAGCGCTCCCGAGTCGAGCAGCTCATCGTCAACTAGCACCTTTAATGTATTTTTTCTTAGCTGCTGGTTCCACTGGCGGGGTTTTATCTTTAGTGATGCAGGATGAGCCAATTTTATCTAGTCCTCATTTTTTGACTGGTTCGATTGTGCTAGTGTTATTAACTATTAACGCAATTATTGCTGCTACTGGCTTTATTGGTAATAATGCTGTATCTAGAAGCATTCACGCCTATGTTGGTAGTATTGCTTTGGGTCTTTTATTGATCCATGCTGTACTTGGGTTAAAACTTGGTTTGTCAATCTGAGCCAAATATTTTGGACCACCCAAAATTTGTCTAATTAAATAGATTGTAAAGTAGGATGGGCTACACTCAGCTGAATCCCTCTAGATTTGAGAGTTTCTGGATTAATTAGAGCGAAAAATTAGAGAGGGAATAGGTGAGAAAAACTGAAGCCAAGAAACTTCGATGAAACAATATACTCTTGAGCCTTGGAATCTTGAAAAATCATCAATTTCAAAACCTCATAATTTTCTCAGAGCAAGGGTTTTAGAAGGTTATGACCCTTTAATTCAAGAATCTTGGCCATACCCCAACAAGACTATAAATCATAGAAATTTTAAGGAGTATTACTGATGAGTGCACCAACAGCTCATAAGTCCATTCAGTCGTTCTATGAAGCCATCAACCGTAGGGATCTTAATGCCGCAATGGAGTGGATAGACCCTCAATGCAGCTACGAGGATCTCAATTTTTCTCAACCTTTCAGAGGAAAGGAAGCTGTGAGGCAACTTCTGGAAGAATCCTGTAAGGGAATACCAAATGAGCTACAATTTGTCATCGACGAGCTGACCACAGGTGATTGCTTGGCTGTAGGTGTACTCTGGCATGTCGAGCTAGATGGCATCCCTTTTCCCAACGGACGGGGAGTTAGTTTCTATCGTTTCTCTGAGGTAACTGGAAAGATGGTCAATGCCCGCGATCTTGTCGAACCACCGATCAAACCAGGCAAAGCATCATTCTTCATCATTCGACTGGTATCTCCGCTGGTACGGCGATTATTAAAGCATCAGCACCACAAAACTCCCCAGAAGAAGTCTCCCTCAGAGCGACCAACTGGAAAAAGTCGGAGCTTTCTTCCTTTGATATTTTGGTTGATAGCGAGCGCTTACATTTACATTCTGTTGCTCTCGCCACCGGGTCAACTTGTTCCTGGTGAACCCGCTTGGGCAATTCGACCGGAAACTATACAAGAAATATTGAATGAATCTCTCAATTTTTTCTTGGTCCTGCCCCTTTTGAACCTCGCAGGCCTTGATTATATCGAGGCTCCAACGGTTCACCCTATTCTAGAAGCACTGTTCAATTTCGCCGAAGCTTGGATTTTTATGTTTCTTCCCCTGCTCTTAGCCGATAGAAGCACAGCCCATCTCCCCAAAATTCTAATTTGGAGTATGGCAATGTTCGGTACCAATGCTGTGCTTACCCCTTACATGGCACTACGCTACAGTGCTCCAATTCCTCCAGCCCAGGAGGAAACGGACAAAGGTGGGTTAGCGAGTATATTTGGTTGGATAGGGCTGAGCGTCGGCATAATTGCTTTAATCTGGGGTTGGGTGGGCAGGCCAGAGTTTGGAGACTTGGCAGAGAGGATGAAATATTTAGGAGAGCGGGTGATGACCGACCGAGTTACACTGGCTTTTTGTGTGGATTTAGTGCTTTTTTCCCTTTTTCAGGCTTTACTTTTGAGGGGAGTTAACAGCAGAATAGGCTGGCTTCGATTTGTTCCTTTCTGGGGACTTGCGGTGTGGCTGATTGTCTGAGTTGTTTGGTTTCTTTTCGTGACACTTTTAAGAGCATTCAAATGTTTTAGCCCATTTCCAATAATTTAGTAACTTTGAACTAATATAAGCTCCCCTAATTAATCAACGAGATTATAGAGCTTCCAAGGAGAGAGCAACCATAAGTTTTTCTCAGGCATATATATGTACTGGTTTAAACCGCCTTTGATTTTCCCAGTTAATTTCTGGCAAAATCGAGAGCTAAATTTTAAATCAATTGTTTCCTCTAGTAAAATATTATTGTATTCAAAAGTAATTATATTTTTTCACTTCAGTTTTGTTTTGTCACCTTGATTTGAACCATCCCCTCTTGGTTCAGAATTATTGCTCAATTGCAGATAATCTTAGGATGAAAGACCCTTGCATAATACCCAAGTCTGCTGAGGCGAGACTAAGGTATTGGCACACAAAATTCCAGAAGCAGCAACCGCAGGTACGCCAATCCCTGGCAGAGTGCTATCTCCAACGCGGTATAACCCAGAAATGGGCGTATGACAACTGGGAAACATCCCCTTACCTGCT
>JBFRWK010000080.1:0-6541 GCA_051439545.1 Xenococcaceae cyanobacterium | reverse complement strand
TTAGGGTGACAATATCATCTCCCTGCGCTCCTAATGCTACTTCTAGGGCAAAATTGACCAGGGTTACATTGCCATTATCTATTTGTTCTGTCCAGTAGTTTGAACCGACAACATCAGCTTCTCTATTGAAGACAAATTGATAAACTCGATCGACTCTTTCTCTGTTACTCAGTCCTCCAAAAATTCGTTCTGCTTCTGCTGAATTGCCAAAATCGTTAACAATGCGCTCGTAGATATCTCTT
This sequence comes from Xenococcaceae cyanobacterium, assembly GCA_051439545.1. GTDB lineage: Bacteria > Cyanobacteriota > Cyanobacteriia > Cyanobacteriales > Xenococcaceae > JASJDJ01. The sequence continues at coordinate 6,299 of JBFRWK010000080.1, read as the reverse complement.
GCGCTGCCAGTTAGAATATCGCCTCGACGGGGAGCATAACTGACTTCATTAGTACTCAGGGCATCTTGCCAAAAAGTAAGTCCGCTTAAATCTGCTGGTCTACCATAGTATGCCACATAGGCAATTTGCGCTGTTTCACTAGTTAATTCTAGAGCGTCGGAATTATTATTTGTTGAATCGAGATTTAAAATTATTGTAGAACCAGAGCCAATATTCAATTGAGCAACTGACTGCTCTGCTCTATTAATATCTACATCGGCAATACCATTACCAATTCCACGAAATGCAATAGTTTGAACAAACTCAATATCTTCAGTGAGAGTTGCATTATAACTAGAACCCCCTGGTATTTCGATTAGGTAATTATTTTCTGGATCGTTACCAACTATTTGCAAAGCTTCACCTAAGGACAAACCGTCACTTTCATCAATAATGCTGGTATCTAAAGTATTGGTTACTTCTAAAGTAATCGAATTATTATTAGAAATGGAAGTATTAACTCTATCTCTAATAGTTTCACTTAAAGCATTTCCATTAATCGATATGTTAGATTGATGACTATTTTCTAAATTGTTCCAAAACAGACCATTGCTATAAGAATTATTTTGATTATCTAGACCAAAAAGATCGTTATCAACTACAGGAAAAGGATCGCCAAAAGATAAATCATTACCTAAACCAGTAATATCGATATACAGTGTATTAGTCCCGTCAAAACTAGTCATGGAGTATACTTCTCAAAATTCTGTTCAAAGTTAAAGTTATGGATGCTTTACTCTGTTGGCGCGATCGACAACAGCAGGTTTTTTTGTAAGATACATTATATATAATTAAGCTTTAGTGCGTATTAAAGAAATTTTTAGATTTAATGCTTGAAAAACGCCTAATTTTTCAGTAGGGCGATCGCTGGTGACAAAGAACAAAAAAAAGGGACGCTTGCCGTCCCTTAAAGTTATTAAAAACAGTTGTTGAAACTACTCAACTTTATAGCTGCGGTATAAATTGTTCTTTTTCAGGAACTTCAGTATACTCAGCTAGAATTTGACGGAACTCTTCCCCATCAATAGTTTCTTTTTCAATTAGTAAATCGACCAAGCGATCGATCGCTTCGCGGTTTTCGCGCACAATTTTTCGGGCTAAATTATGACCGTGTTCGGCAATTTGTCGCACCTGATCGTCAATACGAGCAGCAATTTCTTCTGAGTATTCTGCACGGTTCATCAAACCAGCACCAAGAAATACTTCGCCGCCTTGTCCTTCCAGAGAAACAGGGCCGAGATCGCTCATCCCGAAACGTGTTACCATTTGTCGTGCCATACCACTTACTTGTTGTAAGTCACCGCCAGCACCAGTAGTCACCTCATCGTAACCAAAGATTTCCTCTTCCGCAGCACGACCGCCCATAGCACCAGCAATACGAGCAATCAACTGAGACCGAGTAATCAAACCTTGTTCTTCGCTGGGAATAAACCAGGTTAAACCCTGTGCTTGTCCGCGAGGAATTAAAGTAACTTTTTGGACTGGGTCATGGTCTTTAATTAGAGTACCGACAATAGCGTGTCCGACCTCGTGATAGGCAATCAAACGTTTGCTCTTACCATCTACCAAAGGAGTGCCTTCCATACCAGCAACTACTCGATCGACAGCATCGTCAATTTCGGACATAGTAATTGCTTCTTTTCTTCTTCTGGCAGTTAAAATAGCTGCTTCGTTAAGCAGGTTAGCGAGATCCGCACCAGAAAAACCAGGAGTACGACGAGCAATTGTTTCTAAAGAGATTTCTTCAGCAAGCTTTTTATTGCGAGCGTGAACTTCTAAAATTGCCAGACGACCTTTAATATCGGGATTATCTACCATTACCTGGCGATCGAAACGACCAGGACGCATTAAAGCAGAGTCTAGGACATCCGCACGGTTGGTAGCAGCAATAATAATAATGCCTGTATTGCCTTCAAAACCATCCATTTCTGTGAGTAACTGGTTGAGAGTTTGTTCTCTCTCATCGTTACCACCGCCGATACCTGCACCCCTTTGACGACCTACTGCGTCAATCTCATCGATAAAGATCAGACAGGGAGCATTTTCTTTGGCTTTTTTAAATAGATCGCGCACGCGGGAAGCACCGACCCCAACAAACATCTCCACAAATTCCGAACCAGAAATACTGAAGAAAGGTACACCAGCTTCCCCAGCGATCGCTTTAGCGAGTAAGGTTTTACCCGTTCCTGGAGGGCCTATCAATAAAACCCCTTTAGGAATGCGCGCACCTACGGCAGTAAATTTTTCTGGCTGTTTGAGGAAGGTAACTACTTCTTCAAGTTCTTCTTTTGCCTCGTCAATACCCGCTACATCGTCGAACATAATCCCAGTTTTCGCCTCCATCTGGAAACGAGCGCGAGATTTACCAAAATTCATCGCTTGACCTGGGCCTCCAGGCATATTGCTGGAACGACGGAACAAGAAAAATAAAGAAGCAATTAATAAAATCGGGAAGACTAAATTACCTAATAAGCCCCAAATTGCACCATCATTGCTAGTGGGGTGATAGTCGAAACTGACATCAGATTCTCTCAGCTTAGTAATTAGATCGGGAGAATTAGCAGGTAAATCGACCCGTAATTTTTGCATCCGTTCATCTATTTCGGGATCGATCGCTTGAACTATAGCAGTTCTACCATTTTCATATAGTTCGACGCTAGTAACTTTACCAGCATTAAGATATTCTAAAAAACGACCATAAGTCATACGAGTACTAGCCGTGTTACTACCTAAGTTATTAGCAGTAGGGGCTAAAGTTCCTTGCCAAAGGAAAAAACCCACTACTAATAGTGGTAAGGTCCACAGAACTAGGATTCTCCAAGAAAATTTTTTCATAGACTGTTAATTTGTATATGTGTATATAATCCTAAAGGCATTTGCTAACTTTGCTAGCTAAGTTTGCTAATTTTGTCAAGGTGACTCAAGTTCAAAGTAGCTCTCCTTAACTAAATTTAACGTAATTCTCATCTTTAAAGCAACTAATTTAAGGTTAGTTGGAGATTAGAACTATTATTATCGTGCAGTTAGAAGCCAAAACTAATAAAGGACTTAGCCCTAGCTATAAGCCATAAGCTTCAATAAAAAATAACGTCTACTGCAATTGAGTAGACGTATTCATGTAACAATTTAAAATACTGAATTAGCTAACTAGTTCAATTTAATAGGTTTCAACGTGCCAACGGTGGTCTTTTTTCATTTGTTTGCGGTATTCAATCCAGTCAACATCATGTTTGGCTGCTGCTTTGCTCATAGCCTCATCGATACCATCTTCCATGCCTTTAAGACCACAAATATAAGTATGAGTCTTCGGATTTTGCATTAATTCCCAAAGCTCATCCGCGTGTTCGGCAATTCTGTGCTGAATATACATTCTGCCACCTTCGGGATTTTTCTGTTCCCGACTAATAGCGTAAGTTAAACGGAAGTTATCTGGATTTTCTTGCTGTATCTTTTCTAATTGTTCTTGATAAAGAATATTAGGAGTAGTAGGAATACCAAAGAATAACCAGGCAAAACCTTTGAAATTATAATCTGGATTAAGATCCCCTTCTAAAAACATCCTCCAAAGATAAGCGCGGAAAGGAGCAATACCTGTTCCTGTAGCCATCATGATTACAGTGGCATCTTCATCATCTGGTAAGAGCATTTCTTTGCCGACAGGGCCTGTAATAGTTACGTCGTCTCCAGGTTTGAGCTTACACAAGTAACTAGAACATACACCTTCTACTAGCTCTCCAGTTTCGGGATGTTTGTATTCCAGTTTCCGCACACACAAAGACACGGTTTTGTCATCTAAATTATCGCCGTGACGAGTAGAGGCGATCGAATACAATCTTAATTTATGAGGATTGCCTTTTTCATCAGTACCTGGCGGAATAATCCCAATACTTTGACCTTCTAAATAGAATAAATCTCCTTCAGAAAGATCGAAAGTCATGTGGCAACAAGTGCCAATTCCTCCCTCATCGACTAAGTCATAAATATCAAGACATTTGCCGACATAAGGGCTTTTAGGGCGATAAATATTAACAGGAACTTTTGCTTTTTGAGCTTTCGCTTGAGTCATTGATTTACTACTTTTTTGTTTCTTTTGCTGTTGTTCGGAGGAACTACTGCCGTTAACTTGTACCGCAGCGTTTCCATTACTTACTGGAGTAATATTTACAATCTGACCCCCCAAACGGCTAATTCTTTGCATTTCCTGATTCATCCGACTGTAGGGTACAGTTAAATAAATGCTACCACTACGACGAATCGGATAGCTCAAATTACTAGTCTTGCCATTTTGAGATAGTCCGACCACTTCATACACGAATAAACGATTTTTGTATTCTGTGTTACTATTGCCAGCTAATGCTGTGCTTGATTTAAACATTATTTCAACCTTTCCTGCTAATTCAAATTAAGTTTCAATACTTATTGGCAATTAATTAATATATACTGAGTCGTCTCTCAGAGTAGATAATCGCCGTATCGATCGAACTTAGGGATACGCCAAATCGATAAAGTCCAAACAGGCTTCACCTCTAGAGGTACGAATACTATCGGACTTGAGCTAGAAGAGCAACAGTGTTTGAGAGAATATACCACTTTATGGCGCATTTCCTCTTGGCATAACCAAGACACTGCCTCATCAGGCTAATCTCTATGTATTATTTAGCCTATCACTGCCAGGCGATCGTAATTTGAATCTTGAGAGGATTATGTGGTTGAAATTAGGCAAGATAAAAAGTCAAACTAAACCTAGAAAAGAATATATCTAACTTGGAGCGAGCGGATTGTAATTTTTGAAGCAGTTTTAGTATTTCTTAAGCATAGTAAATGCTAAGCTTGGCAAGAAGATCGATATCGATAATTCTTTTTACCTGGGAGCGCGAATAACTATTTAACTCGATATTCCTATCTTGTAGAGGTGGTCAGCATCTGATAAGATTTGTGAATGTTAGTAGTTAGTATTAAAAATTTAGACTCGTTTAATACTTACATAGGTTAAATAAGTTTTGTAAAAGAGGGAAATTATGACCACTGATACGAATCGCGTGGTATTAATCGGAGTAGCAGGAGACTCCGGATGTGGTAAATCAACATTTTTGCGTCGTTTGACCGATTTATTTGGGGCAGAGTTTATGACAGTCATTTGTTTGGATGACTATCATAGTCTCGATCGCAAAGGGAGAAAAAAAGCCGGAGTTACCGCTCTGAATCCCAAAGCAAATAACTTTGACCTGATGTACGAGCAAATTAAAGCTCTCAAAGAAGGCAAAGCGATCGATAAACCAATTTATAATCATGAAACTGGTGAATTAGACCCCCCAGAAAGAATCGAACCAAATAGAGTAGTCGTGATTGAAGGACTTCATCCTATATTCGATGAAAGAGTACGCTCTCTTTTAGATTTCAGCGTCTACTTGGATATTAGCGATGAAGTCAAAATTCAATGGAAAATTCAACGCGATATGGCAGAAAGAGGTCATACCTATGAGGATGTACTAGCTTCTATCAATGCCAGAAAACCAGATTTTACTGCTTACATCGAGCCTCAAAGAGAATTTGCCGATGTAGTTATTCAAGTACTACCTACTCAATTAGTTGACGACAAGGAAAGTACTCTTCTCCGAGTTCGCTTAATTCAAAAAGAAGGTGTAGAAAACTTCGAGCCTGTTTATTTATTTGATGAAGGTTCGACCATCGACTGGCGTCCCTGTGGTCGTAAACTAACTTGTGCGTATCCTGGTATCAAAATGTACTATGGACCAGATAGTTTTTACGGACATGAAGTATCTATTCTTGAGGTAGATGGTCAATTCGACAATCTTGAAGAGATGATTTATATCGAAAGTCATCTCAGCAAAACTGCCACCAAGCATTATGGCGAAATGACTGAATTACTGCTACAACACAAAGATTATCCTGGTTCTAATAATGGTACTGGCTTATTCCAAGTTTTAGTAGGACTTAAAATGCGTGAGACTTATGAAAAACTAATAGCAAAAGAACCTGTTGCCGTGTAGTATTGTAAAATTCGCTTAGGTTTCAATGTTTATCTTTGTTTCGCGAGTAAGTTACAGCACTGCTCGCGATTCTATTTAAGTAGGTAGGCACAATAATTTATAAAACCTTGAAGATTAAAATTTTTCCCCGAGAGAAATATTGGACAAAGTAGGACAGTCTTCCTCAGCTATAGGTTTGGAGTCAAGAGTTTTTTCGTCAGGGGGGACAAATTGCCCCGATTTTCAATACACAAATACTAACAAACAAGC
>JBFRWK010000079.1:0-37298 GCA_051439545.1 Xenococcaceae cyanobacterium | reverse complement strand
CAAAAGGGGTGGATTTTCACCACCATTTCAGGAACAGTTATGATATTTCCAAGGTTTTAGCTTGATGATATCACCTTAGCCATACCTTTCTAGTTTCTAGAAGTTCCTGCTAAGAACAGGTCGCACTATAAGACATTAATCTAGCAGCAAGTGGGGTATTAACAGAACTTAATTTCTTTGAGGCGATCGACAATAATAGTATTATCTAAACTGGCAATAATCAAGAATCCCGCAAGCAATAAATACATTTATGCTGCGGGAGTATTCTTTTAAAGATAATATTGTATTTTTTTAGTTCGCTTTTTTTACTTAACCAAAAATGAAACAACTTTGGTTTCCTTTTTTTTTAGTTACTTTCTCTTTTGGGATTAATTCTGCCCCAACTTCAGCCCAAGTTACTTCTGATGGTACTCTTAGCAATCCTACGCGAGTAGAGCAGCAAGGAAATGTTTTAGAAATTACTGAAGGCACAACCAAAGGTAGTAATTTATTTCACAGTTTTCGCAATTTCTCCGTACCTCAGGGTATGGAGGCTTATTTTAATAACGATCCAGCTATTACTCATATTTTTGGTCGTGTTACTGGCGGTGATATTTCTCAAATTAATGGTTTGATTAGAGCCAATGGTAGTGCTAACTTGTTTTTACTCAATCCTAACGGGATTATCTTTGGTGAAAATGCTTCTTTGAATATCGGTGGTTCATTTCTGGCGACTTCGGCAGAAAGTATTTTATTTAACGATGGCACGATATTTAGTACTACAGATACTCAAACGCAACCGCTCTTAACTATTAGTGTTCCTATCGGTCTTAATTTACCCAAAAATCCAGGTAGGATTATTAATCGCTCTCAGGCTATAGGAGTAAACGAAGAACTAAATTCAGTAGGGTTACAAGTTATTCCAGGTAAAACTTTAGCATTAGTTGGTGGAGAGGTCGTTTTAGAAGGAGGAAAAATTACCGTACCTGGAGGAATAGTTAATTTAGGCGGATTAAATGAAGAGGGAAAAATTGGGATAAATAATGATGGTAGTTTGAGTTTTCCTGAAGATGTAGCCAGAGCGAATGTATTAATGATTAATGGTGCTTCGGTTAATGTGCTGGCTGGAGGGAAAGGCTTTATTAATGTCAATGCCAAAAATTTGAAGCTCACAGAAGAAAGTCAGCTACTCGCGGGCATAAGCAAAGATATAGTCAACCCAAAAGCTGTAAGTCGAGATATCAGCATAAATACAACCAATAATATTATTTTAAGTCAAAGAAGTAACATTAGCAGCGTTGTCGAAGCAGGGGGAGTAGGTAACTCGGGCAGGATCGACATTAAGACAGATAATCTCTTTATGACTGAGGGAGGAAAAATAGATGCCAGTACTTATGGCAGAGGCAATACTGGCAAAATTACAATTAACGCTTCAGGTACTATCTCAGCAGATAACGCTTCAGGTACTATCTCAGCCGATACAAAAAATGAATCGGGAATTATGAGTATTGTCAGAGATGGGGGGATAGGCAATTCGGGGGGAATAGAAATTCAAACAACCGATCTATCTCTTACACGGGGAGGCAGAGTAAGTGCTAGTGTTTTTGGCAAAGGAGATGCTGGCAAAATCGTTATTAACGCTTCAGGCAATATTTCAGCAGATGGAAGAGATCGAGATGGGTTTACGAGTCGTATTAGCAATAGGACAGGAAAAACGGGAGTAGGCAACTCAGAAGGGATAGAAATTAGAACAAATAACTTATCTTTGACTAGAGGGGGCGTAGTAGAGGCTAGTACTTCAGGAAAGGGAAATGCTAGTCCAATTACCATTAATGCTCGTGGTTCTATTTTAGTAGACGGAGCAGATGTAAGAGAAGAAGATCGCTCTGAAATTTCCAGTATTGTCAGAGATGGGGGAATAGGCAACTCAGGAGGGATCGCAATTGAGACAAATAACCTCTATCTTACAGAAGGAGGCACGGTAAGTGCTAGTACTTTTGAGATAGGAAATGCTGGCAAGATTAAGATTAATGCTTCAGGCTCTATTTTAGTAGAGGGAAAAGATCGCTTGGGAATTACTAGTCGTATTAGCAGTCGGGTAGGAAAAGCAGGAATAGGTAACTCAGAGGGGATAGAAATTAGAACAAATAACCTGTATCTTGCACGAGAAGGGAAAGTAGTTGCTAATACTATAGGAAAAGGAGAGGCTGGAAATATATTCATTACAGCCAAGAATATTGAGGCAACTAGCGGTAGTCAAATCGAAACGAATAGTAATACGAAATTTAATGCTGCCGATATCAACTTAGAAGTTAGCGATCGCTTGTTTCTTTCTGGGTCAAAAACAGGTCTTTTTGCCCAAACTGAGAGTGCAGGCACGGCAGGTGCAATTAAGATAAAGACTGCCGAACTTACTATCGATCGAGGAGCATCTATTTCTGCTTTTACCAAAGCTAAGGGTCGGGGAGGTACTATTATCTTAGACGTTAGCGATCGCCTAGCTATTAGAGATCCTGGTAGCGGTATTTTTGCCAATACCGAACCAAATTCGACAGGAAATGGCGGAAGTATTTTAACTCGGGAAAAAACAAGAACTCAAACTATCATAGTTACCAATGGGGCAGCGATCGCCGTTAATAGTCAAGGTAGTGGAGCAGGAGGTAATATTAACCTGTTAGCGGAAAAAATTACTTTAGAGAATAGTTCGATTACCGCAGAGACAGACAGTGGGGAAGGAGGTAATATCGCGATCGCGGATAATGATGTTTTGCTGTTTAAAAATAATGGCAGAATAACTGCTAGCGCAGGACAAAAGCAAGCATCAGGTAATGGCGGTAACATTGACATAAATTCTAACTTTATCTTGTCTTTGCCTACGGAAAATCTGAATACAATTACGGCTAATGCTTTTGCAGGAAAAGGCGGTACTATAGACATCAATACAAACAATATTCTGGGTAGATCTAGTCTTAAGATCGATGCTTCTTCTAGATTTGGTCTAGACGGTATTGTCAAAATCGATACTCCCGAAATCGATCCTACTTCTGGAATTATCGAATTATCTGATGTACCGATTGATGCCGAAGCAATTTTGGCACAAAATCTTTGCAAATTGGAAGATGAAAAAATTGCGAAAGGTAGTTCTTTTTACATTACAGGACGTGGTGGCTTGACTCCTACCTCTAGTGACCCTTTAGAAAATGTAGATAGAGTAATAAATTGGTCGGAACGAGATGATCTTCAAATTAGCAAAAATGGTATTGTTGCAGTGCATCACAATTCTGCTAGAGAAACTACAGCTAAGCGCGATCGAGTTATAGAACAAGCTCAAGGCTGGATAGTCACCTCAGATGGTAGTGTGTGGCTCACAAAAACTCTTCCTCAAGGAATAATGCAAAAGGTCGGCATTCATCATCCAGACTGCTACAGGAGTACACCAGAGGGTTAAGACGAAAAAAAAATTCAAGTTTTGCTAAGGGCAGTACGCCTTCTCGAATTAGATCGAGAAACCCAAGAAATTCTATAAAGAAATAAGTACAATCAGTACTACTAATAAAAACAAATTTAGCTGCATGATATCTAATAACTAGGAGTAAAACTTTTGAGAATTTGGTTATAGCCCCAAAAGTTAACTCTAGTTGTTCATTTCTCACCTCGTATAGTCAGTATTATTACTGATAACGGGGGCGAACTAAGATAACAGTTAAACAGTTTTACAATTGTCACTATTGGGCAATGAAACTATATTCAACTTAATGTTTCCATAACTTTTTCTAAAATTTCGATCGCTTCATTTACTTCGGCTTCAGAGACAATTAGAGGGGGAACGAAGCGTAATACTTTAGTTCCCGCAGGAGCAAGTAATAAGCCTTCTGCCATAGCTGCTTTAATAATATCGATCGCAGTTAGTTCTACATCAGCAGATATTTCCATCCCGTTAATTAAACCCCAACCTCTTACCTCTGTAAATAAGTTAGGATACTTATTGGCGATCGCTCTTAATTTTACTCTTAGTTGTTCTCCTCTTGCCTGAACATTATGTAAAATGCCTTCTGATTCTATAGTTTTAAGAACAGTTAAAGCAGAAGCACAAACAAAAGGATTACCGCCAAAAGTACTGGCATGATTACCAGGCTCGAAAACGGCACAAAAATCTTTACATAACATTGCGCCAATGGGAATACCACCTGCTAACCCCTTAGCACTAGTAAAAATATCTGGTTCGACACCTAAATTTTCATAACCCCATAATTTACCCGTGCGTCCGACTCCTACTTGAACTTCATCAAAGACCAATAAAATATTATTTTCATCACAAATATTGCGTAAGCGTAGAAAATATTCTAATTCTCCTGGACGAACTCCTCCTTCACCCTGTAGGGGTTCGATCATAATAGCTGCTACACGCCGATTACCTTCATCAATATCGGCGATCGCATTTTCTACTGCCGTAATATCGTTATAGGGAACATAGGCAAACCCATCTACTAATGGCTCAAAATCTTTTTGGTATTTAGGTTGTCCTGTGGCGGTAATTGTCGCTAAAGTACGACCATGAAAGCTAGACTTAGCAGTAAGTATAACTGGCTGTTCTAAAAAATCTAATACCGTATGAGCATATTTACGCACTAATTTAATGGCAGCTTCATTAGCTTCTGCCCCAGAATTACAGAAAAATACTTTATCAGCACAAGAATGATTTACTAACCATTGTGCCAATTCTCCTTGTTCTGGTATGTAATAAAGATTAGAGATGTGATGCAATTTTTTAATTTGCTCACTTACAGTTTTAACCAAGGCAGGATGACCATGACCGAGGGTACAAGTTGCAATACCCGCCACAAAATCAAGATATTCTTTACCATCTGTATCCCACAGGCGACATCCTTCGCCTTTAGTAATGGCGATAGGAAAACGTCCGTAGGTATTCATTACACTACTATTAAAACTATCTCGATCGAAAGAGGGAGAGGAGGTATCTTTAACCGCAGGATTCTCTATCAAAGTTGATTGATTCACAAATTACTCCTGGTAACTATCGGGAACTATCGGAAAATTCAAAGCAAATTTAGTCTTTATTTTAGTCATCGGCACATAGCCTTGAAAAGGTCGTGTACCAATAAACACATTCCATGATTAAATTATCAAACAGTTTTTGTTTTTCGCTCTAGACCAAAGAACATATTAATAATGTAATTTGATTATGCGTAATTTTACGTTCACAGAACAATATGAACGTTTACGAAGACAGTTAGTGGCTGGTGGAGTAGCTTTAGCAGGGGTTTTTTTTATTGGGACTCTCTGGTATTGGTTAGTCGAAAAATGGTCTTTGTTAGAAGCTGCTTACATGACCATGATTACACTTTCTACCGTAGGTTATTCAGAAGTACAGCCTTTGGGAGAGCGCAGTCGTCTATTTACTATGTGCCTAATTTTAATGGGTGTAATTACCATTGGTTACATAGTCAATCGATTTACTCAAGCTCTTATTGAAGGTTATTTTCAAGTAGGAATTAAAATTCGACAGGAGAATATTTTGATTGAGTCTTTAGATCGACACTATATTGTCTGTGGGTTTGGACGGACTGGTCGTCACGTTGCCCACGAATTTGAAGCGGAAAATATTCCTTTTGTGATTATCGATGATAATCTCGAAGAAGTAGAACAAATCAAACAATTAGGTTATATCGTTATTTCTGGAGATGCTACTCTAGACGAATCCTTAATTCGTGCCAAAATTGATAAAGCGGTTTGTTTGGTTACGGCATTACCTTCAGATGCCGAAAATCTCTATACTGTTTTATCGGCTAAAACCTTAAATCCCAAGATTAGGGCGATCGCTCGTGCTAGTAATGAAGAAGCAGTTAAAAAATTACAAAGAGCGGGGGCAGATGCGGTTATTTCCCCTTACATTACTGGTGGCAGAAGATTGGCAGCAGCAGCTTTACGACCCCAGGTAATGGATTTTGTGGATGGTATTTTGAGCGGTTCGGAACGTTCTTACTATCTCGAAGAATTTCGGATTGATTCACAAATTTGCCCTTTTGTAGGTAAATCTCTTCGAGAAGCTAGTTTACGCTCTCAATCTGGCGCGTTAGTTCTAGCAATCCGCCGTTTTAATGGAGACTTAATTGCTGGACCGACAGGAGATACCTATATCCAAGAAGGAGATGCTTTAATTTGTATGGGAACGGCTCAGCAATTGCGAGAACTCAACCAAATTTTAGGGCCAATTAATTCTGATAATATTAGATTACCCAAGCATCAATAAAAGTTGATAGCTCTTAGATCTTGGCTTGTAGGTATCTAATCCTGTTGAAGGTGTAAATCAAAATGAAGCCTCATATTTTGATTGTTGAAGATGAAGCAAAACTGGCTCAGTTTATCAAATTAGAATTGGAGTATGAAGACTACCAAGTCACAATTGCTGCCGATGGTTTGACTGGTATGGCTGCTGCTCGTGAGGTAAATCCCGATCTAATTTTACTAGATTGGATGTTGCCTGGGATTTCTGGCCCCGAAATCTGTCGCCGTTTAAGAAGTACGGGGGATAAAGTCCCGATTATTCTCTTAACTGCCAAAGATGAAATAAGCGATCGCGTTTCTGGATTAGATGCAGGGGCAGATGATTATATTATTAAACCTTTTAGTATTGAAGAATTATTGGCTAGAGTCAGAGCTAATTTGCGCCGTACCCAAGAAGAAGATACCGACTTGCTTCAGTTTGAGGATCTCCGTCTCAATACTGCCACTAGAGAAGTTTATCGAGGCGATCGATTAATTGAGTTAACGGCTAAAGAGTTCGATTTATTAGAATACTTAATCTCTCATCCCCGACAAGTATTAACCCGCGATCGCATTTTAGAGCGAGTTTGGGGTTACGATTTTATGGGAGACTCCAATATAATTGAAGTCTATGTGCGTTATTTGCGTCTCAAGTTAGAAGCAGAAAAAGAGTCACGCTTAATTCATACAGTCCGAGGTGTCGGCTATGTTTTACGCGAATTGCGGAGTTAATTTTAACAATAAATTATTAATTAACCTTCTATTTTCGCAGTTGAATTTGAGAAACTAAACTATAAACTTCAGAAATAGATTTAACTGGAGTTTCTGGTGGATTGACAGAAGGCCAAGCCGATTTTAGTTCGTCTAGACTCTGAAGAATAATTAGGTGGTCTTCGGGATCTTGCTGACTTTTTTGCTCACTAATATTTTGATAGAGTTCTTCTGAATACATTACGAATCCTCGCGAATCCTGATACTCTTCAACCTCGACAAATCGAGCGTTGGCGATCGCTGCTTCATATTCGGCAGCTGCATTTTTCAACAGTTCTACAATTACTTCCATCACAAACTCGGGAGATTGGCTTTGTTCTTCTGGGAGTGCAGCAACAGCATTATCGATCGCCACTAAGGAATCAGAAATAGCTTGTTGCGTTTCTGGAGATTCGGGAGCAGATTTGAATAAATCTTGCATCTCTAATACTTTTTCCTCAATTGCTTCTAAAACGGAATTTCGTCCCAATTGCCATCCTCTGAACTTGTCGCGGGATCGCTTAAGACAGGAGATTCTTGAGGCTTCGGAGAGCTAGTAAAACTAGGTGTTTCTTGAGGTATTTGACTCATTGCTACTGGAGTAGAAGATACGGTAGCAGCAGCATAGCTATTATCTTGAAGAGTTGTACTAACGGATATATTCGAGGTAGGATTCAGACTTGCACCCAAAGCAAAAATACGAGAAGCAACTAACTCCGCTCGTTTTTCTTTATAGCCCTCTTGTCTTTCTATAGTATTCATAGATAAGCGACCTTCGATAATAATTCGATCGCCCTGAGTGTAATTATTTTTAATTTCTGAAGCTAAATTACCCCATCCCAATACTTTTAGGGTTGCTGGCGGGTCATCTTCCCGCAGTCCTTCAAATCTCACGATCATTTCTGCTACATCTAGATTGTCTTGAGTGCTACGCAGTTGGGGATCGCTTACTATTTCTGCCATCAAAACACAGCTATTCATCTTGATTACTACTCCTAAATAAATTAATATCTCGATCGCCTGGCAATTACTTATTGTATCAAGAACCCTTGTACTATTTCAGGGATTTTACTACTAACCCTATAAAGAATTAGCCATGCAAAATCCCTATTGCTCTAACTTGTCGTTACAATTCGCTTCTTACTAAACCTTGCTCTTGCTCGATAAATTTCTGGATAAGATAGCGATATTTAGCTAAATTGCTGTCTACCCATTCACGATCTTCACTATTAGCATATATATGTACTAAGGGTTCGCCAGCATCGGGCAAAATTAATGTCCAGTTATCATTTTGATGATTGATAATTTTAACCCCATCAATTAATTCTAAATTTTCGTTGGGATGAGTTTCGACGAGATAACGCATGAGTGCGCCTTTAATTTTCCAAGGACAGCGCACGGTACAAGTTTTATGACAGACACGAGGTAATTCGGTGCTAATTTGTACGAGCGATCGCTCTTGAATAGTGAGCATTTCTATTAGTTTAGCAATGCCGAACATAGCATCAAAGCCAGGATGGAGTTGCGGGAAAATAAAGCCCATATCGCCACTACCACCTAACACCACATTAGGATTATCTTGGGATGCTTCCATCAAAGCAGTGGGGTTAGCTTTCGTGCGGATAACTTTAGCATCATGACGACGAGCAATTTGTTCTACAGAGCTAGAAGCATCAACTGGCACGACTACCGTACTTCGAGGATTGGCAGTCAAAATCGTATTCACCATAAGTGCGGTGAGGGTTTCTCCGCGAATCGGAAAACCAGATTCATCCACCAAAATAAATTGTTCTCCATTGGCAGATACTTGAACTCCCAAATTAGCCTTAAGAGCTTCTACTACTTGTCCTAACTGATTTAGTAAAACTTCTTTTTCGGTAGTAGAAATAGCAGATTGTTTCAAACTAGCATTGAGGACTACTGCATCGCAGCCAAACTTGGCGAGTAATTGCGGTAAGATTGCACCTGAAACCGCATAACCATAATCGATCACGATTTTAGAACCGCTATTACGAACTGCCTCAACATTCAGATGTCGTTCAAAAATATGGCTATAACTTTCAATCACTCCATCGGGATAAGCAACATTACCAATTTCTTGAATAGCAACTCGACGGAGGTCTTCCTTAAAATAAGCTCCCTCAATTTTTTTCTCTTTTGCTTTGGAAATATTGATACCTTGTTTGTCAAAAAATTCGATTAAAACATAGTCAGGGCGATCGGGATACAAACGCACATGAATCCCCCCAACTACATTAAAGCTTGTGGTCACAGTTCGGGAAATAGGAATAGCGGTTGCTTCGATATTTTGTACATCAATTCCTGCTGACATTAAGCCAGAAATCATCGCCCTACTAATCATGCGGGAGACGGTACGCTGGTCGCGAGAAACTAAAACCGTCGAACCCAGTTTTAGAGTCGAACCATAGGATGCACCCAACTTAACCGCAAATTCTGGGGTTATGTCGATATTAGCTAACCCAGATACTCCTCTTTGTCCAAATAAGTTGCGTTGTGCCGTATTACCCCAAATTAAATTAATATTTAGGATAGCTCCCGACTCGATTTTTTTACTAGGCCAAACTCTAACTCCAGGAGCAATTTGTGCTTCTTCTCCCACTGTGGATAAAGGGCCAACTACTGCCCCTTCTAGCACTTGTACTCTTTTATCGACACGAGTCCCGCGAGCAATAGTACAAGCTCTTAAATGGGCTTCGTCGCCGATGGTTACTCCATTCCAGATAATCGGGCGTTTTAAATCCGCATCAGCCCCGACGGTGACATTATCTCCAATTACTGTTCCTGCTTCTATATTTACCCTCGCACCAATACGACAATTACTGCCAATTAAAGCTGGTGTCTCAATTTTAGCGGTAGGATCGATATAAGTATTAGCACCAATCCATAGTCCAGGAGATTTTTCTGGATAAGCAAAATCGATTTTAACTTTTCTGTCTAAGGAATCATATTGGGCTTCTCGATAGGCTTCTAAATGTCCGACATCACACCAATAACCCTCGGCAACATACCCATACATGGGTTCGCCACGGTCTAAAAGAAGGGGAAATAAATCTTTAGAGAAATCTGATTCTTCGTCAGCTGGCAGATAGTCTAAGACTTCTGGCTCTAGTATATAAGTACCAGTATTGACGGTATCGGAGAAGATTTCACTTAGAGAAGGTTTTTCCAGGAAACGATTAATTTTTCCAGTTTCATCGGTAATGACTACCCCAAATTCTACGGGATTGGGTACGCGGGTAAGTACGATAGTCGCTTTAGATTGGTTTTTCTGATGAAATTCGATCGCTGCTTGTAGATCGAAATCGGTGATTCCATCGCCACTAATAACCAGAAAAGTACTATCTAGCCATTGTTGAATATTTTTGACGCAACCCGCCGTTCCTAAAGGCTGGTCCTCTTCCACCGCATAAGTCATTTCTACCCCAAAATCACTCCCGTCTTGAAAATAATCTCGCATTACATCGGGTAAATAATGAAGGGTAGCAATTATTTCTTTAATATTATTGCGTTTTAATAGATTGATAATATGCTCGGCAATAGGACGGTTGAGTATTGGTACCATGGGCTTGGGAAGATCGCAGGTTAGAGGTCTGAGTCTAGTTCCCGAACCTCCAGCCATCAACACTGCACGCATAATTTCTCCTTGGGCGATCGTGAACTACAGGGCTAGTTAATTTTAAGCTTTTTATTTTATATTTTCTTCATAATTTGTATCTTTTTAAACTGTTAGGTTAAGTATTGCAACAAAGTTAAGAAATCGGCGATCGCTTTTTCCTTAATCTAGACTAAAAGGTTTTTTGTTTATAGCCTGCTACATTTACTACTTTGTAATAAGCCGATAGGGAAAGATATAATATACGAAATATTACCGAATTAAAGCCTGTAGCTG
Organism: Xenococcaceae cyanobacterium; assembly: GCA_051439545.1. Lineage (GTDB taxonomy): Bacteria > Cyanobacteriota > Cyanobacteriia > Cyanobacteriales > Xenococcaceae > JASJDJ01. Next base: position 26,374 of record JBFRWK010000079.1, on the reverse strand, counting down.
TTTATCTAAGCTTATGCACAAATTAATTGTAATTGTTTTATTGGTAGCATACTTGGGCGGAATCTGGAAATTTTGGAAAGGATTTAATAGAACTAATTTTGCTCCCAATTTGCCTAATAAGCTAATCTTAGCTTTACTTTGGCCAGTGCTAGTTGTAGCTAATAAACCTTATCGTCAAAATTTTCGTAAAGCACTTAAAGGAAGATAGACCGAAGGAGTGCAGAGGGGTAGGGTTGCTGAGGAAAAGGGTAAAGTTTGGTTAATTGGAGGAACAACAGAGAGTGTTTTAATTACCAAAGCCTTAGTTAAATCTAAGCTCAATTGCATTGTTACTGTTGCTACCCCTACTGCTAAAATTCTTTATCCGTCTGAGTGTCAAGTAAAAGTCGGGCGGATGGACAGTTTGGCAATGAGACAATTTTGTCTTAGAGAGAAAATTTTTGCTCTACTTGATGCTTCTCATCCTTATGCTGTGGAAGTATCCCGTCAGGCGATCGATACTGCTAGGGCGGTTAAAATTCCCTATTTGCGTTACGAACGACCTTCAGTTAAGTCATTTGTTATTAGTCATCAGTCATTGGTAACTAAATTAGATGATTTTGATGCGTTGTTTGCAGGGAATTATTTACAGGGGAAAAGAGTATTACTGACATTGGGTTGTCAGACATTACATTTATTTAAGTCTTGGCAGGAAAAGGCAACACTGTTTGCCAGAATTTTACCCAAACCAGAATCTTTAGCTATGGCGATCGCTGCGGGATTTACCACAGACAGAATTATCGCTATTCGTCCTCCTGTTAGTAAAGAGTTAGAAAAAGCTTTATGGCAGCAATGGCAAATATCCTTGGTAGTCACCAAAGCTTCTGGCAAAGCAGGAGGAGAAGATCTTAAGCGGGAAGTGGCTCAAAAGTTGGGTATTCCATTAATTGTTATATCTAGACCTAAGATGGAGTATCCGCAAAAAACTTCTTGTCTGGATGAAGCAATTGCTTTTTGTCATCAATATCTATCTGGGTAAAAGTTATGCTTATTCGAGAAGCTAGGTTAGAAGATGCAGGAGCGATCGCCAGAGTTCATGTAGATAGTTGGCGTAGTACTTATCAAGCCATCATCCCAGAAAGTTATCTAGCTAGATTATCTTACCAAAAGCGTGAAGAACGCTGGAGAAAAATGCTAGGTGATTCTACAGAAAAAGATGGACAGCATTTTATCTATGTGGCTGAAAATAACCTAAAACAAATTATTGCTTTTGCTGATGGTGGTATAGAAAGAGAGGGCGACTCAGTTTACCGAGGTGAATTATACGCTATCTACATTCTGGAGGCTTATCGAGGACAAGGTATTGGCAGAAAACTCGTTAAGACTATTGCAGAGAAATTATCTCAGTCAGGATTAAGATCGATGTTGGTATGGGTTTTAGAAGATAATCCAGCTTGCCAATTTTATCAAGCTCTTGGTGGTCAAAAAGTAAAACAAAAGCAAGTAGAATTGGATGGGGTTAAATTAAATGAGATAGCCTATGGTTGGAGAGATACCAAAGTTTTTATAGATATATAAATTAGCTATTAGTTATAAGTAATTCCACTTTATTAAACGTTAAATGGTTAGGCAAGGCAAAAGGCAAAAGGCAAAAGGCAACATAGAGATTTAATCATTTAAAGATTTTTAGTTTAATTAGGTTGACCTACTTATTGTTTTTTAAGAATTAGCAATTGCAGCAATAGCGTCAATTTCAAACAACATTCGATCGCTTGCTAGTCTGGGTACGGGAATTAAAGTACTAGCTGGTTTCTTATTTGGCCAAAAAGAATTTCTTTTTTGGGAAATTAATTTAAGTTTTTCTTCGTTATGATCGACTGAAAGAATAGTGATTTTGACCACATCTTCTGGTTTAGCACCTACTGCGGTAAGGGCTGTGTGTAAATTCGTAAATGAGCGATCTAATTGCTCGGTAAAACTCCCATAATTGCCGTTTTCATCTGCCCCATCTTGCCCTGCTATATAAACTAAACGAAAACCAGATGGCACGACAACCGCTTGAGTAAATCCATAATTAGATGGATCTTGAAGTTCTGGCGGATTAATAAATTGCAACTCTTGCATGAGCGATCGCATTTTAGATATTAGCTAAATCATATTACGACTTGTTCGATATTTAAGTCTTTTACAAAGTTGCTCAATTTTGTCTATTCTTTGGAATTTATTATTTTTTAGTGTGTTTCGCTAAAGTTAAATTTGCAGGCGTTAAGCTAAACAAGATAGCTTATGGTTGGATTGACACCAAAGTCTTTCTGGTTACATAGTACTTAAAGAAAGATAAGTTAAGAAATAATTTTATGTCTGAACCAATTACTCCTGCAATTAGCGATCGCATCTGCAAACACATGAATGAAGATCATGGTGATGCTTTAGTTTTATATGTCAAAGCTTTTGGTAATTCTACTGAGGCAGAGTCGGCTGAGATGATTTCGATCGATCCTCAAGGGATGAATTTCTCGGCTCAAGTTGCAGGGGAAACTGTTCCCGTTAGAGTAGAATTCGACCATACCCTCAAAGATGCAGAAGATGCTCACCATACTCTGATTGATATGGTAAAACAAGCCAAAAAAATGCAGGTTTCTTAGATACCTTGTCTCTATTAAAAAATCTTAGTCGTGTTAGCTGTTAGCTATTAGCTATTAGCTTTTAGCTATTCTAACTACTAATAACTAAAAACTTAGTTGATTGGAGCAAGTAAAGATGAGCTATCGTATGGATCGGCGGGCATATGCGGATACTTTTGGCCCGACTGTAGGCGATCGCATTAGACTAGCAGATACGGAATTATTTATCGAAGTAGAACAAGACTATACTACCTACGGAGATGAAGTAAAATTCGGTGGTGGTAAAGTAATCCGTGATGGGATGGGACAATCACCTATTTCTAGAGAAGATGGGGCGGTAGATTTAGTTATTACCAATGCTCTAATCCTCGACTGGTGGGGGATAGTTAAAGCAGATATTGGCATTAAAGACGGTAAGATCTACAAAATAGGGAAAGCAGGTAATCCCTATATTCAAGATAACGTCGATATTATTATCGGTGCTGCTACTGAAGCGATCGCGGGAGAGGGAATGATTCTCACCGCAGGAGGCATAGATAGCCACATTCACTTTATTTGTCCCCAACAAATAGAAACGGCGATCGCCTCTGGTATTACGACTATGATCGGTGGGGGTACAGGGCCTGCTACTGGTACAAATGCCACAACTTGTACTCCTGGGGCATGGAATATCTGGCGAATGTTACAGGCTGCGGATGCGTTCGGGATGAATTTGGGTTTTTTAGGGAAGGGTAATAGTGCTAAACCAGAGGGCTTAGTCGAACAAGTTTTAGCAGGGGCAATGGGCTTAAAATTACACGAAGATTGGGGAACGACTCCTGCTGCGATCGATACTTGCTTAAGCGTTGCCGATGAATATGATGTACAGGTAGCGATCCATACCGATACTCTCAATGAAGCGGGTTTTGTAGAAAATACGATCGCTGCTTTTAAAAATAGGGTAATTCATACCTATCATACCGAAGGTGCTGGCGGTGGACACGCCCCAGATATTATTAAAGTCTGCGGACAGAAGAATGTTTTACCTTCTTCTACTAATCCAACTCGTCCTTTTACTGCCAATACTTTAGAAGAACATTTGGATATGTTGATGGTATGCCACCATTTAGATAAAAATATTCCCGAAGACATAGCTTTTGCCGAGTCGAGAATCAGAAAAGAAACTATTGCAGCAGAAGATATTTTGCACGATTTAGGAGCATTTAGTATGATTGCTTCCGACTCACAGGCAATGGGAAGGGTAGGAGAAGTAATTATTCGGACTTGGCAAACCGCCCATAAAATGAAAGTCCAAAGAGGTGTACTCTCGAATGGTGCAGCAGAAAAAGCCGATAATTTTCGGGCTAAACGCTACATTGCTAAATATACTATTAACCCTGCAATTACTCACGGTATTGCCGAATATGTTGGTTCGGTAGAGGTGGGTAAGTTAGCGGATTTATGTCTGTGGAAACCTGCTTTCTTTGGAGTGAAACCAGAAATAGTCCTTAAAGGAGGTGCGATCGCCTGGTCGCAAATGGGCGATCCCAATGCTAGTATACCTACTCCCGAACCCGTTTATATGCGTCCGATGTTTGCTAGTTTTGGTGGGGCAATTTCGGCTACTTCTCTTAGTTTTCTGTCTCAAGCAGCTATAGACGCTGGTATACCCGCACAAATTGGTTTACAAACTCCTGCTGTTGCCGTATCCAACACTCGTAACCTGAGTAAAGCGGATATGAAACTAAATGAAATAACTCCCAATATAGAGGTTAATCCTGAAACTTATGAAGTAAGGGCAGATGGAGAATTATTAACTTGTGAACCCGCAGAAATATTGCCTATGGCACAGCGTTATTTTTTGTTTTAATTGGCGATATCTATCCTATTTCATTCTCATACTTAAATCCAACCAAGACGATCGCGTAATAGGCGCACTACTAGAAATATAATCGACTCCTGTTTCTGCTACTGAGCGAATTCTATCTAAGGTAATATTTCCCGATGCTTCGATCTTGACTCTGGGGTTTTGCTGACGAATTACTTTTACAGCTTGAACCATGGTTTCGAGAGACATATTATCTAACATGATAATATCTGCCCCCTGGTGTAAGGCTTCTTCTACTTCGGCTAAATTAGTCGTCTCTACTTCAATCGTCAGAGGATAGGGCATATTACTTCTAATTTTAGCGATCGCTTGTCCTATTCCTCCTGCTGCTTGGATATGATTATCTTTAATCATCACTGCATCATCTAAGCCCAAACGATGATTGACTGCCCCACCTACTTGAGTAGCATATTTTTCTAAAATTCTTAAACCAGGAGTAGTTTTACGAGTGTCTACTAATTGAGTGGGCAAGTCGGCAATTTTTTCAACATACTTTCTAGTTTCCGTCGCGATACCACTAAGTCTCATTGCCAAATTTAAGGCTACTCTTTCTCCAGTTAATAAAGCTTCTTTACTTCCTTCGATAATGGCGATCGCCTTGCCGATGTTACACCATTCTCCTTCTTTTACTGTAGATGTAAAAGTAAGATTACGATCTAATAACTCAAATACTTTGGCTGCGATCGCCACTCCTGCTATTACTCCTGTTTCTTTAACTATCCATTCTGCTTTGCCCAGACTATCTTTTTCCAAACTTAATCCCTGAGTAGTGCGATCGCCACGACCAATATCTTCTAATAACCATTGGCGTAACATAGGCTCTAAAATGATTGAAGAAGGTAAAACTGCTGTTGAATTAAACATACAGAATCAATAAAAATAGTTATAAGTCCATCATATTCTCTGCCATGACGAGAGCAACGTAAATGAGACGAGGGTAACTATAATTATTCTTCTCCTTCAAAATCTTATTGTCGCTCGATACTTTTGCTCTTCACTCCCCAAATTTTCAAGAGGTTTATATTCATTGCTTTGCTTTACATCAAGGCGATCGGGGAACTATTGTATAAAATTAAAAACTATCTTTATATTTAAACGCTTTTATTGACATTACTATACGAGAAATCGTATTTTTACTATTACATAAGTTAGGGGTATACCGTCTTACAATGACCTTGCCTGCGCTCTTTTAGGGGTAGACTCTGGCAAAAAGTTCCAGAGCTTAAATGCTTTACTGCATTCAAAGGTAAAAACTATTACCTAATCATTGCCCAATTATTTATCTAGAAGATGTCGCACGCAAGTCAATACAAGAGTTACAGTAAAAATACAATTCATCACCATGTTATTCCTTTATAGTTGGCACGAGGAAACCGTGTTGACTGGATTTAGCTGACTATTTAAATATTTTAAGCAAACAGAATAGATGGAATATCAGTTAATTTTGTAACCTAAATTAAGACAAGCATAAATAAAAAATTTTTGATTTTCGTTTTAGTAATGAGCGAGCAACAACGTAAAAATTTCGATAAATTGCCCCTTCGCTTTGTCTTAATTGTTCCTTTTATTGCCCAAGTTATTATGACGGTTGGATTAATGGGCTATTTTTCTTGGCGTAATGGGCAGAAAACCGTTGAATCGATGGCGATGCGATTAAGTCGAGAAGTAACTTATCATATCGAAGAGCATCTACATCAGTATACCAATATATCCGATCTTTTTCTGAGAATTAACCTGGCAAATATTAAAGCGGGAAATTTTAATATAGAAGATCTGGTCAATTTAGAGCGTAATTTTTGGCTCCAAACTCAATTAACCGAGCGCATAACTACTCTATATTTTGGTAGCGAACGAGGAGAGTTTGTGCAAGTAGATATGAAGGAAGAACCCAAACTTTCTATCCGTAGCGAGTTTACTGCCCCTCTATGGGAAATTTACAGCTTAAATGAGCGTGGTGATAAACAAGAGTTAATTAAAACCGAAGAGTACGATCCTCGCTTAAGACCTTGGTATCAAGCTGCGATAGAGGCAGGAGAATTAGTTTGGTCGCCAATTTATTTATTTGCCGATCCTCCCGTATTGGGTATTACACCTGCCGTTCCCATTTATGAGCAACAAACTCAAGAATTAAAAGGAGTAATGGCGATCGATCTTACCCTATTACAAATTAGTGAATTCTTAAGGAGTTTAGAAATTAGCCCTTCGGGTAGGGCTTTTATTATAGAAAGATCGGGAAAAATGGTGGCGACCTCTGCTCGTGAAGCTCCTGTGGTTGTCAGCAATTCCATGATTGAAAGACTAAAAGCGACTCATAGCGAAGACCTATTTATTAGCTCCGCAGCACAGTATTTAGAGAAAAAATTTGGCGATTTTAGTCAAATTATTGAAGATGGACAATTTATTGCTTATTTAGAAGATGAGCGTCAATTTATTCAGGTAACTCCTTTCGATCGTCATTCTGGGCTAGATTGGTTGATGGTAATAACCATTCCCGAAGCAGATTTTATGGAGCATCTCCAAGCTAATACCCGTACTACCATAATTTTGTGCTTGACTGCCCCTATTTTAGCTATTGCTTTGGGGCTTTTTATCGATCGATGGATTTGTCGGTCTATTTTTCATCTAACTCATGCTGCTAAAGCCATAGCTTCAGGAGAATTGAACCAACCAGTAAGAGTTCAAAGGATTAAGGAGTTGAATATTCTGGCACAGTCTTTCAACTCCATGACCCAAAGACTTAAGACTTCATTTAAAAATTTAGAAATAGCAAATGCTAATTTAGAGCAAAGAGTCGAAATTCGTACCAGACAATTACAACAGATCAATGCACAATTACAACGTTTGGTTAATATAGATAGTCTGACTCAAATTGCTAATCGTCATTGTTTCGATCTTACTTTAGACCAGCAATGGCGCGTATGCTTAAGAGAAGGTAAACCAGTTGCCTTAATCATCTGTGATGTCGATTATTTTAAGGCTTATAACGATCTTTATGGACATCCAACAGGCGATCGCTGTTTACAACAGATCGCTCAAGCGATCGATCGAACAATTAAACGTCCTAACGATTTGGTAGCTCGTTATGGGGGAGAAGAATTTGCCGTTATTTTACCCAACACTAATCTTAGAGGAGCTATGTATGTTGCCGAACAGATTAAAAATAGAGTCAAAAAATTGCAAATTCGCCATATTGGTTCACAAGTAAATCAATATGTCACCATTAGTTGTGGTGTTACCAGTCAAGTTCCTACTCAAGAATTATCTCCTGAATGGTTAATTGCTTTAGCCGATCGCGCTTTATATGAGGCAAAAGAGCAAGGACGCGATCGATTAGTTGCTAAATCTACTTTCTAATTAGGCAAAAATTTAGAGTCAATTGTTATAAAGATCGAGGTTTGGGGCATTATATATCTGTACAGACGATCCTACCCTCTATTATTATGTATTCTGCTGCTGATTTATCCACTGAACCGACACCAGTAAAACCAACACCAGTAATACAAACTTGGAATCTCGGCAAGGTTTATCGTACTGGTTTTTGGTTAAATCAAAAGATTGAATCGCTTAAAAACTTTTCTCTGACAGTATATCGGGGTGAAACTTTTGGTTTACTAGGCCCTAATGGTGCTGGTAAGACTACTTTACTCAAAACATTACTAGGTATTGTTCGTCCCACTTCAGGAAAAGCAAAAATACTCGATCGACCCCTTGGCGATCGCCAGGTTAAACAAAGAATTGGCTACTTACCAGAAAATGCCTATCTTTACGACTATTTAACTGCCTGGGAATTTTTAGAATTTACCGCAGGATTATTTCAAATTCCTGGCTCGGCACAAAAGCAAAAAATTAGTCAATTGTTAGATTTAGTTGGTTTAGCTAAGTCTACGGCACGCCAAAAAAAATTAAAACAATATTCTAAGGGAATGTTACAAAGAGTGGGTATGGCTCAAGCTCTAATTAACGATCCCGAAATTGTTTTTCTCGATGAACCTATGTCGGGATTAGACCCCATGGGACGCTATCGGATGCGAGAGATTATTATCTCTCTCAAGCAACAAGGTAAGACTATCTTTTTTAATTCCCATATTTTGTCTGATGTCGAACAAATTTGCGATCGCATTGCTCTTTTGGCTTTAGGAGAGCTAATCTGTGAAGGCTCTTTGTTGCAACTTTTGGGAGGCGATAGTGATTATCAGGTTATTGTTAAAGGTGGTGATTCTCAAGCTTTAACACCCTGGATCGACCATTTAACCTGGGAACAGGATTGTTGGCATGGACAATTAAAAAGAGAACCAGAAAAGTTCTTGGCACATTTGCGAGAAATTGATGCTCGTCTCATTAGCATTCATTTAGCTCGTCCTTCTTTAGAAGAGTTTTTTATGCAGCAGCTAAGAGAAAGGGGAATTGAGTTTAGTAGATAATTTTTAGAAATTAGCAGTTAGAGAGGAGAAAGAGTTGTATTTACTTTATTTTCTTTGGCTTGAGGGATAGATTGAGAGGGGGAAATTTGATATTTTACTAAATCGGCTAAATCCTGCAATTGATTAATTGCTTCTGCACCTTCTAATTTCATTAGTTCGCGATCGTCTCTCATTTCTGTCCAAGTGATCCCGTAATCTGAAACCAAAAAACGGATCAGATGATTATCTCCCAAACTCACCATAAAGGAAGCACTATTCATTTTATTCCCGCAAGTGTAGCAGGATGCTAGATATCCCCTGCTTTCTAAGACGATCGCCAAAGCTTGGAGATTCATTACTAGATCGCCGACAAATTGTCGGTGTTGTTGTGCCAATCTTGTAAACACTTTTTTCCTCCTGACACCACTAACTATTATAGTGGCTGTAATATTTTTTTAATATTTCTACCTTTGATAGGCAGTATAAATCTTTCTAAACTTTTTTGGTACTCAAATTAATTTAATTTCGATTTAAGTTAAGTATTTCCAGCTGAAGCAAGCAGATGTTTTTAAATACTATTTGTTTCTAATTTACTCTTACTCGAATACCCAATTACTTTATGGGAGTAGGGTTTCGGAATTACCAGCAGCGATTTTCTTACTTCCCAACTCGATCGCTCTATTGTGAATTCTAACTTAATTGTAGATCTTAGTTAAAAATTTGATTGTTATGTAGAATGCAAAAGCCCCGAGATTAGTTTAATATTAATTATTCTAAAGTTACTTTTAGATAGATAAATCAAAACAATCCACATCGAGTCTCAAAACAATTTTTAGCTCACCTCGGATTTGAATAAAAGCTATTAGCTGTTAGCTAATAGCCGAGCGCTATTCAACTAGACTGTCTGTTCTTCTGTATCTAAGTTAAATAGCATTTGTAATGATTGAATACAACGACGGCGAGCTTCAATATCTTGTTGCGCTCTTAACTGTACCATTGGTTCGTGGAGAATTTTGTTAACGATTCCTCTGGTTAAAGCCTCAATTATTTCTTGATGTTTTTCCCCAAACTCCGAACCAAGGCGGGATAAAGCTTTTTCTAATTCTTGTTCGCGAATAGTTTCTACTTTGCTGCGCAAACAACTGATGGTAGGTACGGTTTCGAGGGATCGCCACCAGAGAAGATAATTACTAACTTCTTCTTCGATGATGCCTTCTGCTTCTGCTGCCATACGACGACGACTTTCATGGTTGGCAGCAACTACTGCTTTAAGATCGTCTACATTATAAGATTCTATTTGATCGAGTTCTTTAACATCGGCTGCTATGTTGCGGGGTACGGAAATATCTATCAGCATCAAGCATTTTCCGTTGACACAAACTACTTCGAGTTTGGCTTTATCTAAAATTGGTTCTGTTGCTCCCGTACTAGTAAATACGATATCTGTATTGGCGATCGCCTCGATCATATCTGGCAGGAGACGAATTTCTAATTCTGCGGTAGGAAATTTCTTGGCTAATTGTTCTGCTCTTCGATGGGAGCGGTTGACGATCGCTATTTTGGTTGCTCCTTTTGCTAGTAAATGTTTAACGAGTAAGCCAGACATTTTTCCTGCCCCGATAATGGTGATGTGATAGGGGGATAAGTCTTCTACTTTGGCTTGAGCTAATTCTACGGCAGCAGAACTAATGGAAACCGCCCCCGTACCAATACTAGTTTCGCTCCTTACTCGTTTTCCTGTAGAGATGGCTTGTTTAAAGAGGCGATCGAGAAGTCTACCCAATCCTTGATATTTCTGTCCTAATTTGTGAGTATTTTTCACTTGAGCGAGAATTTGCCCTTCTCCGAGTACTAAGCTTTCTAATCCCGAAGCTACTCTCATTAAATGGCGTATTGCATCTTCGTGGAGAAGGATAAAGAGATGAGAGCGCAACTCTAACAGGTTAATTTGCCCTTTTTCTGCTAAAAATTGAGTTATTTCTTTAACTCCCTGTTCTGTGTCGTAGACAATAGCATATATTTCTAAACGATTACAGGTACTAATAATTGCTACTTCGCTAATATGAGGATAGTTTTTTAGTTGGGCGATCGCTTCTTCGATCTGAGGTTCTGGGATGCTGAGCTTTTCTCTGATTTCTACAGATGCTGTTTTGTGACTTAAACCAACAACTACAATATTCATGCGTTCTTCTCAAGGTTTTAAAAAATGATCGACTCAAATAAGTTTTCGAGTAAAACGAACTCTGGGTATTTATCTATTGTTAATCAAATTTATTTAAATTCGGGTATAGGAAAAAATAGTTAATCCCTTAAAAAGCAAGAGAAGTTACAGCGGTTCGATATCTCAGTAGTTAAGTAGTTTGATTATTCTCTAACGCCTGTAACTACGGTGACTTCTGTAACTCCTCGAACATAGTTATTTTTATTTCAGTTGTATGTTTTTGGGTGTTTCAAACATATGGACGGTATCGACAAATCTTGCTGTCTGAGATTGGGAAGAAATAACTAAGCTTTGAGTTCTCGCTCCACCTTTAAAAAAGCGAACTCCATTCATGAGAGTGCCTGGAGTAATCCCACAAGCTGCAAAGAGAACTGTTTCCCCGTTAGCTAACTCTTCTGCATTGTAAGCGCGATCTGGATTTTCAATGCCCATTTCTTTTAAACGAGCAAGGTTACTTTCTTTACTTTCACCGATTAAGCCAGTTTTGACTATTTCAGGATCGTAAATTAATTGTCCTTGGAAATGACCGCCCAAGCAGCGCATAGCTGCTGCGGAAATCACTCCTTCTGGTGCAGCCCCAATTCCCATCAGAGCATGAATATTAGTCCCAGCAAAAGCACAAGAAATAGCAGCAGAGACATCACCATCACTGATTAGTCTTACTCTTGCTCCTGCTTCCCGAATTTCTGTAATTAGGTCTTTGTGACGAGAACGATCCATTACCACTACGACTAATTCTTCGATCGCCCGATTCATACAATCGGAGAGGATTTTTAAGTTTTCAGTAGCGGATTTGTTAATATCTACATGACCTCTGGCTACTGGTGGTGCAGCTAATTTTTTCATATAGAAGTCAGGAGCAGCAAATAAGCCACCTTTTTCGGAAATTGCTAAAACTGCCATCGAGCCTGGTTGTCCGTAGGCCACTAAGTTAGTTCCTTCACAGGGATCGACTGCAATATCGATTTCGACTAGTTCATCTGGGTTGCAGTAATTTTTAGCATCTCCGCGAGCGCAAATCCCTACTTCTTCACCGATATAGAGCATAGGAGCATCATCCCTTTCTCCTTCACCGATAACTATGCGACCTCTCATATAAATTTTATTCATTCGCTCCCGCATGGCTTCTACTGCCACTTGGTCAGCAGTATCTTTTTCGCCTTTACCCATCCATTTGGCTGAGGCGATCGCTGCTTGTTCTACTACTTCAATAATTTCTAACCCAAGGGTATTTTCCACGAAGATTTTCCTCCCTACTGCATATGTTTCCCTGGCTGTGGTCTGCCTACTCAATAAATGAAGTATTTCCCGAATTCAATCGAGAAGGGCAATTTTTTTTAAGTGTGGATTGAATCTCCGCACCATGCCCTCGGCTTATACCTTCCGTCAAAAGTTTATCAGAGAGCGGTATTCACTTTAATATTCATTAAGTTATAATAAGCAACCTCAATAGACAGACATAATTATTATCCTCCGATACGGCACTTAGGAATATATTTCTTATTTAAGTTAAGTAGCAAGTATTGAGTAATCAATGAATGACTAACTACTAAAAACTAACAACTTACTTATTTACCGATCGATAAAATGGTTTCTTGACTACTACGGCAGGATAATTTTTACCGCGAATCTTTACTTCTAGTTTTTGTCCTATTTTACTGAGGGGTGTAGATACATAAGCAAGGGCGATCGCTCTACCTAATGTAGGGGAAAATGTTCCACTAGTTACTTCTCCCACAACTCGATCGTCTGAGAGTACGGGATAACCATGACGAGCAATATGTCTTCCTTCCATTTGTAAGCCGACTAAACGTTTTGCTACTCCTTCTTTTTTCTGTTTTTCCAGAATTTCTCTACCAATAAAATCGCCTTTACTATCCAAATGCACTAGCCATCCTAAACCCGCTTCTAAGGGGGTTGTGGTTTCGTCGATATCTTGCCCATAAAGGGAGAGGGCAGCTTCTAAGCGTAAAGTATCTCTAGCACCCAAACCACAGGGGGTAACTCCTAACTTGAGTAAGTCTTGCCATAATTTTTGTCCTACTTCTGGCTCAACCATGACCTCAAATCCATCTTCCCCTGTATATCCCGTTCTGGCAATAAAAGCCGAGCGATCGTAAATACTCACTTGTTTATGGGTAAAAGCTTTCATTGAGTCTAAATCTCCTTCTACCAGAGATTGTAAGATGGTAACGGCTTTAACTCCTTGGACTGCTAATAAAACGCGATCGCTAGATAAGTCTGTTAATTTTAGCGAATTAGGTAAATGTTCTAGTAACCAGGCTTTGTCTTTGGCGGTAGTTGCTGCATTAACAATCAAAAAGCCCTTGTCTTCTCCCTCGTTATAAAAAATGATATCGTCAATAATTCCTGCTTGGGAGTTTAACAAAACGGTATATTGTGCTTCTCCTGGTTGTAATCTAGATAAATCTGAAGGAACTAAAGTTTGTAGCTGAGAAATTAAATTTTGACCCGATAAAGCAAATTTACCCATATGGGAAATATCAAACATCCCTACATTGGTTCTTACCGCTTGATGTTCTTTTGTTAATCCTTGATACTGCACTGGCATTTCCCAACCAGAAAAAGGGGTAAATCTTGCTTTTTGCTGTTGAATTAGCTCGAATAACGGTGTACGGAATAGAGACAATTTGACGGTGTTGGGTTCGGTCATAACTCCAAATCAAATAGTGTAATTGTAGCTACTTTTACGCTGACCGAGGCTGGATAAATTTTTTCATTTTCGATCTTAAATAGTCACCTTGAGGGGTCATATTGAGTTAAGTTTTGTTTAAGAAAACATTTACACTAATTTAAATTATTTAATTAAATCTAAGTTGTAATCGTGAGTATTGTATTTTTGACTTTAGCAAGTTTTAGTAGTTGGTTTATCAGTACTTTAGCGGGAGGGGGAACGCCCATAATCTTGATCCCGCTTATTGGCTTGTTTATGGGTTCGGTTGCAGTGCCTCCTGTATTGACAACGGTGATGCTCGTGGGACATCCGCAAAGGCTATTTCTCTACTGGCAACATATTTGCTGGCGTTTGATGTGGTGGTATTTGCCAGGTGCTATAGTTGGAGCAATTTTGGGAGCGTTTATCTATACACAAATTCAATTAGAATGGCTGCCAATTTTACTAGCTATCTTTCTGATTATTTCTACTGCTAGTTATGGTATCAAAGAAAAAGAGTCATCTTTTAAAGTTGCTCCTTGGTACTTTTTGCCGTCAGGGTTTGTCTTTGCTTTTATTTCGGGTTTAATTGGTAGTACGGGGCCTCTTTTAAATCCTCTCTACATTAACTATGGTTTACTAAAAGAGGAAATGATCGCCACCAAATCAGCCCATCTAGTTGTAATTCATATTGCTAAGATGATTACTTATGGTGTTTTTGGTGCTTTGAATTGGCATTATTTATCTTATGGATTACTAATGGGAATTGCTGCATTTCCTGGGAATTGGATCGGTCAAATGACTTTACGAAAAGTTAGCGAACAAAATTTTCGGAAACTCCTTGTCTGTTCTGTTTTAGTCACTAGTCTCTTTATGCTATGGGAACAAAGAAATTTATTTTTTTTGTAATTAAGATGTAATATGTAGGGATTTGAGTTAAAATTCTTTTGTCAAATAGTAAACTCACTTTGATAAGATTTTTTTTAGGTTCATCGGAGAAATTAAATGTTAACTCTCAAAATAGCTGTTTATATTACTGTATTTTTCTTTATTGGGTTATTTATTTTTGGCTTTCTTTCTAGCGATCCTTCCCGTAACCCAGGTCGCAAGGATTTAGAGTAAAATTTCAGTTGTCACAACTAGGTATTATTAAGGAAGGGGCAAAGTAAAAATTTGCCCCTTAATAATTTTGATGTTTTTCAATTTTTCAAGCTCTCGATATTGACATAAGACCCAATCCCACAAAAAGTCAATGAATAACTCTCAAACCTGGTATATTATTCGCGCCGAAGACAAAACTTGTGAAATTATAACTGTGAATCAAGAACCGCCAGAAGCTACAGATAGTTGGGGGCCTTTTTCCTCTCAGGCAGAGGCGATCGCGAAAAGAGTAGGTTTAATTAGGTCTGGTAAGTGTAAACCCCAATAATTGAACATAGATAAAATATTTACCACCATGGAAACATTGACTATCTCTCATAAGTCCTAATACTCATCGATTTTATTGTTTAAATCTGAAAAATATGCCCAAACCAATTCGGGTCAGCCTATTTTTGCTGCTACCTATTACATTTATGACTGGATGTTGGGGTTTCTTGGACACGATTGATAGCAATACTTATCAAAATTACGAAGAGACTGTTGCCAAAGGAGCAATTGAAAGAGGTTGGATTCCCGATTTTTTGCCAGTCTCAGCCATAAACATTCAGGAAAAACATGATTTAGATACCAACGAAATTATTCTCAAGTTTAATTTCGATCTTACCGACTCAGAAAAATTGCTTCAGAGTTGTCAAAGTACTAATACATTTTCTCCCCCAACAAGATTAACTGCAAAATGGTGGTCAAACGATATGATTAATTCAGCCGATAGTCATTTTTACTGCAATGATGGGAGTTACATGGCAGTTAATAACAATATCGTTTACTATTGGCGATCGTCGAACTAGCTTAAGGCAAAAATTAATACCAAAGTGACGACCATAGAATTGCCAGAAACATCGGTTAGACTAAACTACAGAAAAATAAGCTTATGGATTGAACTCAATGTCAGTGCTAGATAAATTCTTCAGCCATTATAAAAATCGGCGAATAGCTGTAGTTTTAGCTTTATTAGGAACGGTAACTCCCCTAGCTGGATTACAAAAATTTTATTTAGGACAGCCTCTTTGGGGCATTATTTATTTGTTGTTAGGGTCTACGCCTATACCTCGTATTGCTTGTGCGATCGATGTGGTTTGGTATTTAATTCAAGATATAGAACAATTTGAATTACAATTCAACGGATACACTAAACAACCTGTAAGCAATACAGATACTCAAAGAATAACTGCGATCGCCGATGCTTTGAGAGAATTAGATAAGCTACGGCAAGATGGTTTAATGAGCGAATACGAGTTTGAACAAAAACGCCGTCAACTGCTCGATCGTCTTGTGTAATATCAATTATCAGTTATTAGTTATTAGTTATTAGTAGAGAGTGATGCTCGGACGTTTGAATCCTCAAAAAATTTTAATCCGACAAAAAATAATTAATAATCCCTATTCTCGTTTAGAAAATATATTAGAAGTACAAATTGCAGCAGAATTGGGGGTTAGAATCGATGTCAATCAAGCTTGTGTTGATGATTGGTTGAGATTACCTGGCATTTCTATTCATCAAGCGCGATCGCTGGTAGAGTTAGTTGGTATGGGAATGCAGTTACTCTGTTTGGAAGATGTGGCAGCAGCTATCGGAGTGCCTATACACAGAATTCAACCTTTAGAACCAGTTTTGCATTTTGAATATCGCGATCGCCATAGTTTTTTATCTCCCCAAAAAGTCAATCCAAGTACAGCCACAATAACCCAATTAACCCAAATTCCTTTACTAGAAACAGATTTAGCCCAGAGAATTTTATTCGATCGACAAAAACAAGGTAATTATCGAAATTTAGCCGATTTTCAGCGTCGTCTCGGTCTTGATAGTCAGTTAGTGTCGCAATTGATGTATTACTTACAGTTTTGAACTGTCTTTGCTTAAAAATCTAGTCAAGTTATTGCTCTCTGCTTATTGGTAAATTTAACCATTCACTGAGTTCGTGAGCTAACCAGTCAAGCTCAACTTCAGAGAGTAAACCTTTTCTGCCAATGCTAAACTTTTTAGTTCCAGCCCAAATATTGATTCGAGGTTTTATTTTTTTTGTTCCTCCTTTAGAAACCTTTTTATAGGAAGTTTGGGTTCGCTCTAACTTAATGATAGTCTGTCGCGGAGCAGGGCGAGGACGATGATAATTTAAACCAAAAAGCTGATATTTCAAGGAAATCTTCTCTTTATCTAGGTAAAACAAGGTTTTTCCAAACAGAGTAAACAGAATCTTTATAATTAAACGAATACCTACTCCCAGATGCACCATAGCAAAGAGAGCCATAAACCAACCTCCCGAACTCCAGTTATTCAGTGCAGCAGTGTACCAAATTACCAAAAATCCATTCCAGGCGGTTGCAAACACAATAACAGGCAACAAATCAACACTGAAACCTTTTGGCGGAATATAAATCTCTAGGCGATCGTTTCCTTTCGTCAAAACCACTTTAGTATCTGCGGGTTTAGAAGGGACTAGGGCTGGCTTTTTTTGTGGTCTTTGACTTTCTAATGCTTCTAGAGCTTCAGTAGCCGATCGCAAGCGTCGTTCTAGACTAGGTTCTGTTATCCATTGCAACCAATCAATAAAAGTAGGTGAGAGACTGACGTAATTCTCAAAACCAATCCGAAAATCTTTTTGAGGTAGATCTGCTGGATGCTGTCCCGAAGCCAAATAGATTATGGTTGTTCCTAAACCATAAAGATCGGAAGCAGATACTGCTCTTCCTCCAAATTGTTCGGGGGGCATATAGCCATAAGTCCCCACAACAGTTCTTGTTCCTCCTTCACTCACGGCAGCTTGTACCGAACCAAAGTCTACTAGGTAGACTTGTCCCACCTTATTTCCAGATCTATTGGTGAGCAAAATGTTACCTGGCTTGATATCCCGATGAATAATAGGGGGATGGCGGTTATGAAGATAAATTAAAATTTCTAAAACTGCTTTAGCAATTTGCTTTAACTCTATTTCACTAAATGTTCGTCCTGCTTTAATGTGTTCTTCCAAAGAAGGAGCATCAATATAACTTTGTACTAAAGCAAAACCCTTACCAAAATTTGTCTCAATATCGAAATAATCGAGATAGCGGGGGATAGCTGGATGGTCGAGATCTTTCAATGTCTTGGCTTCACGTTCAAACAGCTTAAATGTTCCCCATTCTAGTTCGCCACCAAAGGTTAATATCTTAACGACAACTAAATCTTGGGTTTGTCTATCTTGGGCTAGTAAAGTTTGTTGACCTGGTCTTTTTCCTAGATGCCTCTGAACTTCGTAACGCTCTTTAATTATTTGAGGATTTAAAGGCATATTTCTGTATGTAAATTTAATTATTACATTAGGCATCCATTATAGAATATCTGTAGATTTGGTTTACGGCAAAACTAAATAAGTCTATAGTTTAAGGTTAAGCGATCGCCATAGATGATATCAAGTCCGTTTAATTAGTAGCAATAAAAAATCTCCGTGTCTCCCTATCTCCGCGTCCCCGCGTCAACTTTATTTATAACTATTCAAGCGGACTTCATCTGATACGGTGGTTAAATTTCAAATTCAGGCGATCGATACTAACGAACAGCCTTTAACCAATGCTAATATTTGAGTTCGCATCTTAGCACCAGCCAAAACCCCCTGGTTGCGATCTTTTGATGAAGCAAGCTTAAGCCTTGCCATTAACTCAATTATGAGACAAATATGAAAAGAAAATGATATGATTATGAAATCAAGGTCACTTATTTTTCTATGGCGGAAACTTTTTTGAGGCGAGGCATTATCTTATTCTTTAGCATCACGCTAGGGATGTGGCTTGCTGGCTGTAATGGGACAGGGAAAACTTCGTCAACAGCTACATCAAACAATACAGATGCCACCGATCTTGCTGCCGACTCATCAGCAGACACCGAAGGTAAAAAGAAAGTCCTGACTACTTTTACTGTCTTAGCAGATATTGCCCAAAATGTCGCAGGGGATAAGCTAAATGTAGAATCTATTACGCGCATTGGTGCAGAAATTCATGGCTATGAACCCACACCTAGCGACATCGTTAAAGCCCAAAATGCCGACTTAATTCTTTACAACGGCATGGATTTAGAGCGTTGGTTCGAGCAGTTTTTAGGTAACGTTAAAGATGTTCCTTCAGTGTTGTTGACAGAGGGCATTGAGCCGATCCCGATTTCTGAAGGACCTTACGCTAACAAACCCAACCCTCACGCCTGGATGTCTCCTCGCAATGCGCTGGTTTACGTGGAAAATATTCGCAAAGCCTTTGTCGAACTCGATCCCGAAAATGCCGATACTTATAATGCCAATGCCGAAGCATACAGCGAACAGCTTAAAGCTATTGACGAGCAATTGCAGGCAGATTTGACCCAAGTACCTGAAAATCAAAGGTATCTGGTAAGTTGCGAAGGAGCATTTTCTTATCTCGCTCGCGACTACAATATGGAAGAAATTTATATGTGGCCTATTAACGCGGAACAGCAGTTTACTCCCAAACAGGTACAGGGTGTGATTGAGGAAGTAAAAGCCAATAATGTACCTACTATTTTTTGTGAAACTACCGTGAGCGACGAAGGGCAGAAACAAGTTGCCAAAGCAACAGGGGCAAGGTTTGGGGGCAACCTTTATGTAGATTCTCTTTCTACCAAAGATGGGGCAGTTCCCACTTTTATCGATTTGCTCGAATACGATGCTCGCACTATTGCTAATGGTTTGCTGGCGGGTAGTAATGCAAGTAATAAGTAATGAGTAATAAGTAATAAGTAATAAGTAATTAAAAGATTATGGCAACAGCAACTCAAACCCTGGATATCAGCGTTAATAACCTCAGCGTTACTTACAGCAATGCTAAACTAGCTCTTTATAATGCTACCTGTACTGTAGAATCAGGCACTATCACTGCTTTAGTAGGACCAAACGGCAGTGGTAAATCTACCTTATTTAAATCCATCATGGGATTTTTAAAGCCTATCCAGGGACAAATTCACGTTGCTGGTCTGAGTGTGCCAAAAGCTCAGAAAAAACAGTTAATGGCTTATGTACCGCAGTCGGATGAAGTAGATTGGAATTTTCCCGTAAGCGTATACGATGTGGTGATGATGGGTCGCTACGGCTATATGAACCTGTTACGTATCCCGGGTTCTAAAGACCGTCGGCTAGTGATGGAAAGTTTGGAACGGGTAGGCATGAGCAGTTTTCGCCACCATCAAATCGGCGAACTGTCTGGAGGTCAGAAGAAACGGGCATTCTTGGCGCGAGCCTTGGCTCAAGAAGGTAAAGTAATTTTACTAGATGAGCCTTTTACGGGTGTGGATGTGAAAACAGAAAAACGCATCATCGATCTGTTGATCCAGCTACGGGAAGAAGGACATACCATTTTGCTATCTACCCACGATCTAGCTTCGATTTCCACCTTTGGCGATCGCACTATTCTCCTCAATAAAACTATTCTGGCTTCGGGAACGACGGAAGAAACCTTTACCGAAGAGAATTTATCGATGACTTTCGACGGGTTGCCTATGAATATGTTCCAAAACTCTGAGGTCGATCGATGAGCGATATAATGATTGCCATTCCCGTCATTGACTGGGCGATCGAACCCTTACAATATCCTTTTTTAGTTCGGGCAATCTGGGTTAGTGCCTTTGTCGGTTTAGTTTGTGCGGTACTTTCTTGTTACATTACCCTCAAAGGTTGGTCGCTCATGGGAGATGCAGTATCCCATGCGGTCGTGCCTGGGGTAGTAGTCGCCTATGCTTTAAATATTCCCTTTGCAATTGGGGCGTTTCTGTTTGGGTTTGGGGCAACAGTTGCTATTGGCTACATCAAGTCAAAAACTCGTCTAAAAGAAGATGCGGTTATTGGCGTAGTGTTTACGGGCTTTTTTGCCTTCGGTTTGGTACTGATTACGAAAATTCCCAGTAACATCGACCTGTTTCATATTTTATTTGGTAACGTGCTGGGTATTTCCCAAGAAGATATTATTCAAACTTTAATTGCAGGTACGCTCACTCTGGTAGTAATTTTAATCCGACGCAAAGATCTATTGCTATTCTGTTTTGACCCCAACCACGCAAAAGCTATTGGTCTGAACACCCAGCTTATGTTTTATACCCTGCTTTCGGTGCTGGCTCTTACCATCGTAACTGCCCTCCAAACCGCAGGTATTATTTTAGTTATTGCCATGTTAGTAACTCCTGGAGCGACAGCATACTTATTAACCGATCGCTTTGACCGTATGCTAGGTATTTCCATCGCTACCAGCGTCTTCTCTTGCGTGGGTGGGACTTATCTTAGCTACCATTTTGACGTATCTACAGGGGGAGCGATCGTGGTACTTTTGACGGTGCTATTCCTCGTAGCAATGGTTTTTGCACCCAAGTATGGTATTTTGGCTCAGAATTCTCCTCGACACCAACCAGTTTTAGATGAAACATGAGGTAAAGTTTAGCTGGCGATCGCTTGTAATGTAAAAGTATCGACTCAATAGTTCGGGGTAGACAATTATTCTGGTTGCCACGACCAACCTAAGGAATTAAGAGAAGACTTCTCACGAATAATAGTTGATAGTTTGATAGTTTAATTCTAGGGAATCGCGATTTCAATTTTATTTATGCTCAATTTTCAATACTCTAGTCTGATTAATGCTCCTGTAGAAGTAGTTTGGCAATTTCACGAACGTCCAGATATTCTCGATCTGCTTACTCCTCCTTGGCAACCAGTGAAAGTAATTCGTCGTGAAGGAGGTTTAGGTGTGGGGGCAATTACCGAGTTTCGTCTTTCTTTAGGTTTTATTCCCGTCCGTTGGGTAGCAAAGCATATCGAATGCGAACCCAATCGTCTATTTGTAGATGAGCAAATAGAAGGACCGATGGAATCTTGGTTACACCGCCATCAGTTTACCCCAGAAAACGGACAAACCAGATTAACAGATTCGATCGATTATGAATTACCAGGGGGATGGATAGCAGAATTTTTCTTAGGTTGGTGGGTAGATTCTCGTCTTAAGGAAATGTTTCGTTATCGTCATGAAATAACGAAGCAAGAATGTGAGTAACGTGAGAAAAATAAGCAAATTGATTGGTGAAGTTAGCTAGACAACTCAGCTTCGCTGGTTTTAAAATCCCGATTCCCAGACAGAAATAATAACTCGATCTTTGGCATCGCGCTGAACTTTACCTTCTAAATTACCGACTCTGAAGAAACTAAAGGCAGCTTGACGAGAATATACTCTTCTCAGTTTTTCTTTAACTTCAGAAGGTGTATTGCCTCCCAACATTTCTGCCAGAGTATCTTGCATAGCACCCAAACTAACTGATTGAGATAAGGCAATATCGGTTTGACGTATTTTTCCCGCACTATCAGAACGATAACTAAGACTGACTCCATCTGAACCGACATTTTGATAAGTAATCCTATGTCCTGTTCCCTTTCTTTCTTTCCTTTGACTAGTTGGTGTACCCAAAGTACTCACAATCTGGCTTTCTGTTGTTCCTGTAGGAATAATTGGGACATCGATCGCTGTTTGTGGTTCTGGTTTAGGAGTTGGTTTGGGTTTGGGGCGACGAGCATCAACTAATATTTCAGGAATTGTTTTTTTGTCTTTTGCCTCTGTTTCTTCTAATTGAGTTTCTTCTTCTGGATTATTGTTTGCTTCCTCTGTTTCTTCTAATTCTTCTAATTCTTCTAATTCTTCTATTTGTTCTGGTTCGGTAATTTCAGGAACGCGATTTTCAACAGGATCGGGCTGTTCTACTTTAGCTTGAGGGGAAGGTAAAGGGCGAGATTTCCATAAACTAGACAAAAAAGAAAAGCCCGCAGCAAACGCTCCGATACTAAGTCCTGTAGCAATGAAAAGGGATAAGAAAACTTTGACAAACCAGTTACTTTTTTGGGAAGTAGGATTATCGTCATAAACAACGGTATGGTTTTTATTCGATCGAGAAATATTGTTACTGTAAGAAGATAAGTTAGCTGGTGCAACTCTCATAGTCGCTGATGTTAACCGAGTCACGGGAGTAGCAGATTCAAGAGCTAACAACATTTCTTTAGCAGTAGCAAAGCGATCGCGGGGATGAAAACGGATCGATCGATCTAAAATAGTTTTTAAGCGATCGTCCAAATTAGGGGCATATTCGTGCCAAACTATCTCTCCCGTGCGGGGATCGGTTTGTAATTCTTGAGGAGATTTCCCTGTCAGCAAAAAGATAGCAGTTAAACCCAAACTATACAAATCGCTGGAATAAAGTGGACGACCAGCAGCTTGTTCGGAGGGCATATAACCAGGAGTGCCAATCGAAGCAGACAACATACTATTATTGCTATTATTGTTTACTACCGTTGTCATCGCTTCTTTTACTGCACCAAAATCAATTAACACGGGAAGTAAATCGCGATCGCGTAAAATAATATTTTCTGGTTTAATATCTCGGTGAACGATCCGCTTTTGGTGAACATAATCCAGTACTGGTAAAAGCTGCATTAAAATACCAGTTACTTGTTCTGTCTTGAGATTGCCTATGCTCGACCATTTTTCGGCTAAGGTCTGTCCTTCGACCCATTCTTGAACTAAATAAAACTTATCTTTTTCGGAAAAATAAGCATAAAGTTGGGGAATTTGCTCGTTTCCTGCTCCTAACTCTTCTAAGATTGCTGCTTCTCTTTGAAACCTTTCTTTCATCCATAAAGGAATGCGCGATTGTTGGACAACTGGTTTAAGCTGTTTGATTACGCATTTTCTACCCGAAGGCATATGAGTATCTTCAGCTAAATAAGTCTCGCCAAAACCTCCTCTTCCCAATGTTTCTAAAATACGATAACGGTTATTTAATAATGCAGCTTTCATAATCTTGTAATAGAAGTTCAGACATAAAGGCAAATGGTTATTCGCGATTATAGGAGTTCTTAATATCTATTTTAAATCTAGTAAACCTTGTTCTTTGATTTTGGGATTAAAACGGATATCCATATTGACTCCCCTTTGCTTTAATTGTTCCTTGACGGTTTCTTCTACCCTTCTAGCTACTTGTTTTAATATTTTAATTTGACCTAACTCGTCATTTTGTTGATATTGTGCCTTTTCTGTTTCCGTCATAGTAGATTTAGCATCTATCGGTTGTGTCCAACTTGCCTCTGCTTCTCCGTTACCAGGGGGAGTAGTACCATTTTCGGCGATCCAGGCTTGCTTTATTTCTTCTAAAACAGACCGACTGGGACGATCGATGGTTTTCAGTTTAAGCCAATAACAAGCTTCTGGTTGACGGACTAAATGCTGTTTTAAACTGAGATAGATATCGCGGGAATACCCGACGTATTGTAATTTTCGATCGCGATCGAAAATAGCATATACACCAATTTGCTTTTGAGTAGCTTCACTCAAGCAACCGCTTTCGTCTAGATATGGTAGATAGTCTAGGCTAGCAAGAGTCGGAATTTCTGATTTGATAGTCATTTTTGATTACTAATTATCTGCTCGATGATTTATTTCTCGATCGATACGCTCGATTGTTGGTAACTTGAGTAATACCCCAACAAAAAACCAGTAATAGACATTTACGGGTTCAATGGCTAAAGGATAGTAAAAAGTGTTGTAACTAATTAATAAGATAAATAACCACAAACAAATGCCCAAACTATGTAATGATGATTTTCTCAGAGATTGACAAATTTTAAAAGTAGTAAAAGTAATCAGAGAAACTACACTGAAAAAGACTAAAGTACCCAACCAACCAATTTCATAGAGTAAACGGGGATAAAAAGTTTCAATTAGTTTGATTTTTCCTAATTTTCGCGCAGCACTAGCAGCTTTACCCAACCCATTGCCCAAAATAGGTACACCATCTTGAGTAATCCAATTAAATTGATTGACGATGAAGTCTTGAGGGGGAGTATAATTCCAGCGAGAGATAATGCTATCTAATGTAGAACCGAATACACCGAAATTATTAGCAATTAAAACAGCTAAGAAAGTAGCGATAGCTAATTTGTAGATTAGTAACTTTTTATTTTTTTCTGTTACCCATAACAGGACAAAACAAATAATCGGGACGAGTAAAGTAGCAGTGGTTTGACCAGAAATAAGACTAGCTACCAAGACTAAAGCGATCGCGCCAAAACCCAATATACGCCAAATTAAAGCAGATTCATAAACAGTGGCAGCAGTAGTTAAAAAACTGCTAGCAATTAAAAACCAAGCCCATTGCCAGGGTGCGACAAAAGTTCCTGGCAAGCTAATTAATTTGAGTTGAGGATTGTAAAGCAGAGAACCCCCAACAAAACATCTAGCTTGCAATGTTACTCTTCTAAAGGCTGGTTCGGGTAAATTAACATTCCCATCACAGATGCCTTGGGTTAGTAAAAAATACTGGATCAGGCACAATCCGCAACAAACTAAACTAATGATAATCTGTAGACGGAGTAGATACCGTAAATCTTGGCGATCGCGAATTAGATAATAACCACAAGCCACCAAAGGAACATAACCAACTAAGATCTTTAAGCCCATAATGCCCATCAGAAAAGGTTTGGAGTTATCCGAAACCGATAGCTGCTGAGGCAAATTGACTAAAAATAAGGTGAGTAGGCACACCCCCAATAAAATTAAAATACTTACGAGTATCAGTTTAAGATTATTTTTCAGGCTTTTATATAACTGTAGCGGGTGAGTTAAAAAAACAATTTTGAATAAGGCGGGCAAATAAAGAGCATCTTTAGCTAGATGAAATAAGATATAATCCTGTGAATAAACGACTAGACCCCCTACGGCTCTATAAATTGAGCCAAAAGAATAGGATACCGTACCAGCAAAAGGCATATAAATTAAAAATAACCACAGTCCCTGACGGGGAAAACGATAGGCAATAGCCATGGCAAATACCATCCCCGCACCAATTAAACTTGCCTGAAGTCCTCGGAAGAGAACGAGGACAACGCTAACACAGAGAGCGATCGCCACTGTGGAGGCAATATAAATCTCCTTTTGGCTTATATTCATCTGAGTAATTTAATTTTTGCTCGATCTTTACACAATAGCCTAGCTTGATTTTTGGTTGTTAGTTGTTAGTTGTTAGCGGTGCGCGGGGAGGGGGGTTTAAGAACTAGATAAATCGAGGGAGAAAATTAGACTTAAAACTATTAAAAACCCCCCTTCCACCCCCGCGTCGGCGCAAGACGCACTGGGTAGCGCACCGCCCGAAGGGTTGTTAGTTGTTAGTTATTGGTAGGGGGTTGAGCATTATCTTACCCCGAGAGAAATATTGGACAAAGTAGGACAGTCTTCCTCAGCTATAGGTTTGGAGTCAAGAGTTTTTTCGTCAGGGGGGACAAATTGCCCGGATTTTCAATACACAAATACTAACAAACAAGCAAAAAAGAGGGGCAATTTGTCCGCGAAGGGGGCTTCAATAAACCTTGGTCAATGTACCTTAATCAAAAACTTGATGTAAAAGCCCCCTTCCGCGACTATCCTACTTTGTCATATTTTTTTGTAACC